>NZ_JAMPQL010000003.1:0-359154 GCF_028482435.1 Providencia sp. PROV119
TAGCTAGAAAGCCTTAGTAATAAAATTTGTGCGCGCGTAAAAAAGGGGGTAATCTGCTAATACTGAAAATTTCCAATAACAAATAGTCTCGCTTTAGAGGCTTTTTTTATTTCAAATAAGCTGTTCATCAACGTAAAAGGTTAGAAAATAGAATAGCTAGAAAGTTTTAATAATAGAATTTGTGCGCGCGCAAAAAAGGAATTAATCTGTTAATACTGAGCGTTTTCAATCAGGTCAATTATGAATGAATCCTTAATGAATAGGACTGATGTTTTTTACTGATTAATGAAACTATGTTTATGAAAAGAGTATTTTACTGAATGAAAACTTTATCTCTTTGTTATATGCCTTTTATTTAAAATAATGCCTATCAATTATTCAGTATGGTTCAATAAAGTTATCATGGTAAAAGAAGCTTTTATTAGAACACTTATATAAAGTGAATAGATTTATGCCTGACAAATATGAATGGTGGGAGCCAATTTTGCGTTGGCTACAATATTATCTTCCGCTTATTGGCGGATTTTCTATTGCAACAACGATTGCCTATATTCGTGAACGACGCGAAGGGATGCTTTGGAAACAATCTTTATTGGAAGCGTTGATGTGTGGTTTGCTGAGTGTGGGCACAATCCGGTTTATTGAATGGTGGTTAGCACAAAATGGCAATACCGAGTCTTGGAGCTTATTAGCCGAATTTTGTGGTGTTGTGATCGGTTTTTTAGGTACAAAAAAACTCTATGGCATCTTTGAGATGATCATCCAATTTATTAAAAATCGATTTGGAGTTTAATGATGAATCAATTTTTTCTTAGCCAGCGTAGTGAACAAAACTTACGGGGTGTGCATCCTGATTTAGTCAAAGTGGTGCGCCGAGCGATCAAATTGAGCCGTGTTGATTTCATGGTTATTGAAGGAAAACGCAATGAAGCTCGCCAACGGCAATTAGTGGCTAATGGACAAAGTCAAACGATGAATAGTCGGCACCTAACAGGGCATGCTGTCGACTGCGCTCCATTAATTCACCGTCAAATTCCATGGAATGATTGGTCTAAGTTCGAGCTGGTTGCTCGAGCAATGAAAAAGGCCGCGGCGGAATTAAACGTGGAAATTGAATGGGGAGGTGACTGGGTTAATTTTAAAGACGGACCACATTTTCAATTGTCATACCGCGCTTACCCTCTATGACATCGCTAACCAAGGTATTTACGGCGACCAGCCTGATCCTGGCTTTTTGGTTGTGGTGGGTAATGCGTGATTATGACAAGTTAAATCGCCAATATATGTCACTGAATCATCAAATGGCAGCGCAACAGGTTTTATTTAATGGGTATTTAAAATTTTCAGCACAACTCAATAAAATTACCAAAAATCATCTTAACCAACGAAATGAGGTGGATCTTAGTTCTGAACAAACCAAAGAAGTTATTAAAAAGAGGCTTTCTGACACTATTTGTGCCACTCATCGTGTGCCTAGTGATGCTACTGTCCAGTTGCACAAACATTCAGAAAGAATACGTTCCACAGCCGCAAATGGCGATCCCAGCTTATTTACTCGATGATTGTTTACCTCCGATTATTCCTCTCGAATTAACTTGGGGTGATTCGCTTCTACTGAATGAAACATTATTAACTATTATCGAACAATGTAATTTAGATAAGCAAGCGATCAGAGTGATTGAACAACAACGCCACGCCCTCTTTTTCAAGTAAGCGTTTATTACATCTTTAACTAATTGAATAACAGATAAAACAACCGACTATCACCGATAGCGCGGAAGATTGTCTATGCCTAATTATTGGGAATTCACATGGAAACAACAACGCTTTCACGGCTCAACCTAGATAAATTGCGCCAAATTATCGTGCTGCTCACACGACTACCGGAAGAATGCGTTCTTGATGGCAGTGTTTATACCGATGTATCGAAATGGGATGACTTTATCACTGTCACGCCATTGGTATCTCATTCTATCGGTACGGAAGTTAAATTCGAAGCAGAAAACAGTAGAGAAGTGGTGACGACGACACGGGAAACCACGGTTTCGATTACCGCACAAGGTAAGCAGGCGTTCTTATTGATTGAAGATTTAGCCGCGCAAATGCACATATACCTTGCTTTGCAACAACTTAAAGCCATGGGGGCGGGATTAGTTCACGGATCAGAAATTCAATATTTCCCCGAGGAGGAGCCTGAAGGAAAGCAACAAAGAGCACAGCTCAATTTAACACTATCACATATTCATCGTATCGAATCATCACTGACTTATGGTGAATCGGTCGTTATAACCACGCTAAAGGAACCATTATGAGTTTATCTATTAAAGAGATCATTAATGCACAAATTTTACCCCAAGCGGCAGCCGTACAACGTCGTGATCTAAGTATGATTGCGATTTTTACGTCTGAAATGGGCAATGCGTTTGTTGATGCATCTTCGCGTTATGTATTTGTTTCTAATGAACAAGATGTTGCTAATTTATTTGGTACAAAATCGGCAACCTATAAAGCAGCACAAGCACTGTTTTCTGCGCGCCCTAAATTGAAGCGTGCGATGATCGCGCGTTTTGCGAAAGAGAAACAGACAATTGCCGCAACCGCGAATGCGCTAAAAGGCTCAACGATTTCTGTTGGACTGAATGTATTAAAGGCGATTACTGATGGTGCAATGACTTTGAACCTTGCGGGCTCTGATATTTTACTGTCGGCCCTCGACTTTAGTAAAGCTATTGATTTTTCAGACATTGCAAAAGTTATTAATCAAAAGCTACCTAGTGATGCCAACGTACAAGCGGTGTGGGATGCCATCGGTAAGCGCATGATCATTCAATCGAAAACGGCAGGAGTAGATGCAAAAACGCGTTTCGGTTATGTGAAGCCATCCACTAGCGGTACTTATGTGGGTAATTTACTCAAATTGGAAGAAGGCCAAGCTACGCTAACGGTGGGAGCCGCCGCACAAACTGTTAATGCTGAGCTACCTTCCGAAGCCTTGCATAAACTACAAAATGTCTATCAAAACTGGTATGGCGTCTATTTCGCAGACTCTCTCACCGATGAACAGCTTGATGATGCCCATGCATGGGTGACCGCGGCTGACTTAAAAGTTATGGCCTATACCGCGACGCGTG
The DNA here is from genome assembly GCF_028482435.1 of Providencia sp. PROV119. Lineage (NCBI taxonomy): Bacteria > Pseudomonadati > Pseudomonadota > Gammaproteobacteria > Enterobacterales > Morganellaceae > Providencia > Providencia sp. PROV119. The sequence continues at coordinate 3,132 of NZ_JAMPQL010000003.1, forward strand.
ATGAGCAGATTGAGTGGAACAACAGTAACATACTGAAAAAGCTGTTTGATAAAAACAGTGGTCGGTTGATGGTGCAATTCAACAAAACGGGAGATAACCATGCCGGTGCTGAGTTGTTGGCGATTGCTGTTTCAACGGTTTGGCAAGGACAGAACACCGCAAAAACTGTCAAATTTAAGCAACAAACGTCGGTACGCTCTGACGATCGCGTGACTCAAGATGCGGCACAAAAATGCCGTCGTTTGGGGATCAATTTTTATACCGATTATGACGGTATCAATATGTTAGCTGAAGGCACGATGCTCGGCGGCACATTTATTGATGAAGTGATGGGGCTGGATGCGTTTATCGATGCGTGCCAAAAACAAGCCTTCACGACTTTACAAGCAAGCCCTACAAAAATTCCTCAAACCGATAAAGGCCAAGCGATGCTAATTGGCTCCTTGATTGTCATTGGCAACGAATTTAAACGCAATGGCTTCTTAGCAGGGGGGATCTGGCGTGGCAGTGATATTGGCGAGGTGACTTTTGGTGACCGCTTAGATGAAGGTTTCTATTTTTACTCGGATAGCTTTGATGTTCAGTCACAAGCGGATCGAGAAGCACGCAAAATGATGCCGATTATGTGTGCAATCAAGCTCGCGGGAGCGGGTCATTCAGCAGATTTATTAATTCAATTCAACCGCTAAGAGGTCACTATGTCTGTTTATAATCACAAAAGTCTTATGGTTAGTATCAATGGTTATGAAATCACAGCCTTTGATGAATCTGCAGATGCGCTATCAATTGCTCCTGTAGGCGATGATGGCGCTTGGACGTTCGGCGCTAATGGGCGTGGGGTTTATGTTTTTAGTGGTAACCAGTCGGGAATATTAACACTGAAGTTACTGCAACACTCTGCAGATAATCATTTTTTATCGAATCTACGTAATCAAATGCTCAGCAGCCAATCTGCTCCCGCGCCGCTTGAATTGTATATCAAGGATACGTGGAACGGTGATGAGATTGTGGGGCATGTTGGCTTTTTCACAACACCGCCGACGCAAACACGTGGGGCTGGCCATAATGCGCAGTCATGGGTGATCCAATTTGAGCGTGTGATCACTAAATTGGGTAAAGGAGCCTTTAACTGATGGAAAAAGATAACATCACTTATGAGCATCGTCATAGCAACTTTATCGAAGCGAAAACCCATGCCATGAAGCTATTGGGGATGCTAAAAGGTTGCATTGCAATGAATGGTGAACAGGTTGATATCGATGTGGGGGGCGTACTTGCCAATATTGGCTCCACAGAAATGCAAGGTGTCGAAAAATTCATCTTAAAATGGGTGATAGCAAAAGATGCCGATGGCAATGTTATTCAGCTTGATAAAGTGGATGTGTTTAATACCCATTTTAATACTTATCGTTCCCATTATTATCCACTTATTGTTAATGGCCTAGTCTTTCATTTTGCTGATTTTTTGCCCGATGGAGTCGCATCCAAGGTAAATATGCCCAGTTTGGTCAATCTGACGGCATAACAGATGTAGATTGGTTAAAAATGCTGCCCATTATGGAAGGCAAATATACCGGTCATGATCTTAGAACGACAGCAACGCTCGGCGATGTGCTTGATTTTCATGAGGCCTATGTCGAGCGTTTGTTGTCTCAGCGGAGGGCAGAAGATGGGAATCGAACAACTTCTAACCATTATAGGTCTTAATGAAGAGCAAGTGGTTAAATTAAAAGGTGTCGTCACTGCCCTCGGCGCGGCGGCGACTTCAACGGCAACAGTTATTGGCCAATTAGGTGAGAAATTAAGTAATGCGGGTTTAACGATTGATAATTTGAAAGCAGTGGTTTCTGGTCTCGTGACGGCTATTGATTTTATGTCGAATAAATTCTTTAGCTTTATTGGTGGCGCGGTAGCAGGGGCGAGAGAGCTCTCTCAGGAAAAAAGTGTGTTATTTACCATTTCTGAGAAAGAATTACAGCAAGCTGATGAATATCAATCAGTCACGAAGAAAACTAGCTTATCAATAGAGTCAATAAAAACGAAACTCGTACTAGGGCTACTCCCTAACTTAACGGAGGTGATTAATCGCTTTAATGAATGGCTAGATGCGAATAAGGCACTGATATCAGAGGGATTAACTCAGCTGGTCGTGTGGGGGAGTAAAGGCATACAAGCGATAGGGAATGCGGGTCGTGCCATTAATCTCTTAGTCGAAAAAACCATAGGGTGGAAAGCGGCAATCATTGGCGTTATAGCGGTGTTAGCGGCCTTTAAAAAAGCCGCTTTAATAGCCTTTGCCGCGAACCCTGTCATGTGGGTTGCGGCTGCGGTGGCTGGACTGATGGTGCTGCTCGGGGATCTCATGGCTTATCTAGACGGTGGTGAGTCACAATTTAGTGAGTTTTGGGCGCCAGCCATTGAATGGATACAGTCAGTATTAGCTTGGTGGAATACTTTTTATGCTGAAAATAAACTGATTTTCGATGGCATTGCTCAAGCATGGGCGCTCACTATCGATAGTGCTGTGATGATTTTCCGTGGCTTCTTTAAATATATAGGTAATGCCTTAAAGCTACTCTTTGGCTTATTCAGTGGTAATACGGCGATGATGGGGGAAGCATGGGAGGGCATGACCGAGGGATTGAAGGAGATTTGGGCAGGATTTGAACACTACTTTCATGGTTTTGCCACGGCATTTTTAGCATTATGGCAAGTGCTTATCCAAGGGGTTATTCAGGCTTGGGATGTCATTAAAAATGCAGCGAAAATGGCTTTTGAATGGGTATTGAGTGTTGCAAAAACCTTTATTGATGGTTTAAGTACAGTATTTTTTGCGATTATCGATTACCTATTGGCACCATTTCAGTCAGCATTTGATTTGATACAATCGTTATATGAAATATTCACCGACGATTCAACGTCATGGACGGAAAAACTTAATTTAGCATTTGCCGCAATTCAGGAATTCTTAACCGCACCATTTAAAGCGGGATGGGAATTTATTAGAAATCTTTTTGATCTCAGTGATACCGATATTGGCAAGTTTATTCATGATCTTGCGAATACGTTTAATGGGGTGACTGAATTAATTAAAAAGCCTTTCGAGTTGGCATTTAATTGGGTAAACCAAAAGCTTGATGAGTTGACATCGGGTATTATTTCAATATTAAAAGCACTGGGTATTATTGACGATAAATATCAAAGTGAAAAAAAATTAGTACAAATCTCAAATCTTGCTGGCGGCTTAATTAAGCAAAACCTAGCTGATCCCAATTTATCTAATGTCACAACTAGCAATCATAAGAGCATTGTTGTTAACCAAGGGGATGTTAATGTGAAACAAGATATTCATACCATGGATAGCCGACAAGCGGGTGTATTGGCGGTAGAGGGGATCAATCAATATGTTAATGAGATTGCATACCATTCCTTAAAGAGTGCGAATGCTGATTAACCCGCCGTTTTAAAGAATGAGTTGGGTTCAATTCAACTGATAAGGTCACTTAATGTGGCCTTTTTTATTTAGGCAATAGATTATGGATATTACAAGCGGAATATTTACTGGTCGAGCGTCTGTTATTACAAGAACGATTGGTCAGTTTGAACTTGATTGTACGATCCGCGAGACTCATACCTCTGCATTAAGGATCACAAAAAACCCCGTTGAATCGGGGGCTGATATTGCTGATCACGCATTTCTTGAGCCGAAATCACTGAGTATTACGGGAACGGTAGTGGGCTATGAACCTGCGAAATATTTTAATGATTTTTTAGGATTCGATACCGAGGCTATGGGGGAATACCCTCTGCCGTTAGAAATATCGTCATCAATACGGCAAGCGGAAGCGATGCTGGGGCAATATATAACGATAGGACGGGTGTTAGCCAATAAAGTGCAGAAGGTGATTGCACCTTGGTATCCGGATGTATTGAAACCTTTTGCTGATAGTTCGCAGACATTAGATCGTGCTGGTCGTGCTTATGAATCATTATTGGCAATACAAAAAATGGGGGAGCCGATTGATGTACAAACAGGGCTTCGTTTGTACAAGAATATGATGTTAACCAGTATTGGCGCGACACAGGATAAGCCTGGGGCGGTTGAATTTAGTTTAAATTTAGAGGAAGTGTTTATTGTCGAGAGTCAGACGGCAAAAGGATTACACCCTGATTTAAAACAACAACCTCAAAAAAGTAATATGGGAAGAACTCAGCCTGAGGCCAAATCTGCCCATACTTTCCGTGAAACATTAGGGGGACGTTCATGATTTATGAAATACCCGTATCTAACGAGCCGATCCAAGAGCAATTATTTACCTTATTTGGTAAGGCCTTAAAGCTAACTTTGTACTACAACAAAATTTCAAAAAATTGGCAGTTTGATTTATTCGACATCAATGAGAATAAAGTTATTACACAAATGCAAGGATTAGCTGTTAATGCTCCTTCATTAATAGAGAAAAATCTCCCCTTTATTTTGACGTTAAGTGATAAATCACGTTTTGGTATTAATTCAATATCACAAAGTGAATTAGGTGAAAGGCTTTTGCTCTATATTGTTGATAAAGGATTTTGGTATGAAACAATTAGGCAGACAACTTAAGCTTGTTATTGGTAATGATGATGAATCTTTCGAAATAACACAATTACGCGTCACGTTTGATATCAAAAAAACATTAACACCAGAGCCTAACCCTGCTGTTATCCGTATTTACAACCTTAATGCGTCACATCGAAACTTATTAACCAGCAAGGTATTTAATCGGGCAGCACTTTCGGTTGGTTATGAAGAGCTGCAACTAATTTATGCAGGGGATATTATTGAGGTTAAGGTAACTGAAAGTGCGGAAGATATTATTTGTGAATTAATTTGTGGCGATGGATTTAAGGCTTATACCTGTACGTTAGTTAATAAAACATTATCTTCGGGTAATCGCGATCGTGATATTTTAACAGAAAATGCGCAGGCGATGGATATTGATATTGGCGTTATAGAGTTGCCAAATGATCGTCAACTTCCGCGTGCAAAAGTGATGTTTGGTGATGCTAGGGAATTACTGCATAAAATCGCGAAAAATAACCAGTCAGATTGGTCTATTCAGGATGGGCAACTCATGTTATTGCCAAAACAAAAGGTGATAACGGATAACGAAAGTTTTGTTTTATCGCAAGAAACGGGGCTAATTGGTAAACCCGAAAAAAGTGAAGATGGCTTGACGATAACCTGTTTATGTCATCCTACATTAAAAATTGGTGCCCTCATTCGGCTTCAATCCATTACATCTGAATTTAATGGTGACTATAAAATTACGCAGCTAAGTCATACGGGCGATTTTATGGAGAGGGATTGGTATAGCAGGCTCGTCTGTGTTGATGGTACGTTTGATAAGGTGAAACAATGAAACAGCCAACACTTCTTGATGTGATGAATCAATACGCTCAGAACCAGCGCTACGATATTCATACTGCGTTGCCCGGTAAATTACTGTCTTGCAATGGGCATAGTGCGACGGTTGAATTAATGATCAGCCATGTCACTAAAGAGGGAAAAGTGATTGCGTTGCCGCCGTTAGTCGATGTTCCGGTTGGATTTTATCGGGGAGGTGGTTTCTGTGTCACAGTGCCTGTACGTGAGGGGGATGAGGGGCTGGTGATTTTTGCCGAGCGTTGCATTGACGGCTGGTATGTTTCCGGTAAACAGTCGCAACCGCTTGATCACCGTTTTCATGACCTATCCGATGCCTTCTTTTTACCGCAAGGCAGCAGCCAACCCAATAAAATACCTAATTATTCGAGTGATTCACTATCGCTACAAACGGATGATGGCTCGACGTTTATTCGTATGCAGTCGGGAAAGATCATGATTAAAGGCGATATTGAACACCAAGGTAATTATCAGTTAACAGGTAATGCGTTGATTAAAGGTAACCATTCAGTGAATGGTAATAGTGAATCATCCGGCGGCACACTTAAACATAATGGCAAAAATATTGGCGATACCCACACGCACAGCGGAGTGCAAATGGGAGGAGGCAATACAGGAGGTCCTAACTAATGAAAGTACGTCGGCTTGATGATAACCATGATTGGTGTTTTGGGCGAGGGAGAGCAGATTACAACATTCACTCGGAAGCTATCGCACAATCGGTGCTGACTCGCCTATTGTCATTGAAACAGGATTGGTTTCTTAATCGCGAACATGGCATTAAATGGTTCGATTATTTACGCAAAAACCCTAATTTGATAGCGATGGAGGCTGAAATAAAAGCGAGTGTATTAAATACGCAAGGGGTTGAGCAAATTACCGAATTTGATATTCAACTCAATCCTGATACAAGGTTGATGGCGATATCAGTCACTTATATTGATATTTACGGCCATAAAAAAGAGGTAATGACAGATGCTCCAAATTACTGAAACGGGCATAGTGATTGATAAGCTGACTGACGTTCACCAACGCTTAACGGAAGGGTTTAAACGTATCTATGGGGATGACATCAATCTGGATGCGGATAGCCCTGACGGCCAAATGATCGGCCTATTTTCTCAAGAGATAGATAATATTAATCAAGCAATTGCCCTGATAGCGCAGATGCTTGACCCCTATAAGGCCATTGGATCATGGCTAGAACAACGCGCAATGTATGCCGGCATTGTTCGCCGAGGGGCCGATTACAGTTATCTCAATGAGGTGGTGATCACAGGTAAACAGGGCGTTACCGTACATAAAGGAAGCTTATTGTCTGATGATAATCGCACCAAGTGGGTCACATTGGCGGATGTCACGTTAGGGAGTAACGGCTCCGCAAGAGTGGATCTACGAAGTCAGGAGCTTGGCGCTTTTTTGTTGCCAGCAAATCGCCCCTTAACCATGGACACGGTGACCATTGGGGTTGATAGCATCACAACCACAAAAGCGGCAAAAGAGGGCGCTTTTGAGGAAACAGATGGCAATTTGTTATTACGCTTTATGCGTTCGCATGCCATCAATAATCATGATGATTATCAAGGATTAGAAGGCGCTCTTCTTGATTTACCGGATGTAAAACAAGCTAAGGTCTACGAAAACTACACCAATCAAACGGATGAAAAAGGCATTCCACCGCACACATTAAATGCCGTTGTTATTGGTGGCCATGATAATGATATTGGGCGAACGATTTTAAGTAAGAAAGTGGGCGGGTGTGGGGTATTTGGGCGTATCAGTAATACACAAACGTATGCTGGCGCACCGCGAACTGTCTATTTTGATCGCGCCGCTTTGGTGAATGTTAAAGTCAAATTATTACTTGAACGAGTGGGGGGCTTCCATGATATCGATACCGATGCCATTAAAGCCGCGTTAGCCGCCACTGAATTTGATATTGGTGAATCGGTTTATGCGATGCGTTTAACTTGCCAAGTAAATGCAGTACAAGGCTTTTACATTAAATCAATTACCGTAAATGGGCGCGATGCTGTTTCAATAGGGGTTCGCCAATGCGCACAAATCAGGCCAGAAGATGTGGAGGTGCTGATTGAGTAAACCACGCGAAGACTTTTTGATTTGGCAGTACCGAGGAAAACCTAAAGCCCGACAAACCGTCGGGCTTTTGCTTTCTGAAACAAAGCAACTCTTTGAATCGGTCATTACGTTATCGACCATTTTAAATATCGACACTGCTACGGGGTATGGACTCGATTTAATCGGCAAACATGTCGGTCTTCATCGGGTCATGAAATCATTGGTGCCGAAAGACTATTTTGGCTTTCGGGGTATTGAAGGCGCGCTAGGCTTCAATATTGGGGCCTTTTATCGTTATGGTGATTCACTCAAAGGATCATCGGTATTGGGGGATGATGATTACCGCTTTTTTATCAAAGCCAAGATCATTAAAAATTACCAAAAACCCGATATCGCCAATATTACCTATTCCTTACGTCACTTATTGGGGGAGCAAGCCTTTATTATCGACAATTATGATATGTCGATGAATGTGGTTATCCCTGCCAATTATTTAACACCGTTTCGGATCCATGCCATCAAAGATCTCGATATTTTATCGAGGCCTATAGGGGTTAATTATCAATATCTCGTTATTACCGATGCACACCCATTTGGTTGGGTGGGGGATCAATCGGCATTTGGTTTTAACGATGGAAAATTCACGAGGTTAATGAATGTCAGTCATTAAAAAGCCAGACTTAAAAATATTCGCGCAAGATGCGAAAACGGGGGAAATTGAAACATTCCCAGATGTATTGCGTGGGTGGGGGATTACTTTAGACAGAACTGCTGGCAAGCCGCCATTGGAATGGTTTAACGCCATAGGTAAGCGTGTTGATGAGTGGTTGATGTACTTGACGCAGCGTGGTGTCGCGGAGTGGGATGCGGCGCTATCTTACCCAAAAACGGCCATCGTTCAGTGGAATGGGGTTATCTATGTTTCCAATAAAGAAACGAAAGGGGAGCAACCGGATAAATCGCAAGCTGCATGGTCTACGCTGGGTGTGTTTTTGGGGTTGGGTAATTATTACACTAAAACAGATACGGACACTAAATTTCAACTTAAAGGTAATTATGCACTAAAAGGGGAAAGCTACACTAAAGTTGAATCGGATACTCGATTCCAACCTAAAGGTAATTACCTCCCGTCAGGCTACAGTTATTCAAAATCAGAGTCTGATACTAAGTATCAACCAAAGGGGAATTATGCCCCAGCGGGAGATTATGCGACAAATACGGCGCTAAAAAATGGGTTAAATGGAAAGTTTGATAAAACTGGGGGAAATATTGAAGGGCTTACGCGAGTAAAAAATACACTAGATGCAAATATGGTTCAAGTAACAGGAAAAGATGATGCATATATGCAACTTGACATGTCTGTAGCTAATGTTGCAAGAATCAATTCAAAAAGAGCAGGAAAGCAATGGTGTAATCATATTTTACCCGATGTCAGCGGAACGATAATGCAGGTTGGTGATTATGGATGGGGTGGAAAAGGGGCTGTAATTAATCTAGATGAGAAGTCCTATGTTTCATTTTTAAAGGGATTAAATACAGAGTCTCAAATATTTAGGAACTCTGCTGCTACATCAAAATATCATTATCAGCATGGTGTAGCGATATACGGAAAGTCTCATGACACATATACTGTAATTTCAGCAGACTATGTAGGAAAGGGTGTTATTGCTATTGGTGGCAATTCAAATACTTTTTATGAATATAATTTATATAGTGATAGAAACACAGCAAAAGACCACAACGGAAATTTAAAAGTTTCAGGTTCATCATCTGAATTAAGTGATTACCCCGTGGGAGCACCTATCCCTTGGCCTCAAGCCACGGCTCCTAGCGGATATTTAATCTGCAATGGTCAGACATTTAATAAAACGACTTACCCCTTGCTTGCTAAAGCTTATCCATCTGGCGTATTACCTGATTTACGCGGTGAGTTTATTCGCGGCCTTGACGCTGGGCGTGGGATTGATGCGAACAGAACAGTGCTAGCGGCACAAGGGGATGCAATTAGAAATATCACAGGAAGCCTCAATTACGGATTTCTAGATGCATTGAGTGCGAGCGGCGTATTTAAAAGGACTACGAATACATTACGCTCAGGTGGTGGGGTTAATGAAATAAAAACATCGGCAGACTTTGACGCATCGCGTGTTGTACCAACAGCAAACGAAAATCGTCCCCGTAACATTGCATTTTTATATATCGTGAGAGCAGCATAATGAAAAATTACAATTTAGAAATTGAACAAGCAGAAATCGGTCAAAATGGTTTAGCAACAAAAGCCGGTTGGATTAAAACGTATATTGCAGACCCGACCACTCGTGAATATCTCAATGCAAATATGGAATATATTTACTTTGATGTTAGCGTGTCCGCGGGAGCTTATACCGATGCACCTGAACTACCAACCAAAACAGGTTTTGCTGTTGTGCGTAGTGAAGATGGTTCAAAATGGGAAATTGTGACAGATAACCGAGGGAAAACGGCTTACAGCACAGAAACCCGCCAACCGATTGAAGTCGATTTTATCGGCGATTTACCTGAAACACTCACACTTTTAGAGCCAAAAACGGAATTCGATGCATGGAACGGTAAAAAATGGGTCACTGACACTGAAGCCCAAAAAGCCGCATTAATCGAGCAGGCTGAACAGGAGAAATCACAACGACTGGATGAAGCAAATAATATGCTGACTTATCTGCAAGACTCCATCGATACAGGACTGGCAACCGATGAAGAAGCCGCAGCGCTGCAAGCGTGGAAAAAATACCGCGTTTTACTAAATCGTATTGATACTTCTTTAGCACCTAATATTGAGTGGCCGGAAAAACCGTAATTTTTACTTATCCATAGCCGCTTTATGAAAAGCGGCTATTTTAAAATGCATCGGCTATTCTATTTCATAAAAAGCCTTGTTATGTCCGTTTAGTCACATTGAGAGAAGCAGCTTTATTCCTAATATAGGCATTCCGATAAATTATTTTTTATTTATGCGGAGTGTAATGACATGGTAGTGAAAGCCACTGATAACCCCTTTAAACAAGAATAAACTGGACTTTTTATCAAATACACACTAAATATTTTTATATGTCCACCATACTAGTATTACGCGTATCATTTTCCAATGATTACCAATTAACAGAGTATTGCTAGTTATTCAATTCATAAAATGGCTGATATATTAATTGATAAGCTGGCCTATTTTATAAATATAGCCTTTCTGCATCATTAGGCCAGTCATCATATAGATGGTCAGTATAAAGTAAAAAGCATTCTGTGATGACCCTATTAAGCACCTTATGGTGACAATATCCCCTTCCGTTGAACGTACCTCCCAAATATTGCTTTTATAAAGTTTCGTGACGGTCATTGAACAACCGCCCATCACACTCATCGCTTTTTGAGTATCGTTAATAAGATCAAATAGCTCCCCCATTGAGTCGTAAACCTTCATTGTATCGATATGATAATAGTATTCAGAACCGTTACGTCGAAATCCGCAAGTCACATTAATTTGAAAACTAGTGTAATGGCTATATTTATTGGTTAATTGCTCAAAATCATCCTGATAAGGTCTTTATTGTTATTTGGGCATTGTGTTGCGCTGCTTGGATATAAGGAGCCTCATCGAACTCAAATAATGTTGCAGATATCTCTAGGGTTGAGCTCACAATAAAAGCGTATAAAACTGTACCGTAATATTCGCTTTGAGCTGTTTGTATCGTTACATTTTCTTCTATTTGAAAAGCTTGTTTAGGGTCAAAAGATGCTTTATCGGGGAAAACAGCGCCTATACTTTCTGTTATTTTTATGAGCTGAGCGCCTGTAAGTTGTATCGATGCCCTTAAAGGATCCTTTAAAAAAATACGTATATTGATTATAAAGTTAAGAAGTGATCAGCGATACGTATCACCGTATTTATTCTCCACTGAAAAATAGTGTATTGCGGTAGGAAATAAGTAAATCATCAGATAATTCCTGAAAATATTTCTAATGATATTCAAAAATAATTATCGGCTAATAAAGTTAGGCCTAGTTATTGCTATATCACTTTGAGATTGCTAGAGTCATTTCGCTTAAGCATTTTTATATAAAAGGATATTTTATGGCAAACCGCTCTTACCTTTACAGTATATCTAATCAACCAAGCTCTTATTATGACCGACCTGATATTGCGAATGGACTTTCTGAATGGTCATATGCAATACCAATGACCTATCGTATATTGATGTCTGGAAACCCAAAATTATGTGAGTCACTGCTATATCATGGGTACGATCATGAAGAAGAAGGGGAAAAAACACCTTTTTATGCGTTGACAAGTGATTTTGATATCGGGTTTGCAAGATTAAAGAAATTTTTTACCTCAATTGAACCGTTATTTTTAGAAAATGGTTATGATGCGAGTAAAGAAATCAAAGAAGCCCTTGAATTTTTAGAGCAGCATAAACAGCCATTTTTGCTATTAGAAACGATTGAATTAGATATGATGCTGACGGAAGGAGCGGATAATTTACGTCAAGCAGTTGAAGATGAAATACAAAGATGTTTACTGGTGGGGCGGGGCATTGATGCAATACCAGATGATAAAGAAACGGCAATTGAGGTAATTAAATGGGCAGCATCTGACCCAGAAAATTTATTTTCTGCTATCAATTTTAATAGCGAATGTGACTATGTTGATGCAGGTTATCCGATGGGCTTATCTTATTGGGAATCTAGCCTATATTATAGGATCTTGAATAAAAAAGAGTTCGAAGAAGAGTCATAATACTATTGAAATATCATGCTATTGGGGGATTAATATAGATATTTTCGATACAATCCCCCTATTATCTGCGATTAACGCCGCGTAGCACAGCGTTTTTTATGCTTAACGAAAGATAATTGATAGTGAGTTAACTTTACGATAAAGAGAACAAATAGGCTAAGTCAAATAGCGTTATTGCCTTTGTTTCAATTTCCGATAGATGAATGGGCTATATAAAACGATAGCTAGAATGATATAGCCTAATACCCATTTGAGTTGAAACCCATGAAAATATAGGCCAATAAAAGCAATGAGTAATATTGTAATTCTAATACCGAAAAGTTGAAAAAGATTTAACAAGAGTTCAATACAAAAAGCAAAAAACCTAGCGACGGCCTCGAAAAGAGCATCCATATTTTATCCCTATTCTCCACTGTTTTTATTGGCACTCATGGTACAGCATTAAGTTAAATTATCGTAGTGATAAATTGACACAAAATAATTTATCGGAAAAATGCCAATACCCATAACCTATTATCGGCACTTCTCCTGCGCTGACTTTCTCGCCTTGGTCTTGTATCTATTATTCCCCTTTAATCAGGCGTATCGCTAAATCAGGGCTAAAAACCCCTGCTTTAGGGCCGCCATGGCAATTAGCTGTTGGAGAAAAGTCGCCATCTGATTCCCCCGGTGGCTTTATCCAAGCGGTTTTAACGGTTGCTGAAATATCTTTTGGGCCTTCACCTATCTTACGGCCAAGTGGATTGCACCATTGATTTGGCAATGCTGGTGCACCATGACCATTGCGTGAGGTATCAATAATCATATTGGATTTTATCCCTATCAGCGCCATTAAAAATCGATTAATGTCTTCACCATATTTTATAGTGGGCTCGGTCGCATAGTAATTAGAAATATTGAGTGAAAAACCTGATGCATCTTTTATTCCCGCTGCAATGAGTTGTTCTGCCATTGTTTTTGCGGGTTGCCACTTCATATTGCCAGCATCAAGGTATACATGCGCATTAGGGCTTTTTATTTTAAATTGAGTCACAGCATATTTGAGTAAATCTGTTCTATCTTTGCGCTGCAATGGCGTTAGGCAACTCATATCCGCTAAGGCGTCAGGCTCTAAAATAATGGTAAGCTCAGTGTTTGAAATTGTTTTTGTTAATTGATTAATCCATGTTCGATATTTTTGGCTATTAGTAGTGTTGCTGGCGGAGGCTTGGCCTGAGCAATCGCGGTTAGGTAGAGCGTATAACACAAACATAAGCTGAGTTTTTTGCTTATCAGCTTGTGAAATATAACTTGTTATTTGCTGGGCTAATTCAGTCTCATTTTCATGGATTTTAGAAAGCCAAATAGCCGTAGGCACAGACGCTATTTTAGCCCGAATAGCCAGTGCTCTGGGATCGCTCTTGTTTTTTTCTACCCACAATGCGGCAGACGAGGTGGGATCAACGAAATACTCAGTTGCCATTAGGTTTCCGGTATAGCAAGCTGTAATTAAGCTTAAGAAAAGTATTTTATACATAAAATCGACTCCGGATTTAATAAGAAAAAATGGCTATTAATTATTAATATTGGTAAATAGCTTAAATTAATTTCTGCCACAGTTAAAACGATATAAATAGATCGTTATTTAACGTGCCATACTAAACCGGATTGAATAATTCAAATTAACAGCGATATGTTAATAAAACAGTAAGTTAGAAAACAAATAATAGAATATATTTATATTATAATTTGAACAAGCTGATTTTTTAACATGCCTAGTTAGTAAAGTAAATATACTTACTCGCTGTTATTAAAAATTGTGTTGTTTATCACGGTTTTACATTAATAATCTAAGATGAAATTTAATCAATATATTAATAAGATCTCAATCGATGTTAGATTATAATTTTTAGGAAATAGATAAAAACACACCGAGTCGTTGCTCGGTGTGTGGAAAGGGATTGTGGATTATCAACCGTTAAAAGGTTTGCTCATACTCACGTGCTTTTTCTTCATCATAATTATGTTCCCACTTGGCAATTACCAAGGCTGCGAGGGCATTACCGACAACGTTTAGTGCAGTTCGAGCCATATCGAGAATACGGTCAACCCCAGCAATAAAGGCTAAGCCCTCCAGTGGAATACCGACACTGCCTAAAGTGGCTAAGAGAACGACGAAGGAGACACCAGGTACGCCTGCAATACCTTTAGAGGTGATCATTAAGGTAAATACAAGGATAAGCTCCTGGCCAATAGACAGTTCAATTCCATAGAGCTGAGCAATAAAGATGGCGGCAATACTTTGGTAGAGTGTTGAGCCATCAAGGTTAAATGAGTAGCCAATTGGTATAACGAAACTGGTTACTGATTTAGGTGCACCGTATTTTTCCATTTTATCCATGATACGTGGAAGCACGGTTTCAGAGCTTGCGGTGGAGTAGGCTAAAAGTAGCTCGTCTTTTAAAATTTTCATTAAGGTAAAAATATTAATTTTGCAATAACGAGCGACAATGCCAAGTACCACAATGGCAAAGAACAAAATTGCACAGTGAACCAGAATCACTAATTTTAGTAGTGGTACTAAAGAGGTAAAACCAAAGTTGGCGACAGTCACGGAGATCAGTGCAAAAACCCCGATAGGGGCATACAACATGATCATATTAGTGACGCGGAACATGGTTTCAGAAAAGGTTTGCAAAACGTCTAATAATGGTTGCTTCTTCTCTTTAGGTAATGAGGAGAGGCCCAAACCAAACAGGACGGCAAAGAAAATGACGGGTAGCATTTCCCCACTGGCCATAGAGGCAAAAATATTGCTCGGCACCATGGTTAAAATGGTATTGATAATACCCGAAGGGTGGCTTTCAACTTCTTGGGTGGTTTTTTCATATTGGGAGATATCAACTTGTGTCAACTGTGACATGTCAATACCAACACCAGGTTGGAAGATATTGGCGAAGCTTATCCCGACAACGATTGCAATAGTGGTGATAATTTCAAAATAGAGGATGGTTTTAAACCCGAGCGACCCAAGTTGTTTCGTATTTCCTACCCCCGCGATACCGACAATTAATGTTGAAATAACAATCGGAACAACGATCATTTTAATTAATTGTATAAATATTTTACCCGCGGGTGATAGAACATTAACGATTAACCAATCTTTATATTCTACGCTTTCATGCAAAAAAGCGCCTACGATAACACCTAAAATCAGTGCGACTAAAATTTGCCATCCTAGGCCAAATTTAAATGGTTTTTTTGTCGAAATGTGGTTTGAAGTCATAATGAAATCTCAAATATATTAATAATTTTTATGTTTGTACTTTTTCTATCGCAATTTTTATAGCGAATATTCGTTAAAACTACAACTGTTAGATCGTAAATATTGAGTTGTTTAGTCGATTAATTGAGCATGGCAATCATTATTTATCGTTGATTTGTATTAAATTGTAATAATTCTTTTCATAATTGATTTGCCACGGTGGAGTAAGAATGGACTTGGTAGTTAAATGCTTAACCATCAATATTAATTAATTGTTTTCGTTGTGTAACTAAAATGTTAAATACTGAGTGAGGATCATTCTAAATAAAACGAATGAATAGATTGTTTCTATTTATCTATTTAATGGATAAGGAAAATAAGTTATAGGCAGAAAAAGGCAATTATAAAAAACTAATTTTTTAAAATGATGTAAAATCTAAGTCAAGGAATTGTGTGATAGAGGCACTTGATCAACAGGGGAGGATGGAGTACCTATTGTATGAGAAAGAAACATAATAGATTATTGATTGAGCTTTGATTAGCCCTGATATGGGTTGACAACTTTTCGGGTGCTGTTTAGAACTTCATTGGGCATTTAGCACCACTGAGATTATGTGTATTTTATTCATTGGGAAATTTTAAGATTAATTGGTGATGGTACTTGGTATGTTTAATCGAATTAACATTTTTATCTTCTCGATAGTATTACTTCCACTAATAGGCATAGCTAATGGGCATGTTAACGACAATTCTAGGACAAATAATGTTTCATCAACTGCAAGTTCAGGGTTATCTCCCGAAGAAGTTGTTGTGAATTTTTATGAAGGCTATTTCAAAAATATAAATGAAGAAAGTCTAGTGGAGAACTATGTAACCCCTGAATTAGCATTAAAATTATACTATTCGTCAATATGTCACTATGATTCGGATGTAGATGAAAAAGAGTTGGAAAAAATTTGTAAAAAAGAACAAGAGTGCAGAAAAAATAGAGGGAATATTGTTTGTAACTGGGATGGAACTTGGATTGAGACAGATGTTAATTATTTTATAAAATCTCAGGATAATTATCCCTCTTGGGAAAAAAGTATAAAGATATTAAAAATTAAGCAAACTGATGCTTACTCAAAAATAAGTTTAATTTTAGGTGACGGCACTGAGCCAAAATTAAATTTACAGATTATCTTAGTTAAACAAGGAAATAACTGGAAAATAAATCGAGTTACGAAAGTTTAAAGAAAAGAAAGGGGAAGTTATACATGGAAAAACAAAAGCAATCTAGAAATAAAAATAAATCATGATATGGAAGAAATAATATATACATTAAAGCCAAGTGAGGGTAGTATGGTACTCTTATCGGTATATGAGACGGGCTATTAATAAAATGAATTATAAATTGTCAATTTTATTTTTATTCAGCAGTATGACATTTGCAATGGATAACAATATCTTAAGTGCTGGCTTCTTATCCTATTTTCCTAATGAAATCATACTGTATTCAACTGAAAGTAATTTAAACAACAAAACGGTCACGGTTTGTATAAATAATGAACGCAATAATAAAGTCAAGTGTTACCATATGAATGGGCGTGACTTTCAAAAGACTGAAAAAGGTAATGATGGATATAACTCGATAAATAGCGATTTATTACTTAAATATAGTTACAAAAAAGAATTGCATGATAACAATAATGGTCTGTTTTTTGCTTTTATTTATGACGAAAACAATAAGATGAATATTCATTTTACAGCCCAAGATGCATCAAATTTCACTGTAAGTTACAGTCATCACACTTTAAATCTTGCGACTTGTTTAAGTACTGAAGGGCTTTATTTTTATGATAAAATAAACTTTAAAGCTCTTAAACTATATTACTCTCTCGGTTATGGCGTTGAAAGTAACTGTCCTGAATACTTATATTCAGAACAATAAAATAAGACGCTGAATATCCAAATTTTACTTCGTCCTAGTAAGGTATCTATACGAGCAAAAAGTAAAAGCAGCAAGCGATATCTCATTAGCGTTATAGATAAAAATTAATTTATCTTCTTTTATGCTGCCTGATGTAGCTAAAATTATGTAAAAGAGGAAATACAGATTAAAAGTCAATTTAACTCATTATTTTAGGTGCATGAGATGGTGAGCCCTCTAATAACCTGTGATTCTATTTTTTAAGTACTATTCGATTGTTAATCATACAAAGTTTGTAGGGATAATATACTTTATTTAACGGATTATTAGATCAATTTAATAACTAAAAAGAACTTGAAATATAATAATATCATTGGATATGCATACAATTTATTTTGTGTGACTATATATTGAATGCTTAACTTAATTTCAAAATATGACATGTAAAAGATTGAGTTTAATATTATAGGTAAGCTCACCCATCTGATCTCATTCGTGCGAATGTAAGAATACATGAAATCAGGATCAGTATGATGCTTACACCATACTGATAAATCATGATTTGCAACCAAATGATGATTTTTTTCTTTATAAATCGTTAACCTCCGCTTGGCTCCTCGCCTTCAGTGTCTTGCCAATCTATTTGTTTTTTTTGCTGTATTGAAAGAGGAAGAGCTTCTCCAGCTGTTTTAGTCAGCTTTGCTCCTTGCATATTAGCTAAGGTAAATATGCAATTATTAAATTCAGCTAGCCTTAAGTCGGAACCGGATAAGTTACACTCTGTAAAATTTGTATTTTCATAAATAGACGCACGAAGATCCGCACCTGCTAGATTAGCGCGTGTAAAATCGACGCTTATAAAATCATTCCAACACATATTTGACTCAGCTAAGTCAGTGTCTGTGAAGTCACAGCCGACTATTTCTGAACGAGAAAAAAATGTCCTTCTCATGTCTAAGGCGCTTAGGTCTAAGTCTGCTATGCCCATTCGAAAAATACTGAATCCACATGGATCAGGATCATCAAACTTGGGCATAGCCTCAGGAAGTCGTGGAGATTGATCATCATAAATTAAGCCTAATTCCCGCAAGGTATTTATAGTTTCATCGAATGTTTTCTTCATGTAATTTTTCCTTGAAAACAAAGTTAAACAAATAAGATTAGAAAGAGCGTAGTCTCAAGCACAATTCGTTCAACTAACATCACTAGAACTATTCAGCGAATTGAAAATAATAAAGTCCCAAATATAGAGACAATTAGTGCATTGTCTTCTGTTTTTAATGTCAGTGTATCTGAACTTGCTTCTACGTCGCTAGCAAAAAGTATAGAGCTAGATAACCGAATAGCAGAAATTAGAAAACGGGTAAAGATGAAACTAAGTTACTAAAAAATATAATAGTCGCCGTCATAGTATACTCAACAATATATCATTGTAATTACCCTATTTATGTTATTACTATCTAGGGAAGTCTTCTGCTCGTAAAATCACTCAAGCTATTCCTTTTAGATAAGTTTTTCTTTAAATCGCAAAAAATAGATTAATGCCTCTTGCCAGAAAGAATTAGCACTGAGTTATTGAAATCTTGCTCCTATTTACCAATATAGTTGATAACAGAAAAGCAGGGGATCCTATTTGCGTAAACAGGCTCTGAATTCCTCAGGATTGACCAGTACTAGATTGATGGCTTTCACACTTTATTAATAAAGAGAATTAATAGCCGGCTTGTTTTCGTTTAAAGGCGGCGAGCAAGGTTCGCTCTGATAAATCTAAATAACGGCTCAATGTATCAGCCGCTTCAAGGTTACGCCCGGCGTCTAATAACTCTAATATCGATTGGTTTTTATCGATATAAGGGGCATATAGAATCTTAGGATCATTAAGATGACCAAAAGCTAGCCGTAACTCAGCGGCGATATTACGGTAAAGCTTAATTAGCCTTTCGCTATCAGACAACTCAACAATGGCAGTGTGAAATTTCATATTGGCTGTTCCCACACCAATCCAATTTTCCATCTTTTCTTGTTCGCGAGCTTCGTTGACGGCTTGCTTCATTTTCTGTACGGCAGGATGCATGGCATAGGCTTGCTTCAATGCATCACATTCAATTAATCGGCGTACTTGGTAAATGTCGATGATAGCAGCCATATCGGGTACTGAAACAAATACGCCCTTATTTGGTGCATAAGTAAGTAACCCTTCTTGTGTCAAAACACGAAATACTTCGCGCAGAGTATTACGAGAAATATCTAACTCTTCACTAAGAGCGGCTTCCGACAAACGTTGGCCTGGCGTAAGTTCCCCAACCGTGATTTTGTAGCGGATCGTTTCGGCGATAGTAACAGCTAAGGTCTGAACAACAGGTTGTTTAGTCATATCAATAGGTTTTAGGTATGAGCCAATGAGGAACAGTGTAAGAGTTTATCTTCACATATTCCCTAGTCGGCTTCAAGGCTCCTTTTGGTGCATGCTCAGCACAAATCCATCGTTTCTTGCACTCATATGGTGCATTTAGCCGTAATTAGCATTCAAAAAATGTTAATTATTTATGTGTTTTGTTAAAAAAGTGATCGGTCTTTGATTTTTAAATCGCAAACCACGATTTTGATTGCTTGTTAATTCGCCATTCACTATTAATTGTTCAACAATATATTAAAGATAGATTAACAATAATATGTATTGGTAGAACAATGGCATGATTATTGCCTTTATAACTAACACAACATCGATAACGACAAAAACAATCCGAAAGGAGTATGCACATGGCAGCTCAAGAAAGTACCAGCACAGCAGAGTTCATAAAAAATAGGCGTACCTCATTGATTGGGGCAATATTTTTAATGGCGACATCTGCAATAGGGCCAGGTTTTATTACTCAAACAGCAACCTTTACTGTTACCTTAGGAGCCGCGTTTGCTTTTGGGATCTTGGCATCCATTATTATTGACTTTGTGGTGCAGCAGAATATTTGGCGAGTGGTTACTCTAACCAAAATGCATTCATCGGATATCGCTAATGCCACCATCCCCGGAAGTGGCTATCTGCTTGCAGTATTGGTGATTTTTGGTGGTTTGATTTTTAATATCGGTAATATCGCAGGGGCTGGATTAGGGTTAAATGCCCTTGTCGGGTTAGATCCCAAATGGGGCGGGCTGCTCAGTGCCCTGTTAGCGATATATATCTTCTCTTCCCGTAAAGCGAGTACCTTCATTGACCGCGTGATCATTTTGTTAGGCCTAGTCATGATCGGTTTAACGCTGTTTGTGGCCTTTGCTTCCAATCCACCCGTTGGTGAAGCATTACGCCAAAGCGTGCTACCAGATACTGTTGATTTTGCGATGATTACTACCATTGTTGGCGGTACGGTAGGGGGCTATATCTGCTATGCCGGCGCCCATCGTTTACTAGATAAAGGGGCTGTTGGAGTTGAAAACATCCATGTTGTTTCAAGCGCTGCAACTAAAGGGATCTTAGTTGTCGGATTAATGCGCTATATTTTATTTCTTGCCATTCTTGGTGTGGTGGCAAGTGGTGTGACAATTGATATATCAGGCCAAGCGGCTAACCCTGCCTCTCAAGCTTTCCAAGCGGCAGCTGGGAATTTTGGCTTACGCATTTTCGGGTTGATTTTATGGGCGGCTGCATTAACGAGTGTTATCGGTGCTGCTTATACCTCCATGAGTTTCATTACCGCGTTTAAAAAATCCATCACAGAAAGGCAACGTAATATTGCCACCATCTTATTTATCGCAATATCGCTGGCGGTCTACTTAATGATGGGAACCGCACCTGCCGCATTATTAGTTTTTGCTGGTGGGTTTAATGGTCTGATCTTACCGATTGGTTTAACCATCTTTGTTTATATCGGGTGGAAACGTGCCGATTTGATGTCCGGCTATCACTATCCACGTTGGTTGTTATGGTCCGGTATCATTGTCTGTGCATTAACATGGTATATGGGGGCTATGTCGGTTGAAGCAATTTTTAACTACTTGAAATAGAGGTCAAATAGAACAATGAAAAAAATCATCGATTTAAACAGTGATCTCGGGGAAAGCTTTGGTCAATGGAAAATGGGCAATGATACAGCCATGCTGAAAATTGTCAGTAGTGCAAATATCGCCTGTGGTTTTCATGCAGGCTCGCCAGAAGGTATTTTGCGAACATTAAAAGCGGCGAAATTGAACCATGTTACGGTAGGGGCACATGTAGGCTATCCAGACTTAGTGGGCTTTGGGCGGCGCAATATGGATATCGCCTCGGATGAACTGAGCGCTGATGTTATTTATCAAATAGGTGCACTTAAAGGGCTTGCAACTGCGGTTGGTTGCCAAGTCAGCTATGTTAAGCCTCATGGGGCACTGTATAACACCATCGCCCATGATAAGCGTCAAGCAATGGCTGTTATTGATGCGATATGCGCTATCGATTCACAGTTAGTTTTGGTTGCACTTGCAGGCTCGCCACTGATTGGATGGGCCAAAGAGCGAGGGCTAACCGTTATTGCAGAAGCATTTGCGGATAGGGCTTATCACTCTAATGGTGCTTTGGTTTCCCGTCGGGAAGCCGGTTCGGTATTACATGATCCTGAGCAAGTTGCACAGCGCATGCTGCAATTAGTGAATGAAGGGGGAGTAATATCAATTGAAGGGGATTTTACGCCGATCGAAGCGGGCTCTATTTGTGTTCATGGTGATAGCCCTGGGGCATTAGCGATGGCGCAAAATGTGCGTGAGTTATTACAACAGCATGGTGTTGAAATCAGAGCTTTTTCGGGAGGGGCCCTATGACAAGTTTATTTAAGGCGTCAGAAAAAGCGATTATGGCAGCAAGAGCCGCAAGAGAAGCTATTCGACAAGGTTTTGATAAACCGACGGCGGGCTTGGCTGCTGGATTGACTCAAGCCAATATGATTGCGTTGCCTCGTGATTGGGCCTTTGATTTTTTATTGTATGCACAACGCAATCCGAAAAGCTGCCCTGTACTGGATGTATGCGAAGCGGGGAGTTGGCAAACCATTTTGGCTGAAGGGGCCGATTTGCGAACGGATATCCCTCGTTATCGCGTTTGGCAACAGGGGAAGCTGGTGGATGAGATCACGGATGCCAGCAAGATTTATCATCAACACACTGACTTAGTGACTTTTTTAATCGGTTGCAGCTTTACTTTTGAAACATCATTGATAGAAGCGGGTATTGATGTACGGCATATCACGGATAAAACCAATGTGCCAATGTATAAAACCAATCGGTTATGCCGTCCAGCGGGGCGATTACATGGAGAGCTCGTGGTTTCAATGCGGCCTATCGCTGCGGATCGTGTAGCGGATGCGGTCAGTATTACAGGGCGTTTTCCATCGGTTCATGGAACCCCTGTTCATATTGGCGTCCCTGAACAATTAGGGATTGTCGATATTATGCAACCTGATTTTGGCGATCCAGTTCGCATTGAAGAGGGAGAAATACCTGTGTTTTGGGCTTGCGGTGTAACGCCACAAGCAGCCGTGATGAAATCAGGCGTCCCATTTGCCTTAAGCCATGCGCCGGGGCATATGTTTATAACGGATATTCCTGATGTAGCCTATCATGTATAAGGGGGTTTAATGCGATTTTTACCTGTCAATTTAAGCACTTTTATGATTGAGCTACAAAGTCTTGAAGAGACAATGGCTCTGACGGATGTGCTGCGTAACATGTCACGTCAGCTTGCGATTGAAGAAATTACACCAGCAGCAAGAACCGTTTTAGTTCGCTTTAATCCTGTTATTACGAATGCCAATATCATCATTGATGAAATTGAAAGGTTAGATATTTCGAAGGCGGATCTTAAATTAGGCCAGTTGGTGACTATCCCTGTTCACTATAACGGTGAAGATCTTGCTGATGTTGCTGAACACCTAGGGGTGTCAATTGATGAAGTAATAAGAAGACACACTAACAATGAATACCAAGTGGCTTTTTGTGGCTTTGCTCCAGGGTTTGCTTATATGGTTGCAAAAAATGCCCAATTAAATGTACCACGTCGGCCATCACCACGGATCCGAATTCCGGCTGGCTCTGTTGCTTTAGCTGGCGAGTTCAGTAGCGTCTATCCTCAAGCAAGTCCAGGGGGATGGCAATTAATTGGCGTTACACCAACGGCTGTATGGGATTTACATCGCACAGAGCCTGCACTGTTAAAACCGGGGTATCGTGTCAATTTTGTTGATGCTGCGAAAACGGGGATCACCTATAGCCTACCTCAGCCAACAGTTGAGCATCATAAGGATAGCCAACGTAGTGATATCACTGTCCTTGCCACAGGATTACAAACGTTATTACAGGATATTGGGCGAATAGGGCAGGCTGCATTGGGAATTTCTGAATCCGGAGCTATGGATAAAGGCGCGCTACGAAGCGCAAATCGGTTGGTAGGAAATGCAATCCATGAAGCAGTGCTGGAAATTACCCAAGGGGGTTTTAAAGCACAGGCAAATAAACCGTTATTGGTAGCAGTCACAGGGGCATGTTGTGATATCGAAATTACGACAGCCGAAGGTGTTACCTATTGCGCACAGCAATATCAAGCGATTCATTTAGCCTCGGGGGATATTATTCGCTTAGGAACGGCAACAAAAGGCGTGCGTAGCTATTTTGCGATACGCGGTGGCATCCAAAGTACGCCTGTTCTTGGTAGCTGTTCTTTTGACACATTAGCACAGGTAGGGCCTGCACCATTAACGGTAGGGCTGACATTAGCGGTTAAATCACTTAAACAACCAACGGCTATTTCACTTGATGAACAACCTGCATTTAACTACCCAAGTACGAGTGATGTGGTGGTGCTAGATATCATTTTAGGGCCTCGAACTGATTGGTTTACTCCACAGGCGGTACAACGGTTAACGTCACAATTATGGCAGGTTACGGCAGCATCCAATCGTATCGGGTTACGCTTGGCGGGCGATGCGGCTATTGAGCGTGCAATACATCAAGAGTTACCCAGTGAGGGGACGTGTATTGGGGCAATTCAAATCCCTGCGAATGGACAACCGGTCTTATTTTTGAATGACCATCCGTTAACTGGTGGTTATCCGGTTATTGGTGCGGTATGTGAATATCACTTGGATTTAGCGGGGCAGCTACCCGTTAATGCCCAAATACAATTTAACCCAATCGGGGTATTTAAAGAATATGAAGGGAGTCGGGATACTTATGCCTACAATGAATAATCAAACTAAACATAAAGTATTGATCGCAAACCGTGGCGAAATAGCAGTTCGCATTATTCGTGCGTGTCGGGATATTGGCTTCGATTCAGTCGCGGTTTACGCGGATCCCGATATTAACGCATTGCATGTTCAGATGGCGGATGAAGCATATGGATTATCGGGAAGTACACCCGCCGAAAGCTATCTGGATATGGATAAATTACTTGAGGTAGCGAAAAAATCAGGGGCAACCATGGTTCACCCTGGTTATGGTTTTCTATCAGAACGTGCAGAGTTTGCTCGTGCGGTACAAGGGTTGGGCTTGATTTGGGTTGGCCCAGAACCTGAAACCATTGACATATTGGGTGATAAAGTCAAAGCTCGTCAAATTGCGATGCAGGTCGGCGCACCTTTAGTGGCAGGAACCAAAGAGCCTGTCAAAGAGGCCAAAGAAGTCGTTGAATTTGCCCATACCAATGGTTTACCGATTGCGATTAAAGCCGCCTATGGCGGTGGCGGTCGAGGCTTAAAGGTAGCATGGCACATGGAAGAGGTAGAGGAGCTATATCACTCTGCGGTGCGAGAGGCGACAGCGGCTTTTGGACGAGGCGAGTGTTTCCTAGAGCAGTTTTTACATAATCCTCGGCATATTGAAGCGCAAGTTATTGCGGATAAATTTGGCAACGTGGTTGTCGTGGGAACGCGTGATTGTTCTTTACAACGACGAAATCAAAAATTAGTGGAGGAGTCACCAGCGCCATTTTTATCAGAACAATTACAACAACAAGTGATTAAAGCGTCTGTCGATATTTGTAGTCACGCCAATTATGTGGGGGCGGGAACCGTCGAATTTTTGTTAAGCCAAGATGGCAAATTGTCATTTCTTGAGGTGAATACGCGTTTACAAGTTGAACACCCTATTACCGAAGAGACCGCAGGGATTGACTTAGTCATTGAGCAATTACGGATAGCACAAGGTTTACCATTAAGTATCCGCGAAACCCCTAAACCACGAGGGCATGCTTTTGAGTTTCGTATTAACGCAGAAGATGCCGGAAATGGTTTTTTACCCACACCGGGGGTTATCCTTAAATTTGATCCCCCATCCGGCCCGGGTATCCGTTTAGACAGTGGTGTTGTGGCAGGGGCGACTATCCCAAGTACGTTTGATTCTTTAATGGCAAAACTGATTGTCATTGGCAATACACGCGAACAAGCTATCCAGCGCGCTCGCCGTGCTTTAGGCGAATTTTCGATTGAAGGCGTGGCATCCGTACTGCCTTTCCATCGCGCGGTGATGGAGCATGCTGACTTTTGTGAAAGGTTTAATGTGCATACTCGCTGGATTGAAACTGAATTTTCTGTTGAGATTGCACCAGCAAAACGGCAATTACCACAAAATAACCCACAAATAACGCGTACCTTTATTGAAATCGATGGGAAGCGCTGTGAGCTTGGTTTACCGACACAATGGTTAGCTGGGTTAGCGATGCCATCGACAGAGCAGGCTTCAATAACGAATCATCAAGCGGTCGCACAAGATCAGCAAGTGAATGCCCCTATTTCAGGCGTACTGTTTAGTTGGTTAGTTGAAGAAGGCGACACGGTTGCTCAAGGAGAGGTTATTGGTGTCATGGAAGCGATGAAAATGGAAGTACAGGTGATCGCTCACCGTGCCGGTACGCTGAAATATATTGTCAATAAGGGTGATTATATTGATGCAGATAGCGTAATTGCAGAAATAAATGACTAGTTCACTCTGGAGCAAGTGTTTACTTGCTCCCGTTTAAATAACCATTATCGCGAAATACGTTCAGGGAGTGCACGCAATGGTGGGTTAGGGGCGGGCACACTGTGCTTATCGTCTTTTTTGATTTCTTCGCTATCGCGATAGACTTCACCACACATAAAATAGAGGTTAGGGCGCTTTGATTCGAGATAAGATTTACGGGTGATACACTGATCTTGTGTAAAAATGGTCTCAGTCACAGGCAATGCATCACAGGCATCTGTGCCACAAGGACTTACCCATAATGCCCAGCCAATGAGTACCATATGTCCTGCCATTTCGAGCCGCTCCTCCAACGAGTATTGGGTTAATACCATGCCACAGTGTGGTGGCTGAATTGACTGTTGATGATCTAAATAATGCAATGACAATTGTTAACCCGATAAATGTTGATATAAACGAGCATTAATTGGGTTTACGCGGATCTTACCATTGCATTTATCAAATGTATGTAATTGCGTGAAAAATCATTTTAAATTGGCATTAAATAGCAAATCAATAAAATTATTGGAATGGCAACCGTAAAAAGGGTTAAATCGAACGTATTTTATTTTTAACAATTTGGTTCTACAGCGAATTAGCTAACGTGTATAGGTGTATCGGCCGCGACAGCATAGTGAATAAAATGCTTGATCAAACTATCATAATACATATTGCTTCTATTATAGAACAGTGGTGTACATTGACTAGACGTCAGCGAAGGGCGAATAGTGTAAAGGGCGGATTATTCCAAAATTACGCCACACAGTTGTATTTTTTTGTGGGTGAACTCAGCGAAAATAATAGGTTTAAGCCAAAATCCGGTTAAGTTAAATTTTAATGTCACTAGGTGGTAATATATCACTTATGCTATTCCCCCTGAAATATATAATAATGTTATTTCAAGGGGGTATCTTGTTTTGCTTACTGTGGTATTGCTATTTTAATCATCATAAAAAGATGGGTTAAGCACCCGATAAACCATTGCCAGTCATATCGATTGGATTCACATATTTATTAAAGTCTTCTTCACTTATTTTTCCTGAAGCGATAGCGGATTCTTTTAAAGTGATATTTTTGGCTATGGCATTTTCTGCAATATGCGCCGCATTTTGATAACCAATAATAGGTGACAAAGCGGTAACTAACATCACACTGTTATCGACATACTCAGTGATTTTAGCGGTATTTAATTGCGTACCTTCAACAGAAAACTCTCTAAATTTATGGCAACCATCAGCTAAAATACGAATTGAATGTAGCAAGTTATTGATAATAACAGGGCGCATCGCATTTAATTCAAAGTTACCTTGGCTGCCTGACATGGCGATTGCAGTATCATTGCCCATCACTTGAATACCTATCATCACAATTGCTTCGCATTGAGTTGGGTTAACCTTACCTGGCATGATTGAAGAGCCTGGTTCATTAGAAGGTAAAATTAACTCACTAAAGCCACAGCGAGGACCCGAAGCTAACCAGCGCATGTCGTTGGCGATCTTAATGAGTGCGACAGCTAATCCACGAATAGATGCGTGTGTGCGGACTAACGCATCCAGAGAGCCTTGCGCAGTAAATTTATTGGGTGCAGTAATAAAGGGTTTTTGAGTCAACTCAGCTATTTTATCGGCAACATCTTTTGAAAAACCGGCTGGTGCATTGAGACCTGTACCAACAGCGGTGCCGCCAACCGCGAGCTTATAAAGATCTAATTTACTACGTTTAATATCTTCGAGAGCATCTCTGAGTTGACCTGCCCAACCATACCACTCTTGACCAACAGTTAAAGGCACGGCATCTTCCAGATGAGTACGGCCAATTTTCACTACATTCATCCAAGTGCTGGCTTTTTTCTCAATAACATCAATTAAACTTTCAATACTTGGGATTAATTGCTCATCAAGTGCAAAAATGGCAGCAATATGCATCGCGGTTGGGAAGGTATCATTAGATGACTGCCCCATATTGACATCATCATTTGGCCCTATGGGCGATTGACTTCCTAACGTTCCACCAAGCAATTGAATTGCACGATTGGAAATAACTTCATTCACATTCATATTCGATTGTGTGCCAGAGCCAGTCTGCCAAACATAAAGAGGATAATGCTCATCCAATTGACCATTAATAGTTTCATCCGCAGCGATAACAATCGCCTCTTTTTTCCACTCAGGAAGTCGGTTAGCAGCACAGTTAACTAACGCACAAGCTTTTTTGATATAACCATAAGCGTGATACACTTCTTTTGGCATTAAATCGTTGCCAATATTAAAATGCTGTAATGAACGCTGAGTTTGTGCTCCCCAATAACGGTCGGCAGGAACATTTATTTTCCCCATACTATCGAATTCTTCACGAAAACCTGTCTCATTAATACCGATTGGTAATGTCTTATTTAGACTGTATTTATTTTCCATTATAAATTCCTAAATGATGAGAGGATGTATATCTAGGGAATATTATTTAGGATATATATTTTTTGTTCAAATCATTTATAAAAAATAAATAAAAAATCAATTAATGATGATTTGATTTCGATTTCACTTGTAAATTAACAGAAATTAACTGTGAAAAAATTCTATGCAACAAAAATAAATATTAAAAAGAAAAATAAATAGAGGGAAAAGGAGAAATAAATTTATTTAATATTAAGTCAAATAGTTTAAATGGCAAAAGTAGACTTACTTATGTTCTTCTCAAAACATTGTCTAGATAACCCATATTGGTTGTATTAATAGTGAGAATCGTATCAGTGAAGTAAAAAATCATTGAGCGTGTAACAATGCCGTGATGAATACGTTATTCATAAGGGGGATAAACGGTGTCTAGTAACATTCCTTTAGTCTCAAGATTATTGGATTATTAATAATACCTATCAGAATAAGTTAGCACATGGGATCTGATTATTTTTTATCAGCTTTTTAATGGACTATCTATCTTTGATGATTAATTTATATGCACTATTACTCGCTGATTTTGGAAGCGCTTCGCAAAAATACAAAATATTTATCTGAAGATTGCAGTTTTAAGAAGTAGCTCATAACAATACTATAAGGTTTTATTTACGATAAAAAATAACTTATCACTAACAAATTTAGGCTTATAACGATTATGAATACCATGGAAAACGTTTTAACATTTTGGTTTGAGGAGTCAACCTCAAAACAGTGGTTTGAAAAAAATGAAAAGTTTGATGCTCTTATTATGCAGCGTTTCGGCGGAACACTAGAGCGTGCAGCAAAAGGAGAGTTAGCTTATTGGCGTATTTCTATTCGTGGGCGCTTAGCTGAGATTATCGTTTTAGATCAGTTCTCTCGCAATGTGTGGCGTGATACACCGAAAGCTTTTGCCCAAGACCAAATGGCACTGGTATTGGCTCAAGAAGCGATAAAACAAGCAGATTATAATTTGCTGCCACTATCTCAACGCAAATTTATTTTAATGCCGTTTATGCACTCTGAATCAAGCTTTATTCATCAGCAAGCGGTTGAGCTATTTCGTGGCTTAGGGGATGACAATACGCTAAATTATGAAATGCAACATAAGGCGATTATTGATCGTTTTGGTCGTTATCCACATCGAAACCAGATATTGGGGCGTCCTTCTACTAAAGAGGAAATTGCCTTTTTACAGCAACCAAATTCCGCTTTTTAGATAGTTTCTAAACGCTGGGGTGGCTAGGTTTGCCGTGAATGGAAACACTGCAAACCCCTGTTGACAAAATGAAGAAGATTTAGTGGTATCACTTATTGATTATTGTGAGAAAAAAGGCGAATGTATTGCTGCATTCTTTCGCTTTATTAAAAGATTTATTACTAAGGTTATTTTAAACAGGTGAAAAGGACCTCTCTAATGCCTTCTAATAACCATAATGCGTTGATATCATGTCTATCACTTTGTTTTGGTATAATTTGTTATTATCTTCAAGCTGTACAGCAGCTATTTTTTCCTTTTTATAGAGAAGGGGCAAATACTTATCTGCTATTGCTAGCGTACTACAAATCAATGAGTTTATATTTACTCGGTTATTGGCTCTTTCTAATACCTGTATTTTACTTTTATCTCAAAAAAAGTTTGAATCATTTTCACCGCTACTTATTGTACTTTTTGATCCCAGGCCTTTTTTCTATACTCCTTTGGTTCATAGAACTTCTACCACGCAGCCATCAAATAGAGGGTCTAATAATTGAAATTATAGTAGCGGATATCCTCTTCGCTTATATTATAGGGGGGACTTTTATTATCGCGCTAGTTGCGGTAATGTGTGATTTTTTAATGCAGAAAATTGCCTTAAAATGGAATACTGTATTGAGAAGGTCGCAGTGATGCTGGTGGCTTTAATTATTACTTTTGTGTTTATACGCTATTAAAAAAAGAGCCTACATTCGCAGGCTCTTAACGTGATTATTAAATTGATACTCGTGGAACTACATGGTGATTTGCCATAAGTTATAAAAGGCAATACGTCCTGCAAGTTCAGCCAGTAAAACAGCACCCGCACATGTCGCTAATGTCGCTTTTGGTGCACGTTGTTTTAATGCCATACCGATAAATCCTGCCAAAGCAATAACTAAGACAACGACTTGGAAACCCCAGAGGCCAGTTTGCTCAGCGCTCAATGCTGGACCGGTTTCGGATAAGAACGCTTGATACCCCGCACGGCTAGCGAAAATAACCAACGCACCGATAAGGAAAGAGGCGATCCCTAATCCACGAGCGCCAATAGCTATTGCTAAAGCACCACCGCCAACTAACATGGTCATCCACATTTGCAGCGTAGTATAGCCCGTATTCCAGTTTGCGATTGAAGCAATGTTATAAACCTGTGGAATTGACCAAACAAACGCCACACCTGAAATAACCGCGGCAATATTCGCTAATTCACGTAGTAATGCTTGTTTATAAAAGAGTGTAAAAAACAAGGTTGCAGCGGCAAAAGTGACGAAGACACCACTTAAAAAGGCTTCGTTACTCATCGGTGAGCGACCAACACCTAGCAACATATTGAAAAAGCGCAGTGGTTGGCCGACATGTAGGCCACCAATACCTAACCCAATAATCATCACAACAAAGGCGAGGATATTGGCATTTTTCAGTTGCTTTTCATCAATTGAACCTATTTTTTTACTTAAATAAGCTAATAAAAATAGCCCAGCAGCAGACTGCCCCAACACGGTGAAAAAGACTAGTGGTAATTCATGCATTTTACACCTCCGCAGGGTTTTTTAGTTCACCACTTTTATCGCCAGAAGGTTTGGCATCTTTATGTGGTTTAATAACGATGTTTGGATTGGTAAGGCTAGGGTCTGGCATAGGCGCAATACCACACTCTGTACCGTGAAGCTCACGTAGGACATTGATATCATCAAAGTCCAATGCACGTTGTGGGCATGACTCAACGCAAACGGGTTTCATACCTTTAGCAACGCGCTCGTAGCAGCCATCACATTTGCTCATCAGTTTTTTCTTCTCGTCATATTGCGGCGCACCGTATGGGCAGCGTAATTCGCAGTAACGACAACCGACACAAACGGTTTGGTCAACAACGACAAGACCATCTTCGGCACGTTTGTGCATCGCCCCTGTTGGGCAACCTTCCACACAGGTTGGATTAGAGCAATGGTTACAAGAGATAGATAAATAGTAGCTATAGACATTTTGCTGCCAAATACCATCTTGTTTTTGCCAACTACCACCACCAAATTCGTATACACGGCGGAATTTAGGGCCTAAATCGAGATCTTTTTCGTCCTTACAACTGACTTGACACGTTTTACAGCCAGTACATTTTGTGGAGTCAAAATAAAAGCCATACTGTTTCATCAATTAACTCCTTAAGCGCGTTTCACTTCAACAAGATTAGTATGTTGTGGTGTTCCTTTCGCTAGTGGTGAAGGAACTTGTGAGGTGAGGGTATTGATACAGCCTCCTGTATCTAATCCTGCTTGATCCAAAGTGCGCCATGCGCCTTGTGGAACGGCAATAACCCCCGGTAATACGCGCTCAGTCACTTTAACTCTAATCTGAATGCGACCACGGTCGTTGAAAATTTCTGCAATATCACCATTGCTTAAACCACGCTCTTGCGCGTCGATTGGGTTAAGCCAGAATTGATGAGGGATCGCTTCACGTAACATTTCAACATTAAAATAGCTTGAATGGACGTGACCTTTGTCGTGGAAACCGGTCATTAACAGAGGGTAAGTCTGTTGATTACGTTGCTGCTCAACACCTTCTTTGTTTGCACAGTACTCAGGGATGGCAGGAATACGTTGGCCCTCAGGAAGCTCCCAGTTTTTAACGCGCTCTGCTAACTGCTCAGAATAGATTTCAATCTTACCTGATGGCGTTTTCAGTGGATTCGCAATCGGGTCATCACGGAAATCTTTTAGGGCAATGTGTTTTGACGTATCAGCAAATCGACGGTCAATAATGCCTGCACCATCTGTTTCACTAAATTCAGGTAGATGAGGCATAGTTTCACGGGTTTTATTGTAGCAATACTCAATCCACTCCTCATAAGTGCGACCTTCAGTAAACTGCTCTTTTACACCCATTTTTTCTGCAATTTCGGCCAATACATCATAGTTAGGGCGATTTTCCCACAATGGCTCGATAGCATTTTGTAAACGCACCAGATAATGATATGCGCCACTTGCGTAAGAGTTGTTGATCAGATCGTTGGTCTCAACAGGAGTAACATCTGGCAACAGTAAATCAGCGTATTTAGCCGATGGAGTATTATGATTATCCCAAACTAAGATAAATTCACATTTTGACTCGTCAGATAGAATTTCATGTGTTTTATTCAAGTCAGCGTGCTGGTTACCAATAACATTACTGGAGTAACACCACATGAACTTAATATC
Source organism: Providencia sp. PROV119 (assembly GCF_028482435.1). Lineage (NCBI taxonomy): Bacteria > Pseudomonadati > Pseudomonadota > Gammaproteobacteria > Enterobacterales > Morganellaceae > Providencia > Providencia sp. PROV119. The sequence goes on from NZ_JAMPQL010000003.1 coordinate 36,381, forward strand.
GTTGTTTAGCTTATCTGCGCCTTTGATACCGCCATTTTCTGCGGTTAACTCTTTGCCGCGCACGATCGCTTCTGTCCACATAAAGGATGGCAGCGTTGCTTTGACAGGGTTTGGTAAACTAAATCCGGCAACAGGATAAGCAATGCTATTACCCCATAGGCCAGTGTTAGTACCTGGACGACCGATGTTGCCTGACATAATAGGTAGCATCATAATGGAGCGGCAAGCCTGTTCGCCATTCTCAGTACGCTGTAGACCCCAACCTTGTGAAATCCAAGCATGATTTGCGTTACCAATTTCACGAGCCAGTTGAATGATCCGCGAAACAGAAATACCTGTTAGCTTACTTGCCCATTCAGGTGTTTTCGCAATGCCATCAGGGCCATTTCCTAAAATATAATCTTTGTAGGAGCCATTACGTGGCGCTGAAGCAGGGAGTGTGCTCTCATCCCAACCGACACAATAGTTTTTCAAAAACGCTTCATCAGTTAGGCCTTCTTGGATCATCACATAACCCAATGCAGCAACCAGCGCGGCATCCGTACCAGGATAGATTGGGATCCATTCTGCGCCTAGCGTCGTCACGCTGTCAGTGCGACGAGGGTCAATAATGATGACTTTAGCTTTACTTTTCTCAAGTGCGTTCAATGTTTCATAAAATTGACCGCCACCAGACATACGCGTTTCGGCAAGGTTATGACCAAACATCACGACTAAGTCAGAGTTTTGGATCTCAGATAGGAGCGATTCTTCAACGCTACCGTATACATACGGTGTGATTTCCATTAATTGAGCATAGGAATAGGTGCCGTAGTCACCGAGAAAACCACCGGTTAGGCTTAATAAACGTTTACAGGCCGCACGACCATGTAAATTCGCCCCTGTCGAACCCGTACCATACTGATAATAAATGGCATCACTACCATATTTATCAATAGTGTATTTTAGTTTTTCTGCAATGATAGTAGTCGCTTCATCCCAACTGATTTTCTTGAACTTACCTTCGCCACGTTTACCAACACGTACCATTGGGTATTTCAAACGATCTGGGTTATAGGTTTTCCAACGTACAGAGCGACCACGTAAACATGGACGAATTTGGTGTTCGCCCAAAGTTGAGTCGTCGTACATGGTTTCGTTAGAAATACGGCTGATAACACCATCTTTAACATGGACTTTGAGTGGTCAACGGCTACCACAGTTAACTAAGCAAGCGCTGTAACTGATTTTCTCGTTGACTTCATCAGGCATGATCTCTGGTGTTTTTGCTTGAGCGGTAAAAGGAAGAGTGATTGAGCCTGCAACAGCAGCAGCGGTAGCAACCGTTGCAGAGGTTTGAATAAACTCCCTCCGACTCAGCTCTCCAAAATGAGTATTTTTATTTGTTTTATGCATTGACATTGCCTATATGTAAAGTTCGACATCACTTTCTTGTTTTATATGTTAAAAAAAGTCACTCATCAGCAACATGACCTACATCAACAATATCCCTGATAAATTAGAGGAAATTAATTATTATCACATTAATTTTTAAAGGATTTTTTCTATTATCTAGAGGGGATAGTCGCATTTAAATTATCTATCGTTATGTGACTATTTATATAGGGAGGTGAGAGAAATAGAGGAAAAGAGGGGTTTCCCCCTCTTAAAAACTACTACCTAAGTTGTAATACCATAAATTAACTTAATTAATCACTGTTGGGTATTAGATCCAGTGACTGTTTGACCGATAGCTCGCATATCTGTGCCTGTTGGTGACTGGTGAACGCGCAGTTCAAACTGTGGCAGAATGGAGAAAATATGGTCAAAGATATCAGATTGGATCCCTTCATACTCAACCCAAACAGTGGTATTGGTAAAGGCATAAATTTCAATAGGTAACCCATTTGAGTCAGATTCAAGCTGCCTTACCATAATTGTCATATTTTTATGGATTTTAGGATGTGCCTTCAAATAAGCTTCAACATAGGCACGGAAAGTACCAATATTGGTTAGCCTACGCTGGTTAAGTGGTGTCACTCTATCTTCGGGAATAGACGAGTTAAAGACTTTAATTTCAGAAATTTTATCACCAATGTAGGGCTCTAAAAGATTCGCCTTAACTAAAGAGTCAATCTGCTCTTGGTCAAGAAAATGGATACTCGTGGTATCTAGGCGAATACTACGTTTAATACGACGCCCCCCTGATTCAGTCATCCCTTTCCAGTTTTTGAATGAGTCTGAAATCAAGGCATAAGTTGGAATAGTTGTAACAGTGTTATCCCAGTTACGCACTTTAACGGTTGTTAAACCAATGTCGGTGACAGCACCATCGGCGCCATATTTAGGCATTTCAAGCCAATCGCCAATGTTAACCATATTGTTTGCAGAGAGTTGGATCCCTGCGACTAACCCCATGATTGGGTCTTTAAAGACCAACATCATGACCGCCGTCATTGCACCTAATCCACTGAGTAGGATCAGAGGGGATTTTCCGATTAGCAGTGCAATGATCATAATTGCAATGAGTACGGATGCGATAAGTTTTACGCTTTGGAAGATCCCACGTAACGGCAGGTGAGCTGTTTTTGCGGCGCGCTGTAATACGCTAAGCAAAATATCGAGAATAGAGAAAAACGTAAGTAACCCAAACAGTAAGCACCAAGCCTGTGAAGCAACACTTAATATCTGTTGTGCGGTAGAGCCTGAATGAAGCCATAGAACGGCTTGGATGTTGACGACAACACCTTGGATAACAAACGCAATGCGATTAAATAGATTAAACTGGGTTAATTGACGTTGCCAGCCACTGCCTTTTTTCTGACCACTTTTCTCTATCCGAGGAAGGATAATTTTGTGCAGAATAAAATGCAAAATTAAGGCGACAACAAGAATTAAGCCTAATACGATTAACAGTGAAGCAATTTCGGCATAATCTTGGTTGAACTGGCGTACCCAGTCTAGCAGTTGCTGCTGCATGTGTTCTCCTTCTTTATTGGCATCCATTGTGCTGAAAGATGCTTTAGTTCAATTTTCCACTTTATAGACAACTTATAGATAGTAACATAAATTCAACCAAAACTCACCCATAATAGCGAAACAATCTAAGATAGCCAAAAATATAAGCCGAAAATATGTGTTTAAAGCGAAATGTGAGCCTTAAATAAACCTATAGAGGCTTAATTAGCAGGTAATAAAAACGGCTGACTGTATTGACAAGGTATGGCTCGTCAATAGGGGGCATATCTCATTTAGTTATTTATGGTGACTAAGTAGAGGAATCGGTGATATGGGGGCAACTGTGATTAACGCTATTGTTGGATAAAAAAACAGCCTTAATGAGTTAAGGCTGTATTGCAAAAAAATATGCACAGAACGCTAAAGATGAGGTAATAAAATATGCGCTGTCTTACATAAAACGTTTAGCAAGTAATTCAATAACTTCTTGAACATCACTAATAAATTCTTTAAGGGTATGCATGGGAACTCCAAATATTAAAGTGTGATCTAGATCACTTGATGGCATTTTAACTATTGGAAAAGGAAAGTCAAGCTTGGATTAAATATTATTTTAATTTTTAAAAAATATTTGATGGCGAGTTTGTTAGGTAGGTAACAGGGGGGAACTCGCCATCAATCATGGGCTATTTATTGGTGCTTTTTAAGGCCCCAGCCAGTAGGAACAGGGTGAAAGAGCTAAAGAGCAATTCAATACCAATAAACAGGGTTAATAGGGTGATGGAAGTTTGAGCATTTCCGCTTAGTAGCATATAGGCGATGATAAAATCTAAAATACCAATCAAAATATTCATCATTCCGGCTGCTGAACTAAACAACTTAGTACCTGCGTAGATCCGAATGACCCCGCCGAAAATAAATAAAATAGCGACAAAAATGGCGAGAAATAACAAGCTTTGTAGTGGGTCTGAGAGGAACGCATAACCTAAAATAAGGTAGGCGATACCGACGATTAAACTGAATAAAATAGACATATTCGCGTAGAGTCGGTTGAAGAAAATATTCAAAATAACGGCTACGCCACTGACTAATAACACCACGCCAATGAAAGAACTGAATACGATCCCAGATACAAGCGGATTAGTAATACAGACAATCCCCCCAATGAGCAATAATAAGGCAACGAGATAAATAATCGTTCTGTGACCTTTTAATTGTGACTCTGCAAGGTTTTTAAGTTGATCTGGATTGATATTAAGCATGATAAGGCTCTCCCTTATGTCAAATAAAGAGTAGTTGACGGGGTTGATTTGTATTAATTTTAAAAATATAGGGCATTAGCATTTAGTTCAATAGCTATTTCACAAAAATAACAAAAATGACTATTGTTAATACTAGAGAATCAATCTAAAAGTGATGAATTTTGATCTCACATTAATATTCATCAATAAAAAACACTCAATTAATGAACGTCTAAAATAGATTTTATTGCAACAATGACGTTTTTATTGTGTGGCATGGCTGTCGATCTCTATTTCATCACATAACTTGGTGTGTGCAATTTGAAAAGGAAAAGTAACGCTATGATGACTTATATCAATGGGCGGTTTATCCCAGAGGAGCAGGCCTCGATATCAATTTTTGACCGTGGGTTTTTATTTGCCGATGCTGTATATGAGGTAACAGCTGTCATTAACGGGAAGTTAATTGATTTTAAAAACCATATAGCAAGGTTAAAACGGTCATGTCATGAATTGGAATTAGCACTACCTTATACAGAGGATGTATTATTTGATATTCATCGGCAACTTATTGAAAAAAATAACCTCACTGAAGGCCTCATCTATTTACAATTAACACGTGGAAATGCGGGGCAACGTAATTTCTTATTTCCTGATAAAACGATCCCCCCAACATTGGTTCTTTTTGCTCAGCAGGCATCTATTATTGAGAACCCTCGTGTAAAAACAGGGATTAGAGTTGTGACATTTGAGGATATTCGTTGGCAGCGTTGTGATATTAAAACAGTTGCATTACTTGCAGCATGTTTAGCAAAAGAATATGCCCGCTCTCAGGGAGTTGAAGATGCCCTTTTTGTCAAAGATGGTTTTATAACAGAGGGTAGTTCCAGCAATTTTTTTATTATCACCGCTGAAAATAAAATTAAAACACGTAGCTTAAGCCATGAAATATTGCCCGGCATTACAAGGCAAGCCATTTTAACCCTTGCGCAAGAACAAAACTTAGCGGTTGAAGAAAGTTCATTTACCATTGAAGAGGCAATAACTGCTAAGGAAGCGTTTATTACTTCATCAACAACACTTGTTTGGCCGGTGATTGAAATTGATGGGCAGAAAATTGCTGGGGGCAAGCCAGGGCAGTTAGCACTCCGGCTTCGCGATATTTATATCCAGAAAATGTTAGCAATATAAAAACAATAATCAGTAGGATGGTTTGACGTTTCCTTGCAAAAATTCTGAGAGTGAAGAAACGGTGGCCATTCCTTGTAATGCTTGCATACTTTGTTGATGCAACTCTAAGCTTGCTGCTGCACAAAGTTCATCAATGACGGTAACTTGATAACCAAGATCATGGGCTTGGCGAGCGCTGCTTTGAATTGCGAGTAGTGAACTCACTCCGCCAAAAATAACCTGTTTAATATGATTTTCTTGTAACCAATGTGCAAGTTGATTTCCAGTAAATGCACTAACGCCTTTTTTAATCATAATGAGGTCTCGGAGCTGTACATCAAGATCTTTAACCCAATGACAACCAGAACTACTTAATTTTAATGCGTTAAGCTGTTTTGCACGGTGAAACATCGGAGAGCCTGCTGGGATATCTTGATAATCATCAGCAAACCCAACCTTGACCCAAATAACAGGGATGTTGTGGCTACGTGCAAAAGCAGCCGCTTGATTAGCGTTCTCAACAACATGACGTTCTTGCGCTTGTAGGTAACTGGTATTTGATAATCCATTCTTACCTATAATATCTTCAATGAGGTCGATAATAATTAATGCTTGAGACATGAGCCTTCCCTTTAACAAAATAAGTAAAAAGACTTATAGAATTAAATTATAGCCCAAAAAACGGTCTAAGCTCTATGATCTTAATGGCAAAATTATCATTAAGGTAAATCAATAATAAATCCAACACCTTTCTTATCTAACCCATCTGTCACTCGGATAGTCGCATCAATTTTTGTCGCAAGATTATGGACAATGGAAAGCCCAAGGCCACTTCCTGTTTCCATTGTTCCGGGTACACGATAAAAACGTGAAAAGATAAGTTGGCGACTTTCTTCAGGGATCCCTCGACCATTATCTTGCACGGTTATAGTGGCACCGAACGGACTTAAATCTCTAATGGTGATCTTAATTTTGCCTTTTTTGTCACTATATTTAATCGCGTTTTCCAGCAAGTTGGTAAAAATAGTGGTCAATGCAAGTTTATCGGTGGTAATAAAAACATTATCAGGACTTTGTAATTCAATATCGATATCTTGGCTGATCGCATGGGGAACATGTGATGAAGTGATATGGGAAATTAAAGTAGGTATATTAATTTGCTCTTTATTGACAGAAAAGTCTTCAGCTTCTAAGCGTGCTAAATCAATAAGTTGGTGAGACAATGAAGCGGCCCGATTTAAAGCGGCTTGCATATCTTTGACAATCTCTTCCCTCTCTTTGACATTGTCTATTTGCATCAATAAATGCAATTGTGCAATCACAGCAGCGATAGGGGTTCGGAGTTCATGGGCGGCATCTGCCATAAAACGTTTTTCGCGCTGGTTGGCGGCATCGACCCGCAACATGAGATTATTGATAGCAGTAATAATAGGGCGGATTTCTTTATATTGCTCTTTGACTTCAATTGGCGTCAAATTCCCCGGCTTACGGCTGGAGATTATAGTTGCAGCTTGTCTGAGTGGTCGCAAACTGAAATAAGCGGTGACAATAATAGCGATTAGCATGATACCTAATATAAATAATAAAGGTATTGCGGTGCCTTCTGCAGGGCTGCCAATTATTGATTTACGGTCAAAATAGGATTCACCAAGGATCACCTCAATGGTGTGCGCGTCATTCCATGACACAGTAAAGTGCCAATTTGGTTGCTGTGCTTGTAATTCATTGAACGTAATATTGTCAGTTATATTAATTTTATCGCTATTACGGTATAGCACTTCACCATGTTGATTACGGATCACAACAAAAGGCTTATAGGAGACTTCCAAGCCATTTTCCATCGCATCGGTATACATTTTTTGTAATGAGGTGGCGATACGATCAAAATATTCAGGATTATTGGTAACGGCGCCTAAAGTATCAGCAAAGCCTTTGGTAACAATTTGTTGTTGCCGGTTAAAATCATCATCAATGCTAGGTAAATAAAAAAATTGTAGCCAGCCAACGAGCAGCCCCCACAGTAAAACCACTGAGCTTATCTGTAAGAAAAAGGTGTAAATAAAAAAGGATTTAACTTTCACTTGGCTGAGCTTCTTTTTTAAGTAAATAACCAATGCCGCGGATAGTGATAATGCGATCTTTACCTATCTTGCGTCGTAAGTTGTGAATATGTACCTCAAGCGAATTACTTTCTATTTTATCATCGAAACCAAATAGGCGCTGTTCAAGATCGGCCTTGCGAACTACATTATCGGCATTTTTCACTAATTCATATAAAAGTTGATACTCTTTGCCTGATAGTAGCAAAAGCTGATCATTTAAGAGCACTTGGTGATTGATTGGATTTAATTGCAGATTATCCAATTGCCAAATTTCCGATGAAAAACCTGCCATACGGCGGCTGACCGCTTTTACACGAGAAATTAACTCTGGCATGGCAAATGGCTTGGTTAAAAAGTCATCGGCACCAGAATCTAGACTGGTTACTAAATTATCCATCTGATTACGTGCGGTCAAAATAATAATCGGTATTGATTGGCCTGAGCGGCGCCATGCGATTAATTCCTCATTACCATCACCATCAGGCAATCCTAAGTCTAGGAGCATGAGATCAAAATTACGGGAATTGAGTTGTTGTTTAGCATCCGAAAGTAACCGTACCCAAAGTGGATTAAAACCTGCAAGTTCTAAGCCACGGCAGAGTGCTTTGCCTAATTGGAGATCATCTTCGACTAATAGAATATTCATTTTATCACCTCTCTGGTGAGCAGTATAAGCAGGCAACATTTTTCCGACAATATAATCAAGGTCAATTCAACGTGAGATTTAATAAAGCCTTAAGGTTTGTTTAACCCATTTTTAAGGTATGAATGAGTAATAAGATTATTATTTTAACGTCTTTGCAGTTATAGGAATAACTAAAATGAAATTACAACTTATTGAGAGCACAGCTTTCGTTACGGTTATTTTTATCTCAATGATTTTAATAGGGAAAAATTTTAATTTGCCGAAGGAAAGCTTATTTCCAGCGGTTTCAATAAACGAAATTCATGCTTGTACAAAAATAAAAAGTTGCATTGCAAATGAGAAAATCACTAAAGAAGTAAAGAATGGTACTAATCCGATGAAGGAAATCAAAACGTTTATTAGGCAGAAAATTTATTAATAAATAAGATAGGAAACTTCTAATGAAACAATTGTGTTCAGCGGTAACCTTGGTTGCGGCATTATTACCCTATAGTGCTGTCATGGCAGGGGAAACTATGCTGATATTAGGAGCTGGTGGCTCAGTAATGCCCGCTTATGAGGGATCCAATAAATACCTATTTTCACCGACAGTTGATATTAACTATGGCTATATATCCGATGATTATGGTGTATTTAGTATTGGATTAGAAGGGGCGGAATGGGCAATTGGTTTAACAGATAACTTCACGTTTTCTAGCCGAATTGGCTATGATGCCGGACGAGATGAAAAAATAGGGATTTTGGGCAATAAAAATGAAGATCTCAAAGGGATGGGCGATTTAGATGGTTCAATGACCGTAGGAGCCACAGTCAACTACTCAATCAATAACTACTTTATGTTTCAGCAGACATGGCAACCAAAGATCGCCACTATGGGGGGCGAAATATTGGTAGAACAGTGAACGTTGAAATCGGTGGTATTGGTAATTACCAAATAAATAGCAAGTGGGATATTGAATATACGTTAGCGACGGTCTGGGGAAATAAAGCTTATAATCAAGCTTATTTTGGCGTATCAAAACAGCAGGCAAGTCGCTCACGCTTTAATGAATATGACGCGGGAAGTGGCTTTAAAGATATTCACGGTGGTGCCATATTAAATTATAACCTAAATGAAGACACCGCGCTTTATACTGGCGTTGGTGCTTATTACCTAGTTGGAGATGCTGCGAAAAGCACGCTTACTGAGCAGCGTTTAGGATGGGTTGGTTTAGCTGGAATAAAATACACTTTTTAAAACGTATTATTTTAGATAGTGGCAAAGGAATGCTGAGCTAATTTAGCCAGACATTCCTTTAATTGACCACATGCCTAATCCATTGAATTTTGTTCAGGGATCCAGCCATCGTCCAGCCAAATTTCCTCTAATATCTCTTCAATACGAGCCTTATCTTGCGCAAGTTTGGTGCCTGAAATATTAATTCGCTGGCTAGAGCTAAAAGCAACCCGCGTTATCATGTCTGGATATTGTGGGCTAAGTTTACGAGTAATTTCAGTTTCAAGTGCTTGCAAGATAATATCACTAGGTTTTTGTGGTGCATTTTTATCAAATAAAATCTCAATGCGTAACATAATCGCCTCTACCTAACACTGTATTCATATACAGTATTTTTAGATTGAGAGAGGGATAAAGTCAATATCAGAATGATAATATTTTTTAAAAGACCAAAGGATTGTTATCCTGAAGAGGTAATTATCTATTTTTACCTATGAAAAACAAATGATTATATTAGCTTCTTACCCCAAGAGAAAGTGAAAATCAGTTGCCGAGTAATAGATAATAGGTATGCTAACAGGGTTTGTTTGTAAAATAATGGATTTTAGTTTAATGCTGACCGTCACGAGATTAACAGAGAAAGATTCGATAGAAATAGAAAAGGTCAATGGCCTCTACGATTTGTCATTCCCAGCTTATGAAAAAAGAAGTTATCAAGGACGACAAAGTATACTTAAACATAAAGATTATTATTTGTACTCTTTTTCTGATGAAGGTGTTTTTATTGGTTTTGTAGGAAGTTGGAAAATTGGTGATTATTTTTATATTGAACACCTTGCTATATCGCCTAATTTACGGGGAAAGGGATACGGTCAAAAAGTGCTAAGCGGCTTCTGTGAACAAGTGAGTCGGGTTATTCTGGAAATCGACCCTGTTATCGATGAAATTAGTGAGAAAAGGCTGCGTTTTTACCACCATTGCGGCTTTAAGCAAAATGAATATCAACATGCCCATCCAAGCTATCATCCTGAATATGCACCACATCAATTGGAAATTTTAAGTTATCCAACGAAGATAAATCCGCAAACCTATCAGCAATTTAATGAAAAATTGACAAATGTAGTGATGCACGCTTCTTTGTTATAAGGTTTTAAATTAAACATTATGTTTGCTCAGTGGTAGAAGGTGTTCATCGGCAAAAATAGATCAATTCAGGATCGCCTTCGTCAAGGTTCTCTATTATTCCACTCGGAATAAACTGAGCATTCGCGAGTAATCTTTGCATGGAAACATTTGATTGATTGGTTGAGGTGAATAGTTTTGGAGTCACACAAGTTAATTTAAGCTGTTCTATTAACTGTGAGCCTATGCCTTGTCGCCGAAATTCGCTATCAACCATCAACATTTCAATAAATCCACATCCAAAAAAGCGGTAATGTAAAACGCCATAGGCAATAATTTGGCTCTGGTGTTCGATGAGATAGCAATTCTTCTCATTAACCCATTGCTGAATATTTTGGGCTCGTTCAGCAGTCGCTACGCTATCAATGTGTTTCAGTGCTTCGATATCTTGTGGTGTGGCGAGTCGAAAATAATCCAATCATTGTTCCTTTTTAATAATTATCATGCCGCTGTCTTTGTGCTATTAGCGTGTAACTGATTCAGACGGCGTGAAAATAAGCCTCATTAACGTTAGAAAAAACTTGCCGAGATATTGATACATAACCCTAAGATTGCCATGTTAAAAATAAAAGAAATAACGGACTGTAGCAATACCGCACGACGCATAGGAGTTGAGGCAACTTCAACATCCGCTGTTTGTGACGCGACGGCAATAGTAAAAGAGAAATACATAAAATCGGAATAACTCGGCTCAAGCAATTTATCAGGAAACCGCAACCATGGCTGTTGTTTATCTGAATTACTGTAATACAAATGTGCATAGTGCATGGTAAAGCCGGTAGGAAGCAGTAACCACGAAGAAATCAGTGTTGAAGCCGTTAGTGCATAAGAAACAAATTTATCATCTTGCGAAAAATCGCCATGGCCCCCTAACGCAAAAAATAACACCAATAAACTGACACAACAGCCCGCGACGAGAAAAAATATAACCATACGCGCACTTTCATCCTCAACTCTGGTTATTTTGCGTATATCTTTGACTTTATGATTAATAATTCGAGCAAAGAGAAAAAGTAAATAGATCCAAGCAAAGGCGTTCCAACTTAGGATCAAACACATCATAGTGCCTTGATATGGCAACAGAGCGAAAAAGGTAGTCAATGCAACAAGCAAAGAGATAATAAAGCGAGGCCGTGAACGAAATGCATGACGGAGAATATGTGTAATATGAGCAGGGTAACGTAACATCGACTAAACCTTCAACAGGCTAGAAAAATAATATTCACTATATCAAATAGTTGTATATTTGTTCTAAGTAAATTGCACTATGATGGAAACCTTTGCACGATAGGTGCGTTGTCGCGGCGCAGTTTTTGCGATATTTCGTTATTAAGTGAGGTATGATTAAGATACTATCGAACATAATAAATCAGTGTAATTACTATACCTGAGGCTCTAATTTTGCTATTTTTTGCCAGCGAAAAGGGGATTTGTTCTTTTTTTATTGAGAAACACCAGAGATAACTTTTACTGAGCCTGAGATAATATATGAAAACATCTCTGTTATCACAGAAAATGCCATTCGTTGCCATAATAGGCTGGCTGTTGCTTTATTATGTGACAGGTGAGATTTCAGAAATTCTCACGCCACCTAACGCTGAAATTTCCGTTGTCTGGTTTCCTGCCGGAGTAGCAACGACGGCATTTCTATGTATGCATAAACGCCAATGGCCAATATTGTTATTTGGCTTCATTGTGTTAAATCTTTTTTTAGATGGCTTTGATAGTGAAGCTATTCTAATTTCAGTTCTTTACTCTATTTTAGGGGTACTTTCCTGCATTGTTATTGCTTGGATTGTACGCAAATATGCCCATCAAGATGATGATTTGCATATTATCTTACTATGGCTATTTACCATCATCATTGTCAGTTTGTTAGATGCGGTATTGTTTTCGGTCAGCATGTATTGGTTGGATCATACTTCGATTAAAAATATCTTTTGGGATGGATTTATTGCTGATATTACGGGGAATATATTTGCTACAACAGTGATTATGGGGTTAATAAATACCCGATTTAAAACGATAACTAATTTGCGGATGCATTTAATTTGGGGCGTCGTCGTTCTTGGCTTACTGATTATGAGTACTATCTTGATATTTAATGATAGTGCAATACAACTGTATAACGCCTATTTCCACCATCAACGTAATCTTATTCGGCTATCTTTGCTGTGTATCCCTGTTTTATTTGCCGTTATTTTATCCTTGCTCTGGGGGAACCGTGGGGGGTCATTAGCATTATTAGTGCTTGCCACTATCACTATCTATTATACCAGTAATCGACAAGGGCCTTTTTATCTTCACGGCTTGTTTCGTCATGAGTCTCTTTGGCTTATTCAAGGTTATTTGACAGTAATATCGCTATTAATGGTATTTTTGCGCGTTGTGACGCGTAGCACTCAACGGATCGATGAAAATCAAGGCATCTATACTCGACAGCATCTTGTTTATCAACTGAATTTAAGCGATGGAACGATTGAATGGGGAAACTCAAATAACGGTATTCCTGATACAGATATTACTGCATGTTCCAATATTAAGCAGCTTATCGAGGCCATTCATCCTGAGGATCAGGAAAAACTTAATCAGCATTGGTATTCACAGCAGCATCATGCTGTTCTTCCCACAATACTATTTCGTTTTGCGGATAGCGATGGCCACTGGTGGACGATAGAAGATCGTGGCAGTGTATTTTTTGGTAGCAGCGATCCCATGATGGTTGTTGGTAATTGGTTTATTTCAAGTGAAGTTTCTTGAAATTGAGGTCATAACAAGGGATAGGTGATGCTACAAATTGCATTATTACTCTTTGGTGCGGAGTTCATCAGAGGAAAAGCTCATTACCTTTGGGGTATAGGGAGCCTTTGGTGTTTGATGGGTATTTTTATTTTTATTGATGGCCTTGATGGGAATGCTTTCTTCCCGATACATCTCTTTGGTTTGTTATTATTACTAGAAAGTTTGGTGACATTAAGTGTCGCTTCGAGTGGGGTTGGTACCCAAAAAGCAATACTCTTTTTTAAAGGTTGTCTATTTCTGTTTTGCGCACTGGTTATATTAATCAATCAAAAATTTAGTAATGTACTGCTATCAGCAATGTTTGGCTTTGCTTACTTTTTTACTGGTTTATTTGTTGTCGTGTCTGCATGGGTTGTTCGTTTCCCCGGATGGCAATTGGTCATGATATGGGGAGGAATTGAAATATTTTTTGCATTCTTTCTGTTTACGCATCATCAAGCCACTATCTCCTTTTTTCTCGGATTTTTAATGATAGGAAGTGGTTTAGGTTGTTTGCGAATTGCATTGCGCGCACGTTATATTCGGCGGGGAACAGCAATATTTGAGCTTATGCGTCCGAGGCCTATGTCATTTAAAAAGACAGGCGCTACCGCAACGAATACGACGGCTTCAACGGCAGATACTTTGAAGCAAAAAATAGATCCTAACTCAGTTTTAACGGTCCATATATGGACACCGGAAGGCTCTGCTAATCAGCGTCCTGTGCCACGCCCAATTATTAATCGCTATATTGCCGCAGTTGATGCCGATGGCGTTATTTCAACAGGGCATGCCGCATTAGAACTTTATCCCTATATCTATATTAGTTTATATCCAGCGGAAGATATTGACCGTTCTCCTTCAGAGTTTTTTAGAATATTGAAGGCAACGGCTGCTAATAATGTGCCGGGGCGTTTCTTACCTGATTATCAAACAGAAGCTTCAGAATGGTGTGATTCAGATAGGAGGATCACTTTCGAGGTTTATAACCCAGCATCATTGATAACTTTTTGGGAAAAATATCGGCAGCACCCAGTTTATAATCTGACATATCAAAATTGCTCTAGCAGCGTTGCGTATGCGTTAGAGGCTGCATTGGATGGGGTTTTATCTATCCAGAAAAGAAGCAGTTTTTTGGGAGTATTAAGTGTACTTTGTATGCCTGAATTATGGATAGCCGCTCAGATACGGCGTCGCGCACGGATGATGGCTTGGACTCCAGGATTGATGATGGATTATGCACGAGCATTACGCGCTATCGTCCATCCAGCGCCTATACCGTGGTACAAGCGCATACCATGGCGGCGCACGTCATAGCATTATGATGAATCAATAATCTATTTTGTTTAACAAGGGAGCGATGAGCTTCCAAAATGAGTCAAAGAGGTCTTTATGCTGAAAGTATACGCAATCTTAATGGTGTCTATATTAGCTGAAACAGCAGCGACAACCATGATGAAAGCGTCTGATGGATTTACCCGCTTGGTGCCGAGTATTATTGTTATCGTAGGTTATGCCGTCTCTTTTTATGGCTTATCGCAGGTCGTAAAAAGTATGAATATTGGCATCGCATATGCGATATGGGCAGGAGTTGGGATATTCCTTGTTTCGGTATTATCGTTCTTTGTTTACAAACAGAAACTCGATCTTCCAGCATTAATTGGACTAGGGTTCATTGCATTGGGCATTATTATTATCCAACTGTTTTCAAAATCGGTTATTCATTAAGCCAGTCTGGTCAAGAGCAGTATGCGGAGGTACTGTATCTTCACGTTAAGAGACTACGATTAAACGACTGATAATAATAACAAATAAATTTTTCTATAAAATTTGAGCTGCCAGGGTTGAAAAGTGATGAGTCGTCCCTATGTATATTTATGGGTGATAGGTACATCCACTTAATCTCATTAATACTGAAGGAGGAATTATGGCTAACATTAAACCTTTTTCATTATTTCCAACAATTTCTGATAGCTTACTATCTAATCGGTTTGATCAGATAGACCGTTTATTCAGCCAACTCACCGGAAGCAGGCCTATTGCATCACCGGTTCAGACCTATGATCTGAAACAGATTGATGATAGCCATTATGAGCTTACGGTTAGTGTTCCTGGATACCAAGAAAGCGATTTAACTGTTTCATTAAAAGGTGGTCGATTATTGGTAGAAGGGAAACGAGAAGAAAAATCTCAGGAAGATAACGAAAAGTGGCTTCACCGTGGAATATCCTACGGTCAGTTTACGTTGCAGTTTGACCTAGGTAAAAATGTAAGGATAGAAAAAGCGGATCTATCAAGAGGGCTTTTAACGGTGGCCATTGAGTATGAATTGCCGGAAGAAGAGAAACCGCAACTGATAGCAATAGAAAATAAAGATAAAAATTAAGTAATTGATATAGAGTTAGGTTATTAGGCTACACATAAGGTGTAGCCTCAATCTGCAACCCTACCAGCTGGTAGGGTTTTTTGCATTTTATTGTTGCAACTATTTACTCATATTCACTCATTGATAATTAAAAAGTATTGATGATGAAAAGAATATTTTTAGTTGCGTCTCTATTTCTATTGGCGGGAAAAGATACAGCCAGACTTTGAAGACTTTAAAAGCAAACTTTTACCCCTGTTTTACCCCGCTTAAAATTTAGATACAAAAAAACCAACCATAACAGGTTGGTTTTCTTAGGGAATTCTGGTCGGCATGAGAGGATTTGAACCTCCGACCCCCGACACCCCATGACGGTGCGCTACCAAGCTGCGCTACATGCCGAACTGCGATTAATACTACTCATTTTCCCCATGAAAGCAAGACATTGATTGCACGACTGATTGATTTTTAAACGTTAATTTTCATTAAAACGCTTAAGCTCTGTGAAAATCTTCAATAACTGTGCAAGATCAGGTTTTTGGTCTTTAACTTCTCGACCTTGCAGGTCATAGATACTAAATTGACCGTTATGATCCATATATAGGGTCGCACTATTGGTCGTGATCACTACATCATTGTCATCGCCGGTAATAACCCACGGGTATTTACGTTCTGGGCTAAATAAATCTTCCCCTTGGCTATAATCCTCAGGCGAGTTAGACACATGCAGTAACCGTTGCATAATCGTCGTCAATACGTCTTGGTGGCTTGTCAGCTTATCAATTTGTTGACTCGGTGTATTAGGCCAATAGATAAGCAGTGGAACCTGCATTTTTTCCCGCTCAAAACGTTTATTACTAAACCAGTTTGTCGTGTCAGATTGTTCAGCATTATTATAATTCGCTGTAATAATAACAATCGTATTTTTCAAGCGACCATCACGTATCAGTGACTCTATTACTTGATTGATTTGTTGATCCGTCTGGTTACTTCCCGGTTTACCTTTAATATTTAAGAAGGAGAACCAAGGCGATTCATTTTTTAAACCTTTTAACCAGGAATCCCACTGAGAAATTGTTTGTGCATCACTATCAGCCGCTTTTGCAGGTAATGAATAATCGGCCAAGATAGCTTGACGGAAAAGCGGGGAATTAAAGCCATCGGTAGAGAATAGGCCGAATTGATACCCTTGTTTCTGCAATGCTTGGATAAGCACAGAGGCATACCGCTCATTAAGAATATTATCAAAATAGCTGGATGAGATACCATAAAATAGGCCAAAGAGAGCAGTATCGTTACGTAAACCCGTCGTATAGTGGTTGGTGAATTCGGTACTCATCTCTTTAAATGATTTCAGCGATGACATGCTATTTTGCTGTGTTTTATTGCCTAAATCATCAACAACAACTAACAGCAAGTTATAACCCATACCTTGGTCATAGTAGCTGAGCGGTTTTAATGGATACTGGATTTTTAGTGCAGTAGGGCTACCTTGTTGGAAAACACGATTTTGATGTTCTGATAAGTCCAGCAGACCGTATTTATCAAGCAGTTTCCTTGCCGTCATAGGTTGTGACAGCGGGTAATTATAGCGCTGCATGGTAATGGGGCGATAGAAATTAGCATCAGACCATGCATACATTAGGTGCGACATAATAAAGGTCGCAATAAATATCCCCGCAAGTGGCTTACCAAAAGTTTGCCTGTTTAAACTGCGTAACTTTTGCCAACTCCACGTTGCAAATAGCATTTGAACGAGAAAGATGATTGGGATGGTGATAAACATGAGTTGCCACTCGCGAGCCATTTCACCTTTGTCAGGGTTGATGACAAGATCCCAAACTTGTGGCGTTAGGTGTAGGCCAAATTGGCTAAATACCCGAATATCAAAGAGTAATAATGTGGTGCCAACGGTGGCAAGGGCAACACAAATCAGCCTCAGCAGCCGCTGAGACATCACAATAAAGGTCAGAGGAAAGACAATGAGCAAGTAGCAAGCAAAAACGACAAAGCTAAAATGGCCAATCCAACTGACGAAGGCAAAAATACGCCCAGCTAGCGTATCAGGCCAATCGAAAATAAACAGATAGCTACTGCTTAGCCCGAGGCTAAGCAGTATATTGAAAAGTGCAAACCAGTGCCCCCAACTTATCATTTGGGAGACTTTGTCACGGTAGCGCTGCTGGGTCACCATACTGTTTATTTCATTAGTCTATTTAGTGAGATTGATCTTCTTTAACAGAAGACAACAAAGCGTTGGCGAAAGAGTCTGCAATCATTTTACGTTGAGTTGGCGCAACAGACGTATTAAGCAGATTGGTCACCATATTGCCTAACACCATAAGTGAAAGATCTACAGGAGTATGGTTTTTTTCTAACACGCTGACAAGTTCAGCAAGCAAAGTTTCAACTTTTTCATCACTATAGCGAGATGACTGTGGCATAAATTTCGACATCCTAAATTAGTTAAAGCTCACCTATGATAGCGTATAGCGGGATGTTTTTCTTCATTCTTCGCAAGAAATTTATATTCAAGTGAGAATAATGCTTATTAAGATAATTTGAATGAGTATTAGTTCAATTTTGCTAAGTAAAAATAGGTAGAGATGACGGTTTCAGTTGCAGATAAATAGCATCGGTGTTTGAATACGCGCGACAATATTTCTGCTTGAACAAGGAGCCTACAATGAGTCTGGAAATTACCCAGATAGCTTTACATCAGTTGATCAAACGCGATGAACAAACACTCGAAGTGATGTTACGTGATTCTCTGTTGTCAACCGATAACGTTGTGCAAGACATGATGGCAGAATTACACCGAGTATACAGTGCGAAGAGCAAAGCGTTTGGCGAGTTCAACGAAGAGAGTGAGCTGGCGGACGCATTGAAATTATTGCGCAAAGGTGAAGAGGAGTTTCTCGGTTTTAGCCGTGCAATGACCGTGCGCTTAAAAGATGAATTGGCAAAATATCCCTTTGCTGAAGGGGGCGTGGTGCTCTTTTGTCAATATCGCTACCTCGCGGTTGAATATTTATTAATCGCGGTATTAAGCAGCTGTGACAGTATGTTCGTGACAGATAACCTCGATTTATCGACGACACATTATCTGGATATCCCTCATGCAGATATTGTAGCGCGTATTGATTTAACTGAGTGGGAAACGAACCCAGAGTCAACCCGTTACTTGACCTTTTTAAAAGGGAGAGTAGGGCGCAAAGTCTCTGACTTTTTTATGGACTTTTTAGCGGCGTCAGAAGGTTTAAATGCAAAAGCTCAAAATAAAGGCTTAGTACAAGCGCTAGATGATTTTTGTGATAATGCTCAGATGGATAAAAATACGCGTCAAGCGTATCGTCAGCAAGTCCATAATTATTGTACTGAGCAGTTGCAATCAGGGGAAGAAATTGAATTACAAGCGCTATCGAATGAGCTGCCGGTAGTTGAGGAACAAAGCTTCAGTGATTTTGCTCGCCAAAATGATTATCAATTAGAAGATAGCTTTCCCGCAGATAGAGGTACGTTAAAGCAACTGACCAAGTTTTCTGGTAGTGGTGGTGGAATAACGATCAGTTTTGATGCATTACTGATGGGAGAGCGTATTTTTTGGGATCCAGTCACAGATACATTAACGATTCGAGGCACTCCGCCAAATTTGCGGGATCAACTGCAACGTCGTAGTGGCAAATAAGGTAACCGCTAAAAATAAATAACGCCGCAATTGCGGCGTTATTTACTCGGCGTCCCGATAAATTCTAAAGCTCGGCTTGTGGCTTTAATTAAACGCGCAGGAAGTCAATGTGCGTCACTTTTGGCTTGAATGGGTGACGTTGAATTGCCTGAACTTTGACTTTAGTTTCTTTACCATCGATAACCAGGCTCAGAACTTCATAAAATTCTGCTTTGCCTTCTTGGTTAATCACTTCATCATGGTTAAGAGTAACAGAGATAGCTTCTTGGTTGCCACCGTAAACGATAGCTGGAAGCTGGTTTGCTCTGCGCAGGCGGCGGCTCGCACCCTTACCCTGCTCTTTACGTGCAATTGCATTAATAGTTAACATTACTATTTCTCTATACAAGAAAAAAATAAAATCCTGCTACAGGCGACCCAGCAGCAGGTTCGAGATTTGGCTTGTTGATGTGTAATTCGCTGACGCGAAACATCCAAGCGGGCGGCATTTTAACGGAAAACCGTCTTTACAGCAATCATAATCTAATCAATATCAGGAGTAGAGTTGGTCGGCAACTCGAAAACGCCCTTGATAATCAAATATTTTTTGGCGGATCTCCCAATAACTTTCCTTCTTACGAGCCACTATAAATTGAGGATAACGTAATAAAGCCTGCTGAGAGATAATGTCATTAGCCGAAGACCAATGAAAAGGAACGCCTGGCGCACGGAAATGTTCCCGCAAGAAATGGTATTCAAAAGCACGGCGTTGCGCCTGCGTATGCAAACGAAAGCGCTCCGAAACGGAGGTGCCATCTTCATCATAGTACGTGATTTTTAGCCATTCACCTTTGTTATCAGCACCATTGGTTAGTGCCATGCCGCCGCAACGTAAGATCAACGCATCTTTTAATTTCAAAGCCGCTTTTAGCATATCGTCAGGATCAGATAATACCCCATCGCATTTTTGGCAGCGGCGAGCGGCAATATCGTTTTCTGCACCACAATGAGGACATTGTTTAAAACGAAAACGGTACTCACATTGCTGCTTTTGACCTAATTCATTCTCTTCCCAGCCTTGGCAGCGGCGACCATAATGCTCGATAATTTGCCCATCTTCGGTGCATTTTCCCCAAAAAGTATTAGCAAACTGACAAAGAGGGCAGAATACCTGAACGGGAACACTGTTGGTGTTAGGCTTAGTTGAACCTACCTCAGGGCGAAAGAGGTCGTGAGGATTCCCTGCATAGTCTAAGATCAGGCACTCGGTTTTTCCCGGTGAAAGGCGCAAGCCTCGGCCTACAATTTGCT
The DNA here is from genome assembly GCF_028482435.1 of Providencia sp. PROV119. Classification (NCBI taxonomy): domain Bacteria; kingdom Pseudomonadati; phylum Pseudomonadota; class Gammaproteobacteria; order Enterobacterales; family Morganellaceae; genus Providencia; species Providencia sp. PROV119. Next base: position 56,999 of record NZ_JAMPQL010000003.1, read on the forward strand.
GGTATAAGCTGACAGATTCTGTTGGGCGTAGAATGGCAATAACATCGACATGCGGGGCATCAAACCCTGTTGTCAGAACAGAAACGTTGACTAAAAAATGCAGCTTTTTCTGCTTAAACTGTTGAATAATAGCCTCTCGCTCTATCGCGGGCGTCTCGGCGGTAACTAAGGCGGCGGTCTGTTCAGGTAAATAGCCGAAAATTTCTTTTGCGTGTTCAACGGTAGCGGCAAAGATCATACAACCTTGCCGCGGTAAGGCGTATTCAACAATTTGAGCGACAATTTTAGGTGTAATACGTTTTTGTTTCTTAATAGAAAGGTTTAATTCTTGTTCATTAAAAATGCCGGCGGAACTGAGAGAAACTTGGCTAAAGTCATACTGTAATACTGGCATATCAAGGCGTTCGGGGGTGACTAAGAAATGATTTTTAATCATGTAATGCAAAGGTAACTCATAAATACATTCATGAAAAAAGCAGTTCTCATCGCCTCTTATCATGCCGTGATAATGATATTGATAGATCCATCCTGAACCGAGTCGATAGGGAGTGGCGGTTAAACCTAGGATCTTCAATGCAGGGTTGTACTGACTAAGGTTATTGATAATTTGTTGATATTGGCTTTTCTCATTCGCGCTAATACGATGACATTCATCAATGATAATTAAGGAGAAATTATCATTAAAACTGTCTAAGTTTCGCGCAACGGATTGTACGCTGCCAAAGACGACTTTGCTTTGGGATTGTTTGCGATTTAAGCCAGCAGCGAAAATATCAGCCTCAAGGCCATAAGCGATATATTTTGCATGGTTTTGTTCTACTAATTCTTTGACGTGAGCAAGAACCAATACTCTTCCTCGAGCTAAGCGAGCAAGTTCGGCAATGACCAAGCTTTTTCCTGCTCCCGTTGGTAGCACAATCACGGCAGGTTGCGTGTGTTGGCGAAAATAACGAACGGTCGCATCGACAGCTTCTTGTTGATAGGGACGAAGGACAAAAGGCATATTATTCAGTATTAATTAAAAATAGTGAGTCGCTTAATGTAAAATTTAGGTTAACACAATGGGTTGAGCTAAAAACACGCGTTAATTTTGAGACGCTATCACTTGTAGTTAGTTATTGATATAATAAAAGATGTGAGCACAATCACAATAACCTTTCAATTTTATTTCTAACAACTTAGTTGTCTTTAGGCACTAAGTTACTATTCCATCAAATTAAGAGTGTTTATGCGACTGGATAAGTTTTTGTCCCAGCAATTAGGGATTAGCCGGAGCCTAGTGGCGCGAGAGCTGCGTGCCGGAAAAGTCACTGTAGATGATGAAATTGTCAAATCAGGTGCGGTACAAGTCAGCCCTGAACAAGTTGTCGCTTATGAAGGCAGTGTTTTAGTTCATGTTACAGGCCCGCGTTATTTTATGTTGCATAAGCCTCAAGGCTATGTTTGCTCAACAGACGATCCTGCTCATCCCACCATTCTCTATTTTATTGATGAGCCGCTGGCAGACAAATTGCACTCAGCAGGGCGCCTTGATATTGATACCACAGGGTTAGTATTGCTAACCGATGATGGTCAGTGGTCACATCGCATAACCTCTCCCAAGCACCACTGTGAAAAAACGTATCGAGTTGAGTTAGAAAACGACATTGCTGACGATGTTGCAAAACGCTTTGCCGAAGGCGTCATGCTAAATGGCGAAAAATATCCAACCAAGCCAGCTCAGTTGGAGGTCATCTCTCCAAAAGAAGTGCTATTGACCATCAGCGAAGGGCGCTACCACCAAGTAAAAAGAATGTTTGCAGCAGTAGGAAATCATGTTTGTGGGCTACACCGCGAGCGTATTGGTGATATTTGGCTCGATGATGATCTTGCTCCCGGCGAGTATCGTGAGTTAACCGAAGACGAAATCAACAGCGTTATCGTTCCGCGCTAACGATAAATTATTAATAAAAATAAATAAATAAAATCGTTTCTGGTGTGCGACATATCTTTAAGGTGTGTCGTATCAGGCGAGAGCGAGATAGGAGTTTAAAGAGTGCAACAGCAAAAATCATCCTACATAGGGTTGATATTAATATTAGGCTTATTATCAATGCTTATGCCTTTAGCCATTGATATGTATTTACCTAGCTTTTTAGTGATGGGTGAGTACTTCAATGTCGATGAAGGGCGTATCCAGATGACGCTTAATAGCTATATTTTTGGCTTTGCAATTGGGCAGCTATTTTATGGTCCAATGGCCGATAGTCTGGGTCGTAAGCCTGTGATTTTAGGCGGCGTCATCGTATTTGCCATCGCCTCAGCAGCATGTGCGCTTTCTGAGTCAATCGAATCACTCATCTTGTTTCGCTTCCTACATGGTTTTGCTGCTGCGGCAGCTAGTGTTGTGATCAACGCATTAATGAGGGATATGTTTACGCGTGATGAGTTTTCACGCAGCATGTCATTTGTTGTTTTAGTGATGACAATAGCCCCACTATTGGCACCGATTTTAGGTGGCAAGGTGATGTTATGGTTCTCATGGCATGCCATTTTTTGGAGTATTTCGATAGCGGCCGTGATTGCGGTTATTTTAGTGAGTTTATTTATACGTGAAACGTTACCTGTTGAGAAACGGCAACCCTTTCATTTAGGTAATACATTAAGGCAGTTTGCAACCCTTTTTCGTGCCAAACAAGTGCTGTTTTATATTTTAGCGAGTTCATTTTCATTTGCGGGAATGTTTTCATTTTTGAATGCGAGCCCGTTTGTTTATATTGAACTGAATGGCGTGGCGCCAGAAAATTTTGGTTACTTTTTTGGTATTAATATTATTTTCTTATTCATTATGACCACATTTAATGGTCGTTATGTTAGGCGCTTTGGGGCAGAGCGCATGCTCTACCTAGGGATCATTGTCCAATTCACCATGGGAATTTGGTTACTGGCGACCACGGCAATGGATGTTGGCTTCTGGGCTCTGGTGCTTGGTGTGGCGATTTATGTCAGTGGGATTGCAATGATAACCTCAAATGCAATGGCGGTAATTTTAGATAATTATCCACATATTGCAGGTACGGTTTCCTCATTAGCGGGAACAATCCGTTTTTCCATTGGGGCTTTGATAGGAACTTTACTATCAATGATCCCCGCTAAGTCAGCATGGCCGATGGTTGGCTCTATGGTTGCGTGCGTGGCTTGCTCAATGCTATTTGTTTTATTGGCGAAACGCGCCAAAAAATAAATTAATCCAATAAGACTGGCTGTTTCATGGATGAAACAGTGGTTTCCTTCGTACTTATTTCATTTCGTGACCATCTCTTTTTATATAGTGTTAAGCAAAAATTAATTACTCGGTAAAACCGAATTTTTTGCCAGTAAAATTGGAAAGTATGAATAAAAATGATCTAAATCAATAATCATTTGATAGCGATTTGTTAAATTTGTGTATTAAACTCAGGTAATTGCAGTTAAGTCATAAGTTGGTGGAGTTAGTGAGTTTTCTTCAAAATTACTCAGCTTATTATTAATGCCCGTTTAATAATGTAAAAAAAATGACTAATAGTTAGCCTCTGTGTTGAGTTTTAAGATCAAAAAAAATTTAAAATTTAACATTCATAGTAAAAAAATGTGCATGCAAGGATTTATGTCACAAAAATTTAACGACACGAGTAATATTTAATGTTATATTTAGGTATGTATATTTAACAAACCCGTTACTTTTGGGCTTTGTCGCGAATTCGGTTTGAACGAAGTTTGATATCGTTTACTGACCTCTAAACATTTATTTAGAGGAGGGAGAGTCAAAGCTTAAGGCTCGTAGGTATCTCGCCATAAAGGCAGCCTCAGCGAAGCGTTGATTAAGTAAATAGCCTTCGTTCAACGAACACTATGATGGTTTAGGTAGCAATAGGAATTTGTTGTGGAAAAATCAGGTCTTTCGGTTGTGCACAGGCTGCCGCAAAGTTACCGCTGGTTATCTGGGAAAATAGGCACGGACGTTGAAGTCGTACCTACAGATGACTTCGATAGCGATAAACTTGTGGGGCTGAAATTACTCAGCCATGACTGTGCTACAGATTGCATTGCAATGAAGCAGTTGTCAGAATCATTGTCTGAATTGCAAATTGAAAGTGCGATTTTAGAATGGCAAAAAGAAATTTGCCTCTTTATTCATGCTAGTGATGAACTTGCCGCCATGTGCCGCTTAAAGGCGGCTGGTGTTGCTATCGCGGAGCTTGAGTCAGGTTTTTATTCATCCTAACATCGCTATTGAACGCAATAAAAAAGCTTCCAGTTTTTAACTTGGAAGCTTTTTTATTGGCAAGGAATTTAAAAAGGTATTATCGGTTATGAACCATTAATGATGCGGCGACCAGCGTAGTACCGTTTGCTCCAATACTCATTAGTCATTTCTGATACGATAACACCACTGCTGGTAGAGGCGTGAACAAACTTATTGTCACCAATATAGATACCAACATGCTTCATGCGGCGACCGGTTTTAAAGAGAACCAAGTCACCTGCTTTTAAATTGTTACGGTTAACACTCTTACCGGAAGACTCTTGCTCTGAGGTCGTACGTGGTAAGGCAACACCAAATTGTTCAATAAAGGTACGTTGCACAAAGCTTGAACAATCAATACCACTTTTTGTTGTACCGCCAAGACGATATCTCACACCTTTCCAATTTGCATATTGATTCATGATCTTCGATTTGGTATCGACGCTTTGAACGAGTTGTTCGAACTCATCTTGAGAAGCCATTGCTAACGAATCGGAAGAACCATTTAACATACGTGGTTCAGAATGAGTGGTACGTTGAGCATTTCTTGAAGAATCAGGGGCAGTACAAGCTGACAGTGTCGCGGCAATTGCTATTGCTGGTATGATGCGCAAAATGTTGCGCTTAAATTTTTCAGATGTTGCCATTATTGTTAATATCCCTTGCCATTTCTTATTGTGTTTTTTTCCACACAACAAACGTAAACTTATCCCTGTGAAAAGCGCATTTTACAAAATGCGACACTGGCTTTTCACAGAAAGCGTTTAATACAGAACAACTAAAACTTGTATATGAGCAAAACGACGATTTGCTGCGTTGGCGACACATTTGTTATGTCAACATAACAACAAACTGTTAAACACTCACCGTTAGAGTTTGGCAGTTGCATACTTATTTCGCCAAACATAGAGAGCATACATAAACGAAAGCAAAATGGCGAGTTAATAAGGTAATAATTTACAAAACATTATATTAAGCATGGATGTGTATCATCTTTTGTACATTTAGAGTTAAAAAAGTGTGTGTGTTATCGTTAGGTACTCAAATAATCGAGTAAAAATAACGATCTAGATCACGCTTTGAGTGAAACAACATTTGCTTAATAGCATAACAGCGTCTACAGGCTTTTTTGAATTGTAAAGAAGTTTAAATTTTTCTAAATTGAATAATCTAATACGATGGTGAAGCATACGATATTGCGCCGCAAGATCAAAGCAACGCAATATCGTTTTGCCACTAGTTTATTTGCATATTAGCCAGTTTGACGTGATATTCTCTTAGCATTCGCTGTTCAAAATCGGTAAATCGACGAGTGAGTGTGGCTCGAGCGATTGTAGATGAAAAGTAGTCGACGGGAATTAAAGTCGCACAACCTAGATTATCAATGATAAAAAATTGGCCGTGGGGTTTATAGCCTAATTGATAAACAATATTGTAAGGCTTTAATGCCATTGTCACTATTGCATCTTTAAAAACAGTCTTTTTAAAAATATCATAGGCAATTCTCATATTTTTTTGATGTTTTAAAAAAGCATTTTTATTTTTTAAATAATAATCCAGTGTATTGGATACATTTCCCGCTTTATCTTTTATTAACTGAAATACGTAGCCTGTACCTAACGTGGTTTTTTGAATGCCATAATAATGGGCAATCGCATCTGATGATGATTTATTTCGGTAAATTCGTTTGTAATACTTAATTTCACGTATTGTTTCTCGATCATCTCTATTTGAATGATGAACTTTGACACATAAATCATCACGCTCGGGATGCTGATAACATGCACGTTGCCGACCACTTGCAATCAAGAGGGATGGCGTCAATTCGATGGTTTTTGAAAGTAATGTTTTCATAGTGAATTAGGTTATAAGTCTATTAGTGATCATAACGATTATTGTTAAGGCTTCTATTTCTAAAAATATCCGTACTAATTTTAATAGATTAAACCTAATGGGAGTTGCAATATGTGTGATCGTCTCAAATTTGTGATCAACTTAACTAATTATGTGTTATTTCTTAGAGTTTGAGAAAAATAAAAAACTACGACTGTAAGTTAAATATTGTTTCATTCATTCAAATTAAGATTCGGTTATTCAGTAATAAAAAGTAAAAAATTATTACAGATATAAATAATTCATCGCAGATGACGATAACCTAATTTTAAGCGGATGACTTTTATGAAACTTACAGCAAATAAAATTTCTTTGACAGCGCTATTAGCAATAACCATTTTTAGCTTTTTTCCTTTTGGTAGTGTTCAAGCAAAAGAAAAAAACTATGTTGGCGGTGGAACGATTACCTTTATCGGTGCAATTGTTATGCCTCCATGTCAAATTGGTGCAATTGATGGGCATATTGAAACCACATGTTGGTCTAGCAATAAAGGTAAACCAGAAATAACAAAAACGTCTTTAAAAAAATTGAGAGTAGGCATCCATGAATTGCCTAATAGTCAAGGCACTCAAAGCTTTAAATGGATAAATAAAGAACAGACGTTGGGTGTGTATACACTGACATATAACTGAATAAAAAAACTTAAGCGGTTTATTAGGTAGGAAGTTAGTTTAATTTGTTTAAGAAAAAGAAAGCCCTATGGGCTAATGCCCATAGGTGATATATCTAATTAATCGCAGCGGCCCATATAGCGGCGTTCAGGAATATGAATACGAATTTTTTCACCACTCGTGAGGTATTCAGGGACTTGAACCGTTAGGCCTGTTGCCATTGTTGCAGGTTTTGTTCGCGCACTGGCTGAAGCACCTTTAATTGCAGGTGTTGTTTCTACAATAACCATATCAACGGTTTGTGGAAGTTCGAGCGCCAATACTTGCCCATCCATCGTGAGCACCTGCATGCCAGGCAATCCCTCTTCAGGGATAAATAACAGCTCCTCTTCAATGTCTGCACGTTTAAAGAGATAAGGCGTATAGTCTTCATTATCCATGAAAACATATTCATCACCGTCGATATAAGAGAAGCTAACAGCGCGACGAGTTAAAGAGATGGTTTCTAAAATATCATCACCTTTAAAGCGTTCTTCGACTTTTTGACCAGTCTTAATATCAGTAAAGCGCATTTTATATAAAGTACTGGCGCCACGAGCGCTTGGTGCCTGAATATCGATATCTTTAACCAAGAGCAGCTTGCCGTTGTAACTCACCGCAAACCCGCGTTTGATCTCATTGGCTTTTGCCATAAATAACCTTCTTTATTATCGTCAGAAAAGAGTGCGACAAAATTACTCGCAGATAGGCGATTAGGCAAGATAGGAAATGTACTTTTCAATAAAAAAATCTCCCCAACGGTGATGTTGGGGAGGGTATCATCAGTAAACAGGCAGTAAACCAGATAAGGAGAGTATGTGTGCTACGGCATTAATGACACCAAACAAGATAACAAATAGGATGATACCAATGCCGCCAGGCGCTCTATAACTGTTATTCGGGAAACGCTTACGACTTGCCCTTGCCATCAGCGCGGGCACAATCACTGCCCAAATAGTGGCAGCGAGGCCTGCAAAGCCAATGGCATAAATAAAGCCATTAGGAAAAGCTAGGGCAAATACAGCCGGTGGCAGGAAAGTGATTAAGGCAGATTTTAAACGGCCTTGTTTGCTATCGTTGAATTTAAAGAAGTCAGCAATAAAGTCAAACAGCCCCAAAGATACACCTAAGAATGAACTTGCCAGTGCCATATACGAGAACAAATTCAAAAACTTCGAAATAAAATCGCTGTTGGTAGACAAATTCATTTGCTTAAGCAGTGCACCAATATTATTGCCGTCCTCACGAATTTGGATAAAGGCAGAGCGTGGAATATTCCCTTGGACCGCATACTGCCACAAGATATAAATGGCAACGGTGATAATCGCACCATAGACAAGGCTACGAACCACAGAACGGCTATCTTTATTATAGTATTTTACAAGCCCAGGAACGTTACCGTGATAGCCGAACGATGTCAGCAAATAGGGCAGTGCAGCGAGGGCATAAGGTAAATAATGTGTATTGCCTTGATCGACTTGGTTAAACAGAATCGAAGGTGAGGCTGTGGTGACCATACCGCCAACTGACATAATAAAGGTGATAACCATACCACCAATTAAAATGGTACTTAAACGGTCGACGGCACGCGTAGATAACCAAACAACAAAGGCAACCAGAAGTGCGAAGAACAATCCAGAAACGGCTTGTGGAACGTCCATTTTTATATAGGAAGATAAATTTTCCGAGATAATCGAGCTACCCGCGGAAATATAAGCATACGTTAAAATATAAAGGACAAAAGTAATGGATAGCCCATTAATTGAGTTCCACATAGGCCCAAGTAAATCTTTAACCATGGTATGAAAACTTGCGCCAGCAGGGTAATTCATATTGGCTTCTAAAATCATTAATCCTGAAAGCAGCATACAAAAAAAGGTATACAGCAAAAGTAGGATAGAGCCTGTAAACCAGACACCGGAGGTCACCATGGGGATTGAAAACATACCAGCGCCAACGGCTGTACCCGCGATGATCATCGCCCCACCTAAGATGGAGGGCTGCTTATTTGTTTTTACTGCATCAACAGACATGGAAACTCCCGATTAATGTTTCTTTGTACTAGCTTAATGATACAGTTGAGGCATGTTGATGTAAACAATAATTAAAGCACAAATAGGTAAAATTAAGAGTAGTAATAATAGGTTGGGTGATTATTGTACAAATAGCCTTGAGCTATTTGTACCTGAGTAAAGCGATTAAGCGGGGTGATGATAAAATTGTTGGTTTAGCCAGAGGTCAATGGCATTACGGCTAGCCTCAAAATGGGGTTCTGGTAGTTCATTCGGGGATACCCACATCAAGCTTTCGCACTTATCTTTTTCCATGATTTGCGGCTCGATATCGCCATTATATTCAACATGCATACAGATAGAGACAGTATGTTTACCTTCTTGGTGATAGGTGTTTATATTGTTACTAATACCAAAAACCGTTGGGGCGGTAATATCAATACCAATTTCTTCTTTTATTTCACGAATAGCACAGGTTTCGAATGATTCCCCAGCATCGACATGCCCCCCAAATATTGACCAGTAAGGTGCGTGCTTGCTGCTGCGTTTGCCCATTAAAATTTGGCCTTGTGAATTCGTGATAATTACGCCAACACCAACGACAACGCCATCAACAGTAGACATCAACTTCTCCTTTCTTTTTTTATTCTATTCGGTGCGATTCTGCCAGTTTATAGCAGAAAAACAATCAGGAAAAACTACAAATATCACTGAAGCCATTGTGTTTTAATGGTATAACTATGGCTGCATACACATGACGATAATGATAAGGGAGATTCGAGGTTATGACTCGCCGGGTTGCTACAATTACATTAAATCCTGCCTATGATCTTGTTGGGCTATGTCCATCAATCGAAGTCGGTGAAGTCAACTTAGTGAAGACGGCTAGCCTCAATGCAGGAGGCAAAGGCGTTAATGTCGCGAAAGTTCTACGAGATCTTGGTATTGATATCACAGTTAGCGGCTTCATGGGGAAAGATAACCAAGAAGAATTCCAACACTTCTTTAGTGATAATGGTATGGCAAACCGCTTTTACATGGTGTCAGGACGCACAAGGATCAACGTAAAGCTGACAGAAGATAATGGTGAATCGACAGATTTCAACTTTTCTGGCTTTGAAGTCAGTAAAGAAGATTGGAACCGTTTCTCAACGGAGTCACTCAATTGGTTAGGCCATTTTGATATGGTGGTGGTGAGTGGTAGCCTACCAAATGGGATTGATCCCGAAGAATTCACTCGTTGGATGAGCCGCTTGCGTCAATTATGTCCATGTATCATTTTCGACAGTAGCCGTGAAGCATTAAAAGCAGGGTTAAAAGCCTCGCCTTGGTTAGTGAAACCCAATCGCCATGAATTAGAAATGTGGGTGGGTCGCAAGTTACCTGAATTGAAAGATGTCATTGCGGCAGCACATGAATTACGCGATAAAGGCATTTCTCATGTGGTTATCTCGCTTGGTGAAGAAGGGGCATTATGGGTGAATGCTTCAGGCTCTTGGTTAGCTAAACCGCCTCGTTGTGAAGTGATCAGCACGGTGGGGGCTGGTGATTCAATGGTTGCAGGCCTCGCTTATGGCTTACTGAATGGTGAATCTAGCGCACACACATTGCGTATGGCCACGGCTATTTCAGCGTTATCCGTATCACAGCCTGATGTTGGCTTAAAAAATCGTAATAAGCTTGCCGATATGATGGCAAAAATTGAGATGGAATCACTGTAAAACGATAAAGGCGGCGGAGGTTAACTCGCCGCCTTTATGCTTTATAGATAGTGACTGGTTATTTTTGCTGTGATTTTAGCCAAGCAATTTCTTGAGGCCAAATATCTGGATTAATGGTTTCAAGGATCAGAGGGATACCATCGAAACGAGGGTCTTTCATTATGTAACTAAAAGGTGTGTAGCCTATATTACCTTCCCCTAAGCTATGGTGACGGTCGACTCGGCTGGCAAACTCACTTTTGGCATCATTTAAGTGCATACCTTTGAGGTACTCAAAACCAACAATGTCAGAAAACTGTTTGAAAGTCTCTTCACAAGCCTCCTCTGTTCGCAAATCATAGCCTGCTGCAAAGGCGTGGCAAGTATCAATACAAACACCTACTCGGCTTTTATCATCTACATCTTCAATGATTTTTGCTAAATGTTCAAAACGATAGCCTAAGTTTGAACCTTGCCCCGCCGTATTTTCGATGACGGCAATGACGCCTTGAGTTTCATTTAGGGCGATATTGATAGATTCGGCAATACGAGCTAAGCAATCATCTATATCGATTTTTTTCAGGTGGCTGCCAGGGTGAAAATTGAGTAGATCAATACCAAGCTGCTCACAGCGTTGCATTTCGTCAATAAATGCGATGCGTGATTTTTCTAACGCTTCTTGCTCTGGATGACCTAAATTAATTAAGTAACTGTCATGCGGTAAAATTTGGTGCTTACCATAACCGTATTTTGCACAGTTAGCCTTAAATTTTTCAATCACCTCCTCGCTAAGAGGTGGGGCTTTCCACTGGCGCTGATTTTTGGTAAACAGCGCGAATGCCGTAGCGTTAATTTCATGAGCGCGAATAACTGCTTGATCAACGCCTCCAGAAGCGCTGACGTGTGCTCCAACATATTTCATTCTTGACTCCTTTTTTTATGAAGAAGTATGCCATTAATAGGCGAATAAATGAAATCAACAAAAAGGCCGCATTAAATGCGGCCAAATTAAAAAATGAACAAAGAGTTTATAGGATAGTCTGGATAATGGCATTGATGGCGAAACCACCAATGATTAGCCATACAAATAAGATAAGCGCCATCAATAATGGTTTGATCCCCGCCTGACGTATTGCACTAACATGAGTTGTTAAACCGAGGGCAACCATGGCCATCGCCAACAATACGGTATCTAACGTGATAATGTGTTTTACTATTTCTGTCGGTATCAAATTGAACGAGTTGAATGCAGCGACCAGAATAAAGATAACGGCAAACCAAGGGATCGTGATTTTGCTTTTTTGGGCTGTTTGTCCTTTAGCGACCGCAGAGCGGCGGCTCAAATAAGCAGATAAAATAATTAAGAAGGGTGCAAGCATCATCACTCGGATCATTTTGGTGATCACGGAAGCATTCTCTGCGTCAGGGCCGATAGTGTGACCGATAGCGACGACTTGAGCGACTTCATGCACTGTTGAGCCAATATAAATACCAAAGGTGTCTTGGGTCTGAGTGAACCAACCAAAATGTGCATTAAGTTGATAAAGCCATGGATACACAAAAATGGCGATAGTACCAAAAATCACCACCGTTGAAACGGCGACGGCAACTTTACTGGCAGAGGCTTTGACAACAGGCTCTGTCGCCATAACCGCTGCGGCTCCGCAAATACTGCTACCTGCACCGATTAAAAAAGTGGTTTCATCATCGAGTCCAAACACCTTTTTACCTAACCAAAAGGCCAACAAGAAAGTGGATGCGAGGGTAAGTGCATCAATGAGCAACCCTGTGGCACCAACATCAGTAATTTGTTGGAATGTTAAGCGAAAGCCATAAAGTATGATCCCCGCACGTAAAAAATAGTGTTTGGCAAATTTGATCCCCTCATCACAACGATGACTAATAGCAGGGTAGATTGTATTCCCGACGATGATGCCTAATAAAATTGCCAATGTCAGGGCGCCTAAACCGACATCAATAAACCATTGCTGCTCTCCAAGATATATCGAAATTGCGGTTAAAACTCCCGCTAAAATAATACCTGAAATTAGTTTTAGAGCTGGGGGCTGTGCGCTCTGTACTAACGTTTTTGTATTGCTTTTATCCATAACCTTACCTTTAGTTACGACTAATACCCTTCATAAAGCGGTTTATTCAGGGTATAGATAATTTTGGAATAAGCATATAACAAAAACTATAATAATTTAAATTGATTGTTTATATATAATCTATCTGAATTTCTGGTTATAAGTTTCTTCTGGTAAGTTGGTAATAAATCGTTAATATTAACAATATTATTACAAACTCTAGTGAACAATGTTGGGGCTACCTGTATGCGAATAACACTTAGGCAACTCGAGGTATTTACGGAAGTACTAAAAAGTGGCTCCACGACGCAAGCATCCCAATTACTCGCTTTATCGCAATCTGCTGTAAGTGCGTCGTTGACCGACCTTGAAGGGCAACTTGGAGTACAACTGTTTGACCGAGTAGGCAAACGGCTTGTGACTAATGAGCATGGTCGGCTGCTCTATCCCAAGGCATTGGCGTTGCTTGAACAAGCGTTGGAAGTAGAACAATTATTCAAAAAAGAGATGGGGGCGGTGCGTCTCGCTGCCAGTACCACAATTGGTAATTACATGCTGCCATCACTGCTGGCGGAGTATCGTCGTGACCACCCGACGATCCCATTAGAGTTAAATATCAGTAATACAGAGGAAGTTATTAAAGCGGTGATGGAATTTCGCGCTGATGTGGGTCTTATTGAAGGCGTGTGCCATAGCCCCGAGTTAATTACCGAACCATGGCTAAAAGATGAATTGGTGATATTTGCGGCTCCTAGTAATCCATTGGCGGGAAGAACACTCACCTTAAAAGAGTTACGTGATGCGCCTTGGGTGCTGCGTGAAAGAGGCTCAGGTACACGAGATGTGCTCGATCAGCTGTTATTTGCTCATTTACCGGGTTTTCATATTTTTATGGAGCTTGGTAATTCGGAGGCCATTAAGCATGCAGTTCGCTTTGGTATGGGGATCAGTTGCTTATCAAGACGCGTTATTGAGGAGCAATTGACGAACGGGTCGTTAGTAGAGCTAGAGGTTGAAGGGCTACAGTTACAGCGAACACTGTATTTGATTTATCACCGCCAAAAACATTTATCTAATGCAATTAAAAACTTATTAGATTATTGCAAGTAATGTGTTGCTGATTTAACAAAGTTTATGGTTCGTATAAACCCAAATGGTCAACAAGGTTGTTATTTGAACTATGATGCATAGGATATAAGTGTTTTACTAATAATTCCGTTGGGATTATGAAGGTATCTTATAACTGCCAAGAGTTACTTAGTTCTGACAGGATGTTTTGCTAGAATTCCTTCAATATTGATTAAATAAAGAAAAACAGGGAACAGATGTCAGAACAACAAACCACTACGGTACAAGGTAGCGGACAAAGCAAATTACGTCGTGAGTTGAAAGCTCGCCATCTTGCAATGATTGCCATTGGCGGCTCCATTGGCACCGGCCTCTTTGTTGCATCCGGTGCAACCGTTGCACAAGCAGGTCCCGGCGGGGCGCTTCTTTCTTATGCAATTATCGGCTTAATGGTCTATTTTTTGATGACCAGCTTAGGTGAACTTGCGGCTTATATGCCAGTGTCAGGTTCTTTCGCGACCTATGGCGCTAAATATGTTGATGAAGGTTTTGGTTTCGCATTAGGCTGGAACTATTGGTATAACTGGGCTGTAACTATTGCTGTCGACTTGGTTGCCGCGCAACTGGTCATGACTTACTGGTTCCCTGATACGCCGGGTTGGATTTGGAGCGCAATATTTTTAGCCGTCATTTTCTTACTGAACTATATTTCTGTTAAAGGGTTTGGTGAGGCAGAATATTGGTTCTCACTCATTAAAGTGACAACCGTTGTTATTTTCATCGTTGTCGGCGTATTGATGATTTTTGGTATCATGAGTGGTGCTGAAAATGCGGGATGGCATAACTGGACCATCGGGGATGCACCATTTGCTGGTGGTTTCTCTGCCATGATTGGTGTGGCGATGATTGTCGGCTTCTCTTTCCAAGGAACCGAACTGATTGGTATCGCCGCGGGTGAATCTCAAGATCCTGCGAAGAATATCCCTAAAGCAGTACGTAAAGTATTTTGGCGTATCCTTTTGTTCTATATCTTTGCAATCTTGATCATTAGTTTGATTATTCCATATACAGATCCTAATCTACTGCGCAATGATGTTAAAGATATTAGTGTTAGCCCATTTACCTTAGTATTTGAAAATGCTGGGTTGCTATCGGCAGCAGCAGTAATGAATGCGGTTATTTTAACGGCGGTACTATCGGCAGGTAACTCAGGGATGTACGCCTCAACACGTATGCTGTATACCTTAGCCCGTGAAGGTAAAGCACCACGCATTTTTGCTCGCCTCTCAAAAGGTGGGGTACCGCGTTATGCGCTATTTGCCACTACGGTAATTGCTGCTCTGTGCTTCCTAAGTTCAATGTTTGGTAACCAAACTGTCTACTTATGGCTACTGAATACTTCAGGTATGACAGGGTTTATTGCTTGGTTGGGGATTGCAATTAGCCATTATCGTTTCCGTAAAGGTTATATTGCGCAAGGTAAGGATATTAATGACTTACCTTATCGTTCGGGCTTCTTCCCAATTGGTCCTATCTTTGCTTTTGTTCTCTGTTTAGTGATTACATTAGGGCAAAACTATCAAGCGTTTTTAGAAGATAAAATTGATTGGGTAGGGGTTACAGCCACTTATATTGGTATTCCATTATTTTTAGCAATTTGGTTTGGCTATAAAATAGCCAAAAAAACGTCAATTATTCGTTATAAAGACATGGAATTCCCAAGCTACCGTGAAAATCTGAATAAATAATTGCTTAAATTATTTACACATATTCAATAACAGTAAGTTATAAATAAAAATGCCAATCAACAATGAACTGGGGTCAGTTCGAACGTTGATTGGCATTTTTTATAATGGGAAAAACCGAATAATCGGGTCGTTTCCTCATGATATGCTTTGCATGCTGAGTCTGGCGTTATCTTCTTTTTTAAAGACGAAATAGCCAATTTATCAATTGATTAACAAAAATTTTCGTCCACGATCACAATTCAATACATAGATGGAATTAAATCAGCAATCGTATTGATAAGTATTCTTATTTGCTTTATTGTTATGGGCACCAAAATAAAGGGGATAAGAGGTTTGATGTGAAGTTGATGGCAAAGTCGTTAGCAAAAGGGATAGGTTTAGCATTATTTGCAGGCTCTGTGATGAGTATCAGTATTAGCTCATTGGCTGCAACAGTTACTGATGTTGCTGGTAGAACGGTTGAAGTACCTGATAATGTTAATCGTATCTTACTTGGTGAAGGCCGTTTGTTGAGTGCAATTGCTTTACTTGAAGGCGATAAACCGCTTGATAGAATTGTTGGCTGGCAAGGCGATTTACGTAAACTTGATCCACAAACTTACGCGGCTTATAAAGCTAAGTTCCCTCAAATTGATAATATTCCATTAATTGGTAATACCAGCGCTGATAGTGTCAGTGCCGAAAAAGTATTAACACTGAATCCAGACATTGCGATTTTTGGCCTCTCTGGTCATGGCCCCGGTAAAAATAGTGAGTTAGTAGGGCAGTTAGAAAAGGCGGGTGTGCCTGTTGTGTTTGTTGATTTTAGAGACAATCCACTGCAAAACACGCTACCGAGTATCCGTATGCTTGGGAAAGCATTAAATCGCGAACAGACTGCAGAAAAATATGCTGATTTTTACGAAAAAAATCAAAAATTAGTGACTGATATCACCAGTAAAATCCCTGAAGATAAAAAGCCTACCGTGTTTATTGATTTACGTGCTGGTGCATTTGAAGATTGTTGTGGAACCGCAGGCAACGGGAACATGGGGAATTTTATCGACCTAGCGGGTGGAAAAAATATCGCCAAAGATGTGCTACCCGGTGCTTTGGGTAATATGAACCTAGAAAAGGTTATCGCTGTTGACCCACAAATTTATATCGCAACAGGTGCTAAAGCTCCCGGCAGTAAAGATGTCGGAGTGCAATTAGGGGCACAAGGCACTGTTGAAGATGCAAAAAGTAGCTTGAAAAAAATTACTGAACGCAAAGGAATTAGCTCTTTGTCAGCGGTGAAAGATGGCAAAGACTATGCAATTTGGCATAACTATTACAATTCTCCCTACAACGTATTAGCGACTCAAGTATTTGCTAAATGGTTCTATCCGGAGCAGTTTGCTGATCTGGACCCGCAAAAAACCTTGAATGAATTACATAGCCAATTTCTTGCAGTTGAGCCAACCGGCATCTATTGGGTAAGTGAGAAGTAAATTTTGTAGGTAATAATAATGAGTCTTACTACCGAGTCTATATCAACTGTTAAGCCGTCAGTGAGAGAAAATGATAATGGTGTGAAGCAGCATTATCAAAAAATGTTACGTCGTAGGGTAGCATGGATTGCCGTGATCATCGCTGCAATCGTATTATCATTGGTTATTGATTTCACATTAGGCCCATCCGGCTTATCGCTGGAAAAATTATGGCAAACCATCGTATCCCCTGAATCTGTAGAAGCGGGAACTCGTGTGATTGTTTGGGATATCCGTTTGCCTTATGCCCTTATGGCCGTTGTGATTGGCATGTCACTTGGCCTTGCTGGGGCCGAGATGCAAACTATCTTGAATAACCCGTTGGCAAGTCCATTTACCCTCGGTGTTTCCAATGCCGCTGCTTTCGGTGCGGCATTAGCGATTGTTTCCGGTATTGCTATTCCTGGTGTGCCTGATCAGTGGGTAATTTCAGCGAATGCCTTTATTTTTGCACTATTGGCTGCACTGATGTTAGATGCGGTGACCCGTTGGACGCGCGTTGCAACATCGGGTGTCGTATTGTTTGGGATCGCATTGGTATTTACCTTTAATGCTTTAGTTTCAATGATGCAATTTATTGCCACAGAGGACACTCTGCAAGGTCTAGTATTCTGGACAATGGGGAGCCTTTCAAAAGCAACATGGGTAAAACTCGGGGTGATGACACTCGTCTTTGCTCTAATTTTCCCATTGGCGATGATGAGTTCATGGAAACTGACTGCACTGAGGTTGGGCGAAGACCGAGCGATCAGTTTTGGTATTGATGTCCGTCGGTTACGTTTAACCACATTGTTGCGTATCAGTATCTTATCAGCGTTGGCAGTCGCATTTGTGGGGCCTATCGCCTTTATCGGTCTGGTTGCTCCTCATATCGCGCGCTTGATGTTTGGTGAAGATCACCGCTTTTATTTGCCAGCAAGCGCATTAATTGGTGCCTTAGTCTTATCCATGGCATCTATTGCATCTAAAAATATTATACCGGGTGTCATTATTCCTGTTGGTATTGTGACCTCACTCGTTGGTGTACCGTTCTTCTTAAGTATTATTTTACGTCATAGAGGTAGTGTGTCATGACAGATGGCCTGATTATTAATCGCTTTAATGCAGGTTATCCTAAAAACCCTGTGATTGAAGGGCTGACAACAGAAGCTTTACCAAGAGGTCAGATCACTGTGTTATTAGGGCCAAATGGAAGCGGCAAATCGACTCTGCTGCGCTCTTTGGCTGGTTTAAATAAAGCTACAGGGCAATTGCTGTTAGATGGAATGGATTTAACACAGCAAAACTTTGCTCAGCGTGCGCAAAATGTTGTCTATTTACCTCAAAGCTTACCAGCAGGTGTTCATCTTTATGTCTTGGAATCAGTGATCGTTGCTCAAAGAGCATCGGGTGGTCTGAGTCATGAAAATAGTAAAGATGAAGTGATGCATTTATTGCGTCAATTAGGTATTGAA
This sequence comes from Providencia sp. PROV119, assembly GCF_028482435.1. NCBI lineage: Bacteria > Pseudomonadati > Pseudomonadota > Gammaproteobacteria > Enterobacterales > Morganellaceae > Providencia > Providencia sp. PROV119. Next base: position 75,387 of record NZ_JAMPQL010000003.1, read on the forward strand.
CATTTAGCATTAAGTTATTTAGACCAATTATCAGGTGGTCAAAAGCAATTGGTTGGTTTGGCACAATCATTAATTCGTCAACCAAACTTATTGTTATTAGATGAGCCATTAAGTGCATTAGATTTAAATTACCAATATCACGTTATGGATTTAGTGGCGAAAGAAACAAAGCGTCGCAATATTATTACGGTGGTTGTGGTTCATGATATCAATATTGCGTTAAGACATGCTGAACATGTTTTAATGCTAAAAAAAGGCAAACTGATTGCTCAAGGTGAACCAGAGGCCGTGATTACGCCGGATAGCTTGGCTGATGTGTACGGTGTTAGGGGGCGAATAGAGCGCTGTTCTCAAGGGGTACCACAAGTTTTAATTGATGGCTTAGTGGATAAGTTAGCGAGCTAGTTTTGATATAAATTAATAGTGTCAATGAAATTTAGATTGGCACTATTAATTGAATAAGAGAATAAAGGTTATATTTTTCTAGCGATAATTAGTTATAGAAAATTTCAATATATACAAATAGTATTTACCATAAATTTTCTATGGGTAATTTTTATTATCTAATAACCAAAAAAATAATAATAGTAATGATAGGGTTATAGACCCGAATATTGAGCTTATGTCATATCAAAATTCAAATCAAAATTATCTCTTGGAGAGTTGGGAATGGTAGTTTTCAATAAAAGAAAAATTGCAATAAGCGTTATTGCGGCAATCACAGCAGCCCCTGTATTTGCGGATGATAGTAAAGACACGATTATGGTTACCACCGCATCTGGCTTCCAACAAAAAATTGAAGATGCGCCGGCGTCTATTTCTGTGGTAACGCGTGAGCAACTAGAAAATAAAGCTTACCGTGATGTCACCGATGCATTGAAAGACGTTCCGGGCGTTCTAGTCACCGGCGGTGGTAGTAGTTCAGATATCAGTATTCGTGGTATGGATGCAAAATACACGATGATCTTGATTGATGGTAAGCGTGTTGATACGCGCAGTACGCGCCCAAATAGTGACGGTTCAGGTATCGAACAGGGATGGCTGCCACCACTACCTGCAATAGAACGTATTGAAGTTGTTCGTGGGCCTATGTCTTCCCTCTATGGTTCTGATGCTATGGGTGGGGTAATTAACATTATTACTCGCCGTGTGCAGCAAGAGTGGACGACAAGTTTACGTGCTGATACGACAATTACTGAGCGTAGAAATTCAGGAAACACTGGACAAGGCAGTTTCTATACTTCTGGTCCACTGATTGATGGCTTGTTAGGCGTGAAGCTTAGCGGTCAATATTCACACCGTGGTGAAGATAAAATCGTTGATGGTTTCGGTCGTCAAATCGTTGCAAGTGGTGGTGGAACACTGTCATTAACACCAGATGAAAAGAACACCTTTGATTTGGATTTCAAAAAAGATAGCCAGCATAGGGACTATCGTGAAGGCTATACGTATAAAGAAGGTGATAGTAGCAGCTTTAGTAAATATGAGATGACGCATACTGCATTAACTCATACAGGGGTTTATGACCTAGCTAACACTGATACTTATATTCAATACGATGAAACTAAGAACCCAACTCGTAAGATGAAATTTGATGATCTCATCATACGTAATCAAAGTGTCTTCTTAATTGGTGACCACAGTTTAAGTTTAGGTGGCCAATATCGTAAGGAAAAATTAGAAGCAGGTGATAATAAATTTGCACTAAACAAACTTGACCGTTATAGCTGGGCGCTGTTTGCGGAAGATGAATGGTTAATGACCAATGATTTCGCTTTAACCGGCGGTATCCGTATGGATAAAGACGAAAACTATGGTACTCACTGGACACCTCGTCTTTATGGTGTTTGGCATGCTGACGACCAATGGACCATCAAAGGTGGTGTGTCTACAGGTTATAAAGCACCTGACTTACGTCAATCTTCAGCAGACTGGGGGCAATCAACGGGTGGGCGCGCAGGTAACGCAGTGATTTACGGTAACCCGAATTTGAAACCGGAGAAAAGTGTTACAGAAGAAATTGGTGTAATTTGGAATAACCAAGACAATATTACCGCAGGGATCACGATCTATAATACCGATTTCAAAGATAAAATTACAGAAGTTAGACGCTGTGATAATAGCAATGCAAATATCAGAGACTGTACATTAGATGATGGTATTGGTGATAATGGTAAGCCATACCGTTTTGTTAGTGACCGTGAAAACGTTGATAAAGCAAGAATGCGTGGTGTTGAGTTAACGTTTAACTGGGGCATTCTGGATAATTTAGCGTTTTCGGCGAACTATACTTACACCGACACCGAACAAAGAAGTGGTGTCAATAAAGGTAAGCCGCTAAACAAGCAGCCAAAACATATGGGTAATACGACATTGACATGGGATACAACTGAAGAGTTGCAAACATGGGCACGCATGAACTTCCGCGGTAAAACGTCTGATTACCAAGGCCGTGGTGAGACAATGAATAATGGTACGGCGTCATATGCATTGTTTGATTTAGGGGCAAGCTACCAGTTGAACAAGAATGCAAATATTGTCGGTGGTGTCTATAACGTGCTAGATCGCCGCATTGACTCAACAAACTATGGTGCTGAATTAGAAGGTCGTCGATACAATATAGGTATCAACTATAACTTCTAATGAGTTTGATAACTGACTGAATTAAGGCCCTCTTATTGAGTTAAGAGGGCCTTGTTTTTTGGCGTGCGAAAAAGAGTAAAAAATGTCTTTTAATAGCAAAAATTTATAGAAGAAAACAAGTTATTAGCTACCAGCGCAAAATCGGCAAATTTATCAAAAATTCTCATCAAATATTGTCTGTTTTTTTAACAATACCTATTGCTATTTGATAACTTGAAGTGCAAAATGCGCGAACTAAAAAAATGACTGATACCTCAATTTCCGGTATCGGTTTTTTTTTGCTTTTTAAGTTCGTTTAATTTTATGGGGCCGGATAATAGGCCGGATAGATAAATTATATTTTTACGTGTAGCAAATATTTTATGCTACCGATTTGAGGAATGCTTGCATGGCTTACTTTTTCGCATTCGCAGCAGGGCCTGGTGGCCGTGGCTGCCGCATCGATGATTACGGAGCAATCGGCTGCTTCGCAACTTCACCATTTAACCTTTCATCTTTCTTCTCTGCCTATAGGCAGATGCAAAGTCTTCCCAGTAACTGTCGATTAAGTAGGTCAAATAGTACTCAATCGAAAGTTATGGGAGGGCTTTATCATGCCAAATAATTCAGTACCATTATCCATCGGTAGCAACCAAACTGGTGCAAACAACCGCGTAGAGCTGGCAAAAACGCTCACCCTGTTACAAGTGGTGATGATTGGTCTTGCTTATATTCAGCCAATGACGATTTTCGATACTTTTGGTATGGTATCGGATAAAACCGGTGGTCACGTCCCGACTTCCTATATTATTGCACTTGCTGCGATACTATTTACTGCTCTGAGCTACGGCAAATTGGTAAAACGTTTTCCATCTGCTGGCTCGGCGTATACCTACGCTCAAAAATCAATGAGCCCACATATTGGCTTCCTTGTAGGATGGACCTCGCTGCTGTCTTACATCTTTATGCCAATGATCAACATATTATTAGCGAAGATTTATTTACAAGATATCTTCCCAACGGTTGAGCCTGCTATTTTTGTTGTGGGGCTAGTTATTCTGATGACTGCCGCTAACTTACGCGGTATCAACGTCATCGCTAATCTAAGTACCGTGATTGCCATTATTCAAATAGGGGTCATGGTTGTATTTACCTTGATTGTGATTCATGGTGTATCGAATGGCGAAGGAACGGGTGAAGTTTGGACCTTCCGACCATTTGCTGATGAGCACACGGAATTGATCCCCCTGATAGCCGGAGCGACAATACTCTGCTTTTCATTCTTAGGTTTTGATGGGTTAAGCTCTCTGTCAGAAGAGACACCAAATGCAGGTAAAGTGATCCCGCGTGCTATTTTCCTGACAGCACTTATCGGTGGGATTATTTTCATTACCGTGTCATTCTTCTTACAACAATTTTTCCCAGATGTTTCGCGCTTTAAAAACATCAATGAAACACAACCTGACATTATGAGATTTGTTGCTGGGGCATTCTTCCAGTCCATTATTTTGGTTTTCTCATGTGTTACCGTATTAGCTTCAGGTATGGCTGCACATGCAGGTAGTGCTCGCTTGATGTATGTGATGGGGCGTGATGGGGTGTTCCCAGAAAAAATCTTTGGCCACGTAAGTCCAAGATGGCGTACTCCGTCTTATAACGTATTAATGGTCGGTGTGTTAGCACTTGGCGCTATTTGGTTTGAGATGGACTTTGCAACAGCATTAATTAACTTTGGTGCACTGATTGCGTTTACGTTCGTTAACATTTCAGTTATTAGCCAGTTCTTCATTCGTGAACGCCGTATACATGGGATTAAGAATATCCTTAACTATTTGATTTTGCCTGTCATTGGTACGCTGACCGTTTGTGTACTATGGTTAAATATCGAAGAGGATTCAATGGTATATGGCTTAATTTGGACGGCTGTCGGTCTGGTCTATATGGCGATATTGACGCGTATGTTCCGTCGTCCAATGCCTCAAATGAGCGATTATTAATTTAGTCGATTGAATAAAAACAGCACCTCAGAGTGCTGTTTTTTTTGCCTATTATTCAGGCTGTTAGTCTATTATTTGTTTTAACCTTCCAATCAGCTAATTGTGACACTGCACCGATATCTCAATCTAAAACGCTTTATAATGTGATATGGTTGTTAAATGATTATGACATTACAATTAATTGAACAGTTTATTGATAATTACCCTGACAGGAAGGCGCAGAAATGAATGCAGTAAACAGCCCTGAAAATCAACGATTATTACTGACACTCACCAATATTGTTGGTAAAAAAAATATCCTGACTAAACCCCATAAAACAGAACGTTACCGCAAAGGGTTTCGCTCAGGTATCGGTAATGCTATTGCGGTCGTCTTCCCCACCACGTTATTAGAACAATGGTATGTTTTTAAAGCCTGTGTCGAGGCGGATAAAATAGTGATTATGCAAGCCGCGAACACAGGGCTGACAGAAGGTTCGACGCCAAGCGGTTATGATTATGATCGTGATATCGTTATTATTAGCACATTAAAATTAAATCAAATTCAAGTATTACCTGAATTTAATCAAGTTGTTGCTATGCCAGGCAGTACGCTTTATGACCTCGAGAAATTACTAAAACCATTAGGTCGTGAACCGCATTCCCTCATTGGCTCCTCTTGCATCGGGGCGTCAGTGGTTGGCGGGATCTGTAATAGTTCAGGTGGCTCCCTAGTGCGCCGAGGCCCGGCTTATACGGAGCTAGCCTTATATGGGCGAGTAAATGAAGATGGAAAAGTGGAGTTAGTAAACCACCTAGGGATTAACTTAGGGGATACACCTGAAGAAATTTTAACGAACTTGCAAAATCGACGTTATCGAACAGAAGATGTTGAACACAGTGAAAAGCTGGCGTCAGACCATGAATATGCTCAGCGAGTTCGTGATGTGAATGCGGATACACCATCACGCTTTAACGCAGATGAGCGCCGCTTGTTTGAAGCATCTGGTTGTGCGGGTAAATTAGCCGTATTTGCTGTCCGCCTTGATACTTTCCCTGCCGATACCTCAACACAAGTGTTTTATATTGGCACAAACAATCCGGATGTTCTGGAAGACATTCGCCGTCATATTCTTAGTGAATTTAAAAACTTACCAGTAGCAGGTGAGTATATGCACCGCGGTTGTTTTGATATCGCTGAAGTATACGGAAAAGATACCTTTTTAATGATAGATAAATTTGGCACTGACAAAATGCCACTATTTTTTACTATCAAAGGCCGTATTGATGCCGTATTAAATAAAGTACCGTTGTTACCGTCAAACCTTGTTGACCGCACTATGCAGCTACTCAGTAAATTATGGCCTGCACATTTACCTCCACGTATGAAGCAATTTCGTGATAAGTATGAGCATCATCTGATGTTAAAAATGGCGGGTGAAGGTATTGATGAGGCGAAAGTTTGGCTGAAATCCTTCTTTGCAACGGCGGATGGGGGGTATTTTGAGTGTACACCAGAGGAAGGGGCAAAAGCATTTTTACACCGCTTTGCCGCAGCGGGATCGGCGGTTCGTTACCATGCGGTACACAATAAAGATGTTGAGGATGTATTGCCGCTGGATATCGCTTTACGTCGAAATGATCGTGATTGGTTTGAAAAATTGCCGCCAGAAATTGAAAAATTGTTAGTTCATAAACTGTATTGTGGGCATTTTATGTGTCATGTGATGCACCAAGATTATGTATTGAAAAAAGGCGTCGATCCAAAAGAATTGAAAGAGAAAATGTTAGCGCTGTTAGATGAACGAGGTGCACAATACCCCGCAGAGCATAACGTAGGCCACTTATATAAAGCTCAGCCACAGCTAAAATCTTTCTATAAAAAAGCCGATCCGACTAACACCATGAACCCCGGTTTAGGCAAAACAACGAAACGTAAAAATTGGGAAGGGGATTGTGGTTGCCACCACGATCACTAATCAGTGCAAGCGTTGTTTTTGGGCAGGAAACCCTGCCCAACCCATATTAGCTGGCTAATTCAGCCGCGTAATTGACCAGTGCTTTGAGCTGCTTACAGCGTTCAACATCGTTTTGATGTTCAATCATTAACGACTCAATAGATTGCATATATTCCATTAAACGGCTTTCAGTAAAGTAGTCACGGCGGTGCTGCAACCAGCGTTGCTGCTCATCATAGGATAAGGTTGAGGGGTAATTACGTGCTTTATAACGGAAAAATAGCTCTTTCATACGTGGGTCTTCAAAAGTGAGGTCTAACGCAGGCAGGTTTTTTTCCGGTGTTTCTCTAATAATATCCATCGTCGAGCGGTCAGAGCTACTGAAAAAGCCACTGTAAATTTGAGCATCAACATCATTCGGCTCTTCAAATGGTTGCGCTTGGGCAAAAATTTCAATCACTTTATGACGAATATCGGGGGGCTTACGTAAGATTTCCAAATTGCGTAGGCAGAGATCGCGGTCAACCCCCGTGCGTTCAGCATCTTCTATACGCAATGTTTTCTCAGGCGCAAGAATAGGGCATTTATTAATGTGTACTAATTTAATCGGAACCGGTAATTCGCCATCTAATTCCGTTTTAGGGGTATATAAGCGCTCACGCAAAGTCTCAACGGGCAAATTAACCAGGGGTGAAATATCCGCCGCTAAATCACACATAATAACCGCATTACGGTTGTCTGGGTGCCATGCTAATGGTGCAACAAGGCTAATATAGGAGCGTAGAGCGCCAAACATGCCAGAAACATGCACCAACGGTGTCATATCGACAATGTCGATTAATTGGCTAACTTTATTTTTATTTCTTAGCTGGTAGAAGTAGTTGAACATTCTAGGTTGAGCGGCTTTGAGCAGCTTCGCCATATTTATGGTGGCGAGTACATCGGACATCGCATCATGAGCATTTTCATGGGCGATACCATTCGCTTTTGTTAGATGTTCAAGGCGCATACTAGGTAAGCCTTCATCATTTTCAGGCCAAATAATCCCTTCAGGGCGTAGCGCAAAACACGCTCTCACAGTATCTAATAAATCCCAACGCGAATTACCTTGCTGCCAGCTATAAGCGTAGGGGTCATAAAAATTACGATAAAAAATATTTCGAGTCACTTCATCATCAAAACGAATATTGTTGTAACCCATAATACAGGTATTCGGTTGGCTAAATTGCTGGTGGATCCGTTTAGCGAATTCAGCCTCATTGACCCCTTGGGCTAAGGCGAGCTGTGGTGTAATACCGGTGATCATCACCGCTTCTGGTTGGGGCAAATAGTCGTCTGTTGGTGCGCAATAAAAGACTTCTGGCTCATCAATAATATTAAAATCGAGATCGGTTCTAACACCTGCAAATTGTGCGGGGCGATCAAGTGCGGGGTGTTTACCAAAGGTTTCATAGTCATGAATAAAAAAGGTAGGCTGCTTTTTAGTCTCTTGCAACGTTATTCTCCGTAAGCCTTTGCTGCTATTTTTGTGATGATGAGGTTTTGTGATGGTTACTGATAAGGGGCAAATAATTTAGGCTAATAAACACAAAAATTGCTCCAGAGAATAGGCGGTAACTTCTCACAAATAGTAGCGACTATCATACCTGATAGATGTGAAAACCTGAACAGAGGCCCTTAAATGGTTGGTGTTGCAATTTAAATATGTAATAGGAACAAACTGCTATCTAATTGATATTTATATCAATCATTTGATGTAAGATGCTCTTTTTTCTTGAAAAAACAGGTAAATCAGCGTAAAAATTTGCCTAATAAAGGATGTTTTGATCTACTCTTTTAAATGCGACTAACAAAAAAGAGGATGTGAATATGAATACATATGATGAAAGAACACGTTTAATTTTATCTGAAATAGGTCATGTGACACTAGAGCTATTGGGTAATAGCGACGTGTCTAAACAAAGTATTATTGATAAGTTGAAAAAGGACGCAAAAGAAGAAAACAACCCAGCGCGAAAAAGCATTCTTGATGATGCAGTGACCTTTCTAAATAGCCAAGTTTAGATAATACGAGCCCTCGTTTGAGGGCTAGTGACAGCAACATTTATCATTTCATTACGTGACCTTTCTTTCGTTGATCAGAAGATCAACCCGCAAGTTGATATTGCTAAAACAACGGCTCCATACCGACACTGAAGAGTGATTTGCTTCATAAATCAGTGATGTTAACGTTAACAAATGTGCTTAACATCACAATTTGAGTGCGATTTACTGGTTTAGAAAAAATGTTAACCTTAACATTTTTGGCATTTAGGGGAATTTGCAGGCGAATAACAATGAATAATGAATCGAGAAAGTACTACGTGTCATTGAGTGCGTTGCTGTTTTTTTTCTTTTTTACTTGGTCGTCAACATTTTCAATTGTTGCTATTTGGCTTAGAAAATATGTTGGTTTAGAAGGCACTGAAACGGGGATCATTTTTTCATGTATTTCCATAGTGGCGCTTTGCGCGCAACCTCTTTATGGCTTTTTACAGGATAAGCTAGGTCTACGAAAGAACTTATTACTGTTTATTGCGATACTCTTGATATCATCTGGCCCATTTTTTATGGTGTTTGGCTATTTATTGCAATGGAATGTGGTGGTAGGAAGCTTAATCGGTGGTCTTTTTATCGGTATGACTTTCCATGCCGGAATTGGGGTACTTGAGTCGTATACGGAACGCGTCAGTCGCTTGCGTGATTTTGAATATGGCAAAGCGAGGATGTGGGGCTCATTAGGTTGGGCGATTGCGACATTTTTTGCTGGTCGCAATATTAACGTTGACCCTAATTACAATTTTATCATGGCGACCCTCTCCGGTGCGATTTTTCTCGTTATTTTATTAAAACTAAAAACGGCAAAACCAAACGCATTTAATAGCCTAGAGCATGGAAAACCTTCCGGCATAACCCTTGATGACGCCTTGCAATTGTTCACACTTCCTCGTTTTTGGGCGCTGATTTTATTTGTGTTGGGCACATGCATATACAGTGTTTATGATCAGCAATTTATGGTCTATTTCGCACACCAATTCCAAGATGAGAAAACAGGTAATGAAATGTATGGTTATCTGAATTCATTGCAGGTTTTCTTAGAAGCAGGAGGTATGTTTTTAGCTCCATATATTGTTAACCGCATAGGAGCCAAAAAAGGGTTATTGTTTGCGAGTAGTGTGATGGCATTGCGGATTATTGGCTCAGGTTTAGTCGAAGGACCTGTCATGATCTCTATTATGAAATTACTTCATGCTGTAGAGCTGCCAATATTGCTGATTGCAATTTTTAAATATAACAGTCGCCATTTTGATAAGCGTTTATCATCGACACTGTACTTAGTGGGTTTTAGCTGTATTACCTCGATTGTGGGGAGTATTTTATCGCCGTTGGCGGGCTGGGGTTACGATAAAATCGGTTTTGCTGATACTTATCTGGTAATGGGGGGCTTTGTCGTGATCACCACAATTTTATCTGCTTTCTGTTTACGCAGCGATAAAATAGCGCTTGCCAAACAAACTTCCAGAGTTGCTCAGGAAATAGGCGTTAAGGACGAGGTACAAAAGGTATAACTGAAACAATTCAGCTCGTGAGTGGAGTCGATTGAGCAAAAATGCCTTTTTATTTGTTTTTATATCAATGAATAGATGAAATAGGGTTGTAACACGGTGCTGTTAGAAGGTATTGTGTAACGAGTGAATGCGTTTTGTTTTTCTAACAGAGGGTTTTTAAACATGGACAACGCTAACAAACAATCTTTCCATAATGTTTTGGAATTTGTGCGTATGTATCGTCGTAAAAATAAAATTCGTCGTGAAATTACCGACAATGAAAAGAAAATTCGTGATAACCAAAAACGTGTTTTATTGCTTGATAACTTAAGCGACTATATTAAACCGGGTATGACCATCGAGGAAATTCAAGCAATTATCGCGAATATGCGTAGCGATTATGACGACCGTGTTGATGATTACATCATTAAAAATGCGGAGCTGTCCAAAGAGCGTCGTGAGATCTCGAATAAATTAAAAGAGATGGGCGAACTCAATAAAAAAGACGTGAAATAATTGAAGACTAGAGCCGAGGTTAGCTCGGCTCAATGTCATCGCATCAACCCCAGTGTGGTTTTAAATCTGGGTCAATAACAGCGTAAACCTGCCTATAGCTACTTTTATCTTCAGCGAGCTTCGCTAATATTCTCGCGACATCCTCTCGGCTAACGACACCATGGGCTTCCCCTGTTAATAAAGTTGCGTTACCCGTTGCCGCGCTATTCATTAAGCCCCCAGGTCTTAAAATGGTGTAATTTATTTCGCTAGTCTGTAAATAGGACTCTGCCATTGATTTTTGGCGTACAGATTGCCCAAAAAGGGCTTTTGCTCTTGGTGATAAGGTTGACCAACTGTCGCCACAACCAATTGAAGTGACAAATAATAAACGATGTATCTGATGCTGCTCTGCTTGGCGGATAATATGGTAATTACCAACAAAATCGGCTTGCCCGCCGCCAATAGTGGTGAATATGACGGTATCAGGTGTCATGTGTGCAAAAATCGCCTCTAAAGAAGACGGGGCGGTGGCATCGCCAATAAAGGCATGTATGCCTTCAGCCGTTAGCCGCTCAGCATCCGTTTGTTGACGCACTAAGGCTGTGACTTGGTGGCCTTGTTGAATGCCAATGTTGGCTAATGCGAGGCCTATTCCTTTTGTTGCACCAAAAATTACCCAATGAGCCATCATATTTTCCTTTCAATTAACAATCAGTAAATAGAAATAATGATGGTTTTAATTTTTATTATCAATAATAGGTTTTGATTTATTGCTCTGTCAAATAAGTGGGAGAGCTATTCAGTGCAGAGAGATAGATATAAAAAAGCCCTGCGAGTTGCAGGGCTGTTTGACGTATTTAAAGAATACTATTCAAAATGAGCCGGTTTTGCCATTTGTGATGTCGCATAATTGGTTGCTACATGCCCACCGGCACCTTTACTGACAAAGGTTGAGGCTTCACGCTGGTAAACCTTGATTTCGAATGTTGATTCGACCACTTCAGGCGCTGGTGCTTTGGTCATTGGTGAGTAAGCATGACGTGCTGCCTTACTTGCAACAATAACCGTTGATTTCGCTACATAAGGCACTTCAACAGCTTCAGCCTTAGGCTCTTCAACTGCATCTGTGCTGGTTTGCGGCTGATCATCTTGTTCGGCTATCTCTGCTGTAGGCTCCACTTTAGGTTGCTCAATTACAACGTCTTCAATGACCGCGACCGGTGCTTTAGGTTCAACGGTTGGTGCCGTTTCAACAACAGGCTCTGGTTGAGTGTCTTCTAGAGCTTGCTCTGTATGAACGACAGCCGGTTCAGCTTGTGGGGCAATGGCAGGTTCAAGAGAAACTGCATGCTCATCTGCGGATTCAGCCACAAGATTAACGTTGGTTTCAGTGACGGTTTCTACTGGTTCGATAGCGACAGTTTCAACCGTTTCATTAGCCTGCTCGATGACTTGAGAAGATGTGATATCGGTGGTTTCAACGGCCTCTACACTAACAATACCTTGTTGCTCAAGCATCTCTTCATTGGTCATGATAGCGATGGTTTCTTGTTGTGGTTGAACAACAGGATAGCTGATAAACACCTTACCTGATGCTAACTCAGGTGAGGCTACGGCAGCGAACAGAGGCATTGGTGATTTTGTCAGATGACGCTCATCACGGTAACGACGACGACGCTGACCACTGACACGTAGGTGACGTGGTGAACGACGTGAGCGACGTGGAATGATGGTATCTTGCTTATCTTCTTGGTTAGCAACTTGAACATCTTGTTGTTCTGAGCTATTTACCTCAGCCACTTGCTCATCAACATGAGTCGGAGCAGGGAGTGCTGCGATAGGCATAGCATCATTTTCAACGGCAGTTGCAACTTTAACCACTTCATCTTCTTGCGCTACGGCTTCAACGTTATCAGTGATACGAATTTTTTGTGTCAATTGACGACGTTGACGACGAGGCGTAACAGGGCGCGCTTGAGGCTCTTCTTTCTCTACAGGTGTATTATCAGCACCTTGAACTGCCTCTTGTTGTGCCTTAGCTGCTTGTTGTTGACGTTTTTCATCTTGACGGCGACGGCGTTCAGCACGTTGTTCGCGGCGCTGCTGTTGCTGCGCTTCACGGCTATTGCTATCAACGTTTTGCTCATCTTGCTGATTAGCGTTCTTATTATTGCGGCCTTTACGATTGTTAGCTTCGTCAGATTGCGCATTACGGTTAGAACGATTATCGCGATTTTCGCGGTTGTCACTGTTTTCATCACGATCACGGCGATTATTACGACGATTATTGCGGCGTTCATTGTTACGGCGCTTGTCGTTACCGCTATTTTGGCGACTTTTCTCAGCAGGTTTTTCAGCAACTTTTTCTTCTTCACCAGCAAAGAGTTTTTTGAAGAATTCAGCTACCTTGCTAAAAAAGCTCGGCTGGGCATCCACTTTAACCCCTTGTTTTGGTGTTTCAGTGCGCGCTTTGTTCTCTTTAGACTTAACAGTAACAGGCTGTTCTACAGGCTCTTGTAACGCGAAAGCAGAGATAGCTGGTTGCTCAGGGGCTTTACGTTCAGCCGCTGGATCTTCCGTACTGTTTAAGGTTTCCGTTTCATGGTAGTGAGCTAAGTTATAGCTCAGCGTATTTACTTCTTCACCTTTACGAATACGGATCACGTGAAAATGAGGCGTTTGCATTTGGTCGTTTGGCACAATGACCACGCGAACATTGCGTTGACGCGTTTCGATTTCGCTGACTGCTTTACGCTTTTCGTTAAGTAGATAGGAAGCAATTTGTACCGGAACGATAGCATGAACTTCATGTGTATTCTCTTTTAATGCTTCTTCTTCAATAAGACGCAAAACAGAAAGAGACAATGATTCATTATCACGGATGGTTCCTGTACCCGAACAACGAGGGCACACATGGTGGCTAGATTCACCTAATGATGGGCTTAAACGCTGGCGCGACATCTCTAATAAACCGAAACGCGAGATACGGGCGATTTGAATACGTGCACGGTCTTGACGCACGGCCTCACGTAGGCGGTTTTCAACTTCACGTTGATGCCTGACTGGCGTCATATCGATAAAGTCGATAACAATTAAGCCACCAAGGTCACGCAGACGTAATTGACGTGCGATCTCATCGGCCGCTTCAAGGTTTGTATTAAATGCGGTCTCTTCAATGTCTCCGCCGCGTGTTGAGCGTGAAGAGTTGATATCGATAGCCGTTAACGCCTCGGTGGTATCAATCACTAATGCACCACCAGATGGAAGGCGTACTTCACGTTGGAAGGCAGATTCAATTTGTGATTCGATTTGATAATGGCTAAATAGCGGAACATCACCGCTATAATATTTGATTTTGCTGGCAAAATCACCACGGCCAATCGCTTCAATATGGTTACGTGCCATTTCGACCACTTTCGGGTTATCGATAAGGATTTCGCCGATATCTGGGCGTAAATAGTCACGGAACGCACGAACAATGACGTTACTTTCTTGGTGTATTAAGAACGGAGCAGGGCGGTTTTCAGCCGCTTTTTTGATAGCTTCCCAGTGGCGTAAGCGGTAGAGCAAATCTTGTTGTAAAGATTCTGCGGATTTACCCACGCCCGCGGTGCGAACAATCAACCCCATCCCATCCGGGATCTCAAGGGAGGAGAGCGCTTCTTTTAATTCTGTACGATCTTCACCTTCAATACGGCGAGAAATACCACCCGCACGCGGGTTATTTGGCATCAGTACTAAATAACTTCCCGCTAAGCTGATAAACGTGGTGAGTGCGGCACCTTTATTGCCACGCTCTTCTTTATCAACCTGAACGATAACTTCTTGGCCTTCCTTAAGGACATCTTTGATATTGGGGCGGCCTTGAGAGTGGTAATTGCTTGGGAAGTATTCGCGAGCGATCTCTTTGATAGGGAGGAAACCGTGTCTTTCAGCACCATAATCAACAAAAGCAGCTTCAAGACTTGGTTCGATGCGAGTTATTTTTCCTTTGTAAATATTCGCTTTTTTTTGTTCATGACCTGGACTTTCGATATCCAGATCATAGAGTCGTTGCCCGTCAACAAGGGCAACACGCAACTCTTCCTGTTGAGTCGCGTTTATTAGCATTCTTTTCATATTGTTACTTACTCATTATTTTTTACTTTCAATAAAGAGCAGCGAAAAAGGGAGCTATTGTAAACCGATGGCCTCGTGATTTTTACAAAGCCGCCTGCCTCCCGGCAGTCGTCCGTATAGAGACGCGCAGTATTCGGTGAACCTGATTTTTAGATTAAAAATTCAGCGTTCTTAATCAGGAAGCCGTCATAATTTTGTTAACGGAAGTTCCTAACCCAAAAAGCTAATATTCGTTGCTCGCTAATTATTTGATTTTGCGAAGCGTCTTACGCCATTGCCGCGCTTTTACTCAATCAAATAGCAAATCTGTATTTCATGCCAATTATCGTTTTATCAAACATTATGGCAGTTACATATTATCCCACTGCCAATGACATTATAGCAAGTCGATACATGCGTTATATGAAAATTTTATTTAGAAATATGACTAACGAGCTATTCTTTGACCAAATAAAAAAAATGATAAAAAAATTTGTGGAGTCGGTATGATATATCCCGCATATAAGGTCGTAATTTAATCAATCAGAGTTAACACATTTTTGAATGAAAACACAAAATCAAGTTCAGTTTATCGATATTAGCGATGACGAAGCCGGACAACGTATTGATAATTTCCTGCTCGCAAAATTAAAAGGTGTTCCTAAGAGTATGATCTATCGCATCATTCGCAAGGGTGAGGTGAGGGTTAATAAGGGGCGTATTAAACCTGAGTATAAACTTATTGCAGGTGATCAAGTCCGTGTACCACCGGTAAGAGTCGCTGAGCGTGAAGAAGCCCCTGTTTCGGCAAAACTGGATAAAGTTTCTGCGTTAGCTGATTGCATTCTCTATGAAGACGACGCAATACTGGTCATTAATAAACCATCAGGCACCGCAGTTCATGGCGGCAGTGGCTTAAGTTTTGGGGTGATTGAAGGGTTAAGAGCGCTTCGCCCAGAAGCACGCTTTTTAGAGTTGGTGCACCGTTTGGATCGCGACACATCTGGGATTTTGCTGGTGGCTAAAAAACGTTCAGCATTAAGAGCGTTACACGAACAGTTGCGCCTTAAACAGATGCAAAAAGATTACCTCGCATTAGTGCGCGGGCATTGGCAATCGCATACCAAAGTGATCCAAGCTCCGTTATTAAAAAATATCTTACAAAGTGGTGAACGTGTTGTTCGTGTTAGCCCTGAAGGTAAACCGTCAGAGACGCGCTTTAAGGTTGAGGAACGTTTTGATAATGCCACTTTGGTTAAAGCAAGCCCAGTAACGGGGCGTACTCACCAAATTCGTGTACATACATTACATGCAGGGCATCCGATTGCGTTTGATAACCGCTATGGCGATAAACAATTTGATAGCCAATTAGCGGATACAGGCCTAAAAAGATTGTTCTTGCATGCCAGTGCATTAAAGTTTACTCACCCTAAAACGGGGGAGGAAATGCGGTTACAAGCGCCGCTTGATAAAGAGCTTAATCAATGCTTAAAGGTTTTACGTTCACGTAAAAACTAAGCATATTAAGTTACCGGCAGACAAATTTGCCGGTAACTTATTGCGTTGTTAATTATCTAATGGATTGTAGCCATGATGGCGTAGCATCTCTAATAGCAGGATCAGAGGCAACCCAATCAATGTATTAGGATCACGCCCTTCAAGCCTATCAAATAAGGCAATCCCTAACCCTTCCGACTTAAAACTTCCGGCGCATTGGTAAGGCTCTTCTTTGCGCAAGTAAGTCTCGATTTCTTTATCACTTAAAGAACGAAAATAGACATTAAAGGGTTCACACTGCACATGGTAGTTTCCCGTCGTTGAATCTAATAAACATAGACCGGTATAAAATGTGACTTGTTTTCCTGAGGCTCTTTTCAGTTGTTTAAAGGCATTGTCATAATTGTATGGTTTGCCTGCAATTTCACCATCAATCACACAGACTTGGTCTGAGCCGATGATGAGATGTTGTTTATGCTGTTCACTGATGGCATGTGCTTTAGCATGCGCTAAGCGAGTGACCAATGCCTCAGCGGATTCATTTAACACTGGGGTTTCGTCTACATTCGGCGCTACGGCTAAAAAGGGTAATCCCAGCTTTTTTAACAATTGCTGCCGATAGGGAGAGGTTGATGCCAAAATAATCGATTTCATATTTTTTCTCGAAACTCATAGCCAAAAGGGTTAACTCATTTTAAACTATCTGACGCTTAACAGGCGATTTTTTGGTGAAAAGGCGAGTTTTGCCCGCCTTTTTCTTTGACTATAGCTCATTACAAAGTTAATATGCGCGCCTTATGCAAAAGGTAAAATTACCCCTGACTATCGATGCGCAGCGTGCAGCTCAAAAAAACCTCGACTATGTCGGGAGTTACACACCTGAGCAAGTAACACGTATTGCTGAATCAGTAGTCAGTGTAGACAGCGATGTTGAGAGCGAATTATCATTTAAAATTGATAATCAGCGTCTGACGGTCATAGAGGGGCATTCTGATGTGGATGTCACCCTACAATGCCAGCGTTGCAGAAAAGATTTCAAGCATCATGTTTACGTATCGTATTGTTTTAGTCCTGTCGTCAGTGACGAAAAGGCCGAAGCATTACCGGAAGGCTATGAGCCAATTCAAATTGATGAATTTGGTGAAATAGATTTGCTGGGAATGATAGAAGATGAAATAATTCTTTCCTTACCAGTGGTTCCGGTTCATGATTCTGAACACTGTGAAGTGTCCGAAGCGGATATGGTTTTTGGTGAACTACCGCCTGAGGCGGAAAAACCAAACCCATTTGCCGTATTAGCCAGTTTAAAGAAAAGTACTTAAGGAGTAAGGTCAATGGCCGTACAACAGAATAAACCAACTCGTTCAAAACGCGGTATGCGTCGTTCACATGATGCACTGACTGCTACCCTAGTTTCTGTAGACAAAACTACCGGTGAAACTCACCTGCGTCACCACGTGACTGCAGATGGTTACTACCGTGGCCGTAAGGTTATCAACAAGTAATTATAGATTTACAAGTTGATACTTTGGCTAATCTAACCATTGCGTTAGATGCTATGGGCGGGGATGTTGGTCCCCGCGTCACAGTGCCTGCTGCATTGCAGGCTCTGGCATCTAATCCAGCACTCAAATTACTGCTAGTCGGTCAACCTGACGCCATTCAACCACTGCTCGCACAACAGAGTGTTGAGCTGACTTCGCGTGTCGAAATTATTCCTGCTGAAAATGTTATCGCTAATGATGCCAAACCATCAACGGCAATACGTCAAAGCAAAGGAACATCCATGCGAGTGGCGCTTGAGTTAGTGAAGACTGGGCAGGCACAGGCGTGCGTGAGTGCAGGTAATACGGGTGCTTTGATGGGGCTAGCTAAGTTGATGCTTAAATCAATTGATGGCATCGAACGGCCTGCTTTGATGACCATTTTGCCTAATCAACAAAAAGGTCAAACCGTGGTGCTAGACTTAGGCGCTAACGTCAATTGTAGTAGTGATATGCTAGTGCAATTTGCTGTGATGGGATCTGTCGTCGCTGAAGAGGTGGCCAAAATTGCTTCACCAAAAGTGGCACTACTAAATATTGGTGAAGAAGAGAGTAAAGGGCTTGATAATATCCGCGAAGCCGCCGCAATTCTTAAAGAAACCGCGGCAATAAATTACATCGGTTATGTCGAAGGCAATGAGTTGCTGACTGGCAAAACGGATGTATTAGTGTGTGACGGCTTCGCAGGTAACGTCACGCTAAAAACAATGGAAGGGGTGATCCGCGTCATACTTTCCTTGTTGAAATCAACAGATGAAAGCAAAAAGAATAAAAAACCTAGTTGGTTGATTCAATTGGCCAAAAAGTGGCTTAAAAAACGGCTGATGAAGCGTTTCGGGGAGTTGAACCCCGACCAGTATAATGGTGCAACTCTGTTAGGATTAAAGGGAATTGTCATAAAAAGTCATGGCGCTGCAAACGAAAGTGCATTTAAAGCTGCGATTGAACGGGCTGTTCAATCGGTAGATAGACAAGTTCCGGACAGAATAGCAGCTCGGTTGAATATCGTATTACCCAGGAGTGATCAATAACCTATGTATAGTAAAATATTAGGCACAGGCAGCTATTTACCCACACAAATTAGAACAAATGCTGACCTGGAAAAAATGGTTGATACTTCTGATGAGTGGATTGTAACTCGCACAGGTATTCATGAAAGAAGAATTGCTGGTGAAGATGAAAGTGTTGCCACAATGGGGTTTCATGCCGCACAAAAGGCCCTTGAAATGGCGCAAGTCGATAGCAGTGAGATTGGGCTAATTGTTGTCGCAACGACCTCTTCAACACACGCGTTTCCAAGCGCAGCGTGCCAAATTCAACAAATGTTAGGCATTAATGATTGTGCTGCATTTGATGTTGCCGCAGCGTGTGCAGGTTTTACGTATGCGATAAGCATCGTGGACCAGTTTATTAAAACGGGAATGGCAAAAAAAGCATTAGTGATTGGTGCAGATGCACTGTCAAAAACGTTAGACCCAAATGATCGCGGTACTATTATTCTGTTTGGTGATGCGGCAGGCGCGATGGTGCTCGGCGCATCGCAAGAGCCGGGTATTATATCAACACATCTGCATGCCGATGGGCGTTATGGCGAGTTGTTAGCGCTGCCGAATCGTGAGCGAGGCTCAGAAGATCAAGCCTACTTAACCATGACAGGCAATGAAGTCTTTAAAGTGGCTGTGCGTGAATTAGCGCACATTGTTGATGAAACATTGGCTGAAAGCGGTATCGCAAAAGAAGAACTCGATTGGTTAGTTCCTCATCAAGCAAATTTGCGTATCATCTCCGCAACAGCGAAAAAACTTGATATGGCCATGGATAAGGTGGTGGTTACGTTAGATAAACATGGTAACACCTCGGCTGCATCCGTGCCGACCGCCTTTGATGAAGCGGTACGTGATGGTCGAATCCAACGTGGTCAGTTAGTGCTCTTAGAAGCATTTGGCGGCGGCTTTACTTGGGGCTCTGCACTTGTTCGTTTTTAATTTACTGAGAAAATAGACATGACACAATTTGCTATGGTTTTTCCCGGTCAGGGATCTCAGTCTCTTGGTATGTTGTCTACATTAGCGGCGGAAAGTCCGTTAGTAGAACAAACATTCGCTGAGGCGTCTGAAGCATTAGGTTATGACCTTTGGGCTCTTGTTCAGAACGGGCCAGAAGAAGAATTGAACAAAACATGGCAAACCCAGCCAGCGCTGTTAGCTGCATCTGTCGCTATCTTCCGTGTTTGGCAAGAAAAAAAAGGCGCGATGCCTACGATGATGGCAGGGCATAGCCTAGGTGAATATTCAGCTTTAGTGTGCGCGGGTGTTCTTGATTTTAAAGCGGCAATTAAACTGGTTGAGTTGCGTGGTAAATTGATGCAAGAAGCCGTTCCAGAAGGAACAGGCGCGATGTATGCGATCATCGGTTTAGATAACGAATCAATCGAGAAAGCTTGTCAAGATGCCGCTCAAGGCCAAGTCGTCTCTCCTGTGAATTTTAACTCACCAGGTCAAGTGGTGATTGCAGGTGAAAAAGCGGCGGTTGAGCGCGCTGGTGCAGCATGTAAAGAGGCGGGCGCAAAACGTGCATTACCATTATCGGTTAGTGTACCGTCACACTGTGCGTTAATGAAACCAGCGGCTGAAAAATTAGCAGTTGCGTTACAAGAAATAACGTTTAATCAACCAAATTTCCCAGTTATTAACAACGTTGATGTGAAAATTGAGCAATCAGCGGAAAATATTCGTGATGCTTTGGTTCGTCAATTGTATAATCCAGTTCGTTGGACTGAGACGGTAGAATTCATGGCAAATCAAGGTATTGAGCATCTTGTTGAAGTGGGGCCGGGTAAAGTATTAACTGGTCTTACCAAGCGTATTGTCTCTAATTTAACTGCCGTTGCAGTCAATGATCCTGTATCATTAGGCACTGCATTAGAAAACCTCTGAGGACGATATGAGCTTTGAAGGAAAAATTGCACTTGTAACAGGCGCTAGCCGCGGTATCGGGAAAGCGATCGCTTTAACGCTTGCTGCGCGTGGTGCGACGGTTATTGGTACAGCAACCAGCGAAAAAGGAGCAGAAGCGATTTCTGCTTATTTAGATGGAAAAGGCAAAGGTTTTGCTCTTAATGTGACAGACCCTGCATCAATTGACGAAACCTTGAATAATATTCGTCAACAATTTGGCGAAATTGATATACTGGTCAACAATGCAGGTATCACACGTGATAACCTTTTGATGCGTATGAAAGATGATGAGTGGCAAGATATTATTGACACTAACCTCTCATCCGTTTACCGTTTATCAAAAGCCGTATTACGCGCCATGATGAAAAAACGTTGTGGACGTATTATTTCAATCGCATCTGTTGTAGGTGTGATGGGAAATGCGGGTCAAGCGAACTATGCAGCAGCGAAAGCTGGGCTAATTGGTTTTAGCAAATCATTAGCACGCGAAGTCGCTTCCCGTGGCATTACCGTTAATGTCGTTGCACCTGGTTTTATTGAAACTGATATGACCAAGGCATTGACAGATGAGCAGCGTGCAGGCATTTTATCTCAAGTTCCTGCCGACAGGCTTGGTGATGCACAAGAAATTGCCAGTGCTGTAGCGTTTTTAGCTTCTGATGAAGCTGGTTACATCACAGGTGAAACATTACATGTCAATGGCGGCATGTACATGATCTAAAGAAATGATGGAACCATTTGCATTATTAGTGTTAATTAGCGCAAAATAATGCAAAATTTAGGTTTCAACAGCCGGGATTGGGTTGTATCTTTTCCTGTATTTTATAAACTACGAAAACCATCGCGAAAGCGAGTTTTGATAGGAATTTTAATAGTATGAGCACTATCGAAGAACGCGTTAAGAAAATCATCGTTGAGCAACTAGGTGTTAAAGAGGAAGAAGTTGTAACAACAGCTTCGTTTGTTGATGACTTGGGCGCTGATTCTCTTGACACAGTTGAGCTGGTTATGGCTCTGGAAGAAGAGTTCGATATCGAAATCCCTGACGAAGAAGCTGAAAAGATCACAACAGTGCAGGCTGCGATTGATTACGTCGAGAACGCATCTAACTAATTGTTTTAAAACTTGTCTAGGCGGTCACTCGACCGCCTATGTTTCTTTGATAACTTTTTTTCCCTCCTTGGAGGATTTACGTGTCTAAGCGTCGTGTAGTCGTAACCGGACTGGGCATGTTATCTCCTGTCGGCAACACAGTTGAATCATCATGGAAAGCTGTTTGTGACGGACAGAGTGGTATCAGCCTTATCGAACATTTTGATACTACCAACCACGCAACTAAATTTGCTGGCGTAGTTAAAGATTTCAATTACGAAGATTATGGTATCTCCCGCAAAGATGCACGGAAGATGGACCCTTTCATTCAGTATGGAATTGCTGCTGGTAATCAAGCTATCAAAGATTCCGGGCTGGAAGTAACAGAAGCCAATGCTACTCGTATAGGGTTAGCGATTGGTTCTGGTATTGGTGGTCTAGGCCTAATTCAAGAGAACTGTGAAGCATTACAAAATGGCGGTCCTCGTAAAGTTAGCCCATTCTTCGTTCCTTCTACGATCATTAATATGGTCGCAGGTCATTTAAGCATTATTTACGGTTTCCGTGGCCCAAGTATTTCGATTGCCACAGCCTGTACTTCAGGTGTTCACAATATCGGTCATGCCGCACGTATGATTGCTTATGGTGATGCTGATGTAATGATTGCTGGTGGCGCTGAAAAAGCGACAACGCCATTGGGTGTTGCAGGTTTTGGCGCAGCGCGGGCTCTTTCTACGCGTAATGATGATCCGCAAGCGGCTAGCCGCCCATGGGATAAAGACCGTGATGGCTTTGTACTGGGTGACGGTGCGGGTATTATCGTACTTGAAGAATATGAACATGCTAAAGCTCGCGGCGCAAAAATTTATGCTGAAGTTGCTG
Organism: Providencia sp. PROV119; assembly: GCF_028482435.1. NCBI lineage: Bacteria > Pseudomonadati > Pseudomonadota > Gammaproteobacteria > Enterobacterales > Morganellaceae > Providencia > Providencia sp. PROV119. Next base: position 98,098 of record NZ_JAMPQL010000003.1, read on the forward strand.
GTTTCGGCATGAGCAGTGATGCTTATCATATGACATCACCGCCTGAAAATGGTGAAGGTGCTGCTCTGGCGATGGCAAATGCTCTGCATGATGCAGGTATTGAAGCTAACGCAGTGGGCTATATCAATGCTCACGGTACTTCAACACCAGCAGGTGACTTAGCGGAAGCGCAAGCGGTTATTTCGGTCTTTGGTGAAGGAACCGACGTATTAGTTAGCTCAACAAAATCGATGACAGGTCATCTATTAGGTGCCGCTGGTGCTATTGAGTCTATCTTTACGATCCTTTCACTGACAGAGCAAATCGTTCCGCCTACGATCAATCTGGAAAACCCAGATGAAGCTTGCAAACTGGATTTTGTTCCAGGCAAAGCAAGAAAAGTAGAAAATATGGAATATGCTCTGTGCAACTCATTTGGTTTTGGTGGTACAAACGGTTCATTAATTTTCCGTCGCTATCACGAAGAGTAACCCAGACGTATTATTTTACGTTGTAAAGGGTAAAAGCCTCAGTGTTCACAATACTGGGGCTTTATTTTTAGTGTCGTTTTGCAGTCTATGTCAGTTTAGTTTATGATAGTTAATATCCTGTTACTGACTGATTTATCAGCCATTATTATAAGAATTATCAATGCTATACTGGGTTAATGGAGTTGAGTGCCGTCATATTGACGTGACTGATCGGGCTGTGCAATTTGGTGATGGCTGCTTCACCACGATCCATGTGTTTAATCATCAACCAAAAATGCTTGATATGCATATTAGGCGTCTCATGCAGGATAGTTCTCGCCTTAAATTACCCCAACCAGATTGGCAAATGTTAGAGAAGCAGATCCACGCGATTTGCCAACAGCATAATGATGATGAATTCGTTGTTAAAGTGATTATTAGCCGAGGCACGGGGGGCAGAGGCTATAGCACTTTAGGGTTTAATCAGCCAACGGTAATAATGTCTATCGCGCCTTTTCCACAACATTACCAAGCGTTGCAGAAATCAGGTATCCAACTGATATTAAGCCGTATTCCAACGAGTAAAAATCCCTATTTAGCAGGGATCAAACACCTTAATCGCCTTGAGCAGGTGTTAATACGCCAAGAAATTGATGAAGCTCAGGTTGATGAGGCTTTAGTTGTTGATTCTGATGGTATTTTAATTGAATGTTGCAGTGCCAATATTTTTTGGCGCAAAGGCGATACGGTATTTACGCCAAATTTAGCATTTTCTGGCGTAAATGGATTAATGAGACAAAAGATCATAGCGCTTTTAGCTGCTAGTCAGTACCATCTTCGGGAGGTTGAACGTTTTCCCGATGTATTGGGGAACTGTGATGAAGTGTTTATTTGTAATACGTTGATGCCAATACTGCCGGTTGCTACGATCACCTTGGGTAACAATAAACCTCAATGGCAATATTCATCAAGGGAACTGTTTGAATATTTGTTTTTACGTTGCCAACTTTAGTCACTGAATGGTTAATGAATGAAACTCGCTAAAAAAATCTCTATCGCAATTGTCGTTATTCTGTTGGTAATAGGCGTAAGTGCCTATGTGATGTATCAACAGGTTTTGAACTATGCAAAAGAGCCGCTAAATCTAACACAAGAGAAAGTTTTTACGGTTCCTGCTGGAACAGGCCGCGTTGCGCTTGAAGCATTGCTGGTAGACGAAAAAGTGATTAATCAAAGTAACAAATTTCAATGGTTACTAAAATTGCGCCCAGAGTTAGCTAAAATGAAGGCTGGGACTTACCGCCTCCAGCCAAATATGGATATCGCGCAGATGTTAGCATTAATTTCCAGTGGCAAAGAGGCACAGTTTTCCATTCGTTTTGTCGAAGGTAACCGACTTTCTGATTGGACAAATATCTTACGTGATGCGCCTTACTTAAAACATGAAGCGGAAGGGAAAACACAAGAAGAGTTATACGCGCTAATTGGTTTTGATGGAACGACCACCCTTGAAGGCTGGCTATATCCGGATACCTATCTGTATACGGCGGGAACGCGTGATATTGATATATTAAAACGCGCTCACCAACAAATGAAAAAAAATGTCGATGAAGTTTGGCAAGGGAGAGATAAAGATCTACCTTACAAAAACGCGTATGAGATGCTAATCATGGCTTCAATCATCGAAAAAGAGACGGGTATCGACAGTGAAAGAAACCAAGTGGCGTCGGTATTTGTGAATCGTTTGCAGAAAAATATGCGGTTACAAACAGACCCTACAGTTATCTATGGTTTAGGCGATAAGTATCGCGGGAAAATTTATCGTAGCGACTTAGACAACTATACACCATATAACACCTATCGCATTGATGGGTTACCGCCAACGCCGATAGCAATGCCAAGTCTTGCATCAATTAAAGCCGCGGCACACCCTGCGAAAACGAACTATTTATACTTTGTTGCAGATGGTACAGGTGGGCACACATTCAGTAGTAGCCTTAATGACCATAATCGAGCCGTCAAAGTGTATCGAAAAATTGAAAAACAGAATGATAAGTAAGATGAAAAACGCCTATATCGTTATTGAAGGGTTAGAAGGGGCAGGTAAAACCACTGCGATTAAAACCGTTGTTGAAACATTAAATCAGGCAGGGATCCAAGACATTGCGTTTACCCGAGAGCCAGGGGGAACCCCATTAGCAGAAAAGCTACGTGAACTCATTAAACAGGGGATCAGCGGGGAAAAAGTCACTGATAAAGCCGAGCTTTTGATGCTGTATGCCGCACGTGTCCAACTGGTTGAAAACGTCATTAAGCCAGCCTTAGCGGCGGGTAAATGGGTTGTTGGTGATAGGCATGATTTATCTTCACAGGCCTATCAAGGGGGCGGACGTGGTATTGATCGCCAACTTATGCAGTCATTGCGTGATCTGGTTTTGGGGGAATTTAAACCAGCGTTAACACTGTATTTGGACCTACCTCCAGCATTAGGGTTACAGCGTGCACGCGCTCGTGGTGAGCTAGACCGAATTGAGCAAGAGTCTCTGGCATTTTTTGAACGCACTCGTGCACGTTATCGTGAGTTAGCGGCCTCCGATGAGACTATTTTAACGATTGATGCAAGCCAGAATATTGAACAAGTTCAACATGATATTCGCCAAGCTTTGGAGCAATGGTTGGCAAAATAAGGTGATACAATGAATTGGTACCCTTGGTTGAATGAAACTTATCGTCAACTAATTACCTCCTACCAGCAAGGTCGTGGGCACCACGCATTGTTATTGCATTCACTACCGGGTAACGGAGTGGAAGCATTATGCTATGGTATTAGTCGCTGGTTAATTTGCCAAAATACAGACGGGCTAAAAAGCTGTGGGCAATGCCATAGCTGCCAATTGATGTTGGCAGGGACGCACCCTGATTACCATGTTTTAGAGCCAGAGAAGGGCAAAACAACGGTTAGCGTGGAAGCGGTAAGGAAACTGACAGAGACCTTAAGTAGTCATGCACAGCAAAATGGGGCTAAAGTCGCCTATATTCCTCGAACAGAAGCATTGACCGATGCAGCGGCCAACGCGCTCTTAAAAACCTTGGAAGAGCCAACAAAGCAGACCTATTTTTTATTAGGTTGCGAGAAACGTGAAAATCTATTAGCGACGCTACGAAGCCGTTGCTTATATACCTTTTTATCACCACCTGAATCGCAAATTGCGTGGTATTGGTTGCAAAAGCAAATCGTTGGCGTCAACTATAACGACGCATTGACCGCGTTAAAGTTGTGCCAAGGGGCCCCAGTCGCGGCGATGTCATTGTTGCAACCTGAGCATTGGCAACAGCGTAGTGTGCTATGCCAGAAACTCGCTCATGGGATACAACATAATGATATGTTGTCGTTATTACCTGCGATTCATCATGATAAGGCGATTGAGTCGATGGGGTGGCTGCTCGGACTATTAGCCGATAGCATGAAACTGCAACAACATGCAGCCCAATTTTGTTTAAATCAAGACCAATTGCCACTTGTGAGCGTACTTGCATCACGAATGACAAATACACAATTGTTTGAAGTTTATGAGGCTTGGCAAAATTGCCGCCACCAATTGATGACAGTGCCCGCACTGAATCAAGAGTTACTTTTGACAAATCAATTATTACAATGGGAAGCATTAATTGTTACCCCAACACCATAAAAAAGAGTGAAATATGTTTGTAGTTGATTCACACTGCCATCTCGATTGCCTTGATTATGAAAAATTACATACAAGCGTCGATGATGTGATCGCAAAGGCGTCGCAACGCGATGTCGGATTTATGTTAGCGGTTGCCACAACGTTACATGGTTTTGATAACATGAAAACCATGATTGGCAAGCGTGCTAATGTGGCATTTTCTTGCGGTATTCATCCACTTAATTTGGATGAAGGGTATGATTTTGAACGCTTAGCGCAATTAGCTGCTGGTGAAGAAGTGGTCGCGTTAGGGGAAACAGGGCTAGACTATTATTATCAGAAAGAAAATGCAGCACTTCAGCAAGCGTCTTTCCGTCAACATATTCGTATTGGTCGTCAGGTTAATAAACCTGTGATAGTTCACACGCGCGATGCGCGAGAAGATACACTGACTATTTTACGTGAAGAACAAGTGATGGATTGTGGCGGTGTTTTGCACTGCTTTACGGAAGATAAACAGACAGCCATGGAATTGTTAGATCTTGGTATGTATATCTCTTTTTCAGGGATAGTTACCTTCCGCAATGCAGAGCAAATTCGTGAAGCCGCAAGGGTTGTTCCATTAGATAGGATCTTAGTAGAAACGGATTCACCTTATTTAGCCCCCGTGCCACATCGTGGGAAGGAGAACCAACCTGCTTATGTTCGGGATGTGGCAGAGTATATGGCAGTATTAAAAGGGGTTAGCCCTGAAGAAATGGCACGTATTACCACTGAAAACTTTAACCGCCTATTTCATTTGAATGTCGGCGAGAATAAAGCGTAATAATTAGTCAATATTAAAGGAATTCGCAATGGCAGAAGAAACTATTTTCAGTAAGATCATTCGACGTGAAATCCCGGCAGATATCGTTTATCAGGATGAACTGGTTACCGCATTTCGTGATATTTCGCCACAAACTCCCTCACATATCCTGATTATTCCCAATAAACTCATCCCAACAGTGAATGATGTGACTGCGGAAGATGAACTGGCATTGGGGCGCTTATTTACCGTTGCAGCAAAAATTGCCAAACAAGAAGGGATTGCTGAAAGCGGTTACCGTTTGATCATGAACTGTAATGAACACTCCGGGCAGGAAGTGTTTCATATTCATATGCACCTTGTTGGCGGTCGTCCTCTTGGACCATTGCTGGCAAAATAAGGTAATGATGTGAAAAAGATTTGGGGAACATTGATACGTATATTAACACTCAGTGCTGTGGTATTTGCGCTGAGCGCTTGCTCATGGGGTAAGCGTGATGGGTTAGTATTCAATGATCAACAACGAGTGATTATGGAGCCTGCGGTTCTTGCGCAAGGTATCATTGTAGAGCAACCTGTAGTCAGCGTTGAGAACTATGCGACGGTGGCTAAGATCAATATGAGCAATAGCCAGCCAAATCCGATGACTGTCATGTACCGTCTCTATTGGTACGACGATAAAGGATTGAAAATCGCAACAACCCATGATTTGCAGCAGATGATACCTGCAAATTCAGTGATTAGTGTTAATGCTGAAAGTACATCATCACTCGCGCGTAATGTACGTGTTTATGTATTTTTACCGCAAATGCTTGGAGACAAATAATGAAACGGATCTTGTTCGTTGCAGCGGCAGCGATGATGCTGGCAGGATGTCCTTCTTTTCAGCAGGATAGGCCTAAAACGCCTCCGCCAGTTGTCCCTGTAGAGCCAACTGAACCCACTGAGCCTACAATTCCACCACCAATCGATAAGGTGCCTACACCACCTAAGCAAAAAACCACAGATTGGTCTGCTGCTGTCTCGCCTTTAGTCGGACAGATGACAGGGGCAAATGGTGTTGAGAGCGGCAAAGTTCTGTTGGTGGATTCAGTTAAAAACAATACGACAGGTTCATTTTCTGTACAAAATGTGACCTCAGCCATCGTAAAAGCGGTTGATGACAGTCATCGCTTTAAAGTCGTACCACAAGATGTGGTCAATGCAGCGCGTAGAACGTTAGGTTTATCGCAAGACGATAGCCTTGTTACACGCAGTAAAGCGATTGGCTTAGGGCGTTACGTACAAGCTGATTATGTATTGTATAGCGTGATTTCAGGCTCTAACGACCAACGCGATATCGAAATGCAGCTGATGGCAGTGCAAAGCGGTGAGATCCTTTGGTCAGGAAAAAACGATATTGAGCAATGACAGTGCATTATTGGCACTGCTGGCAGGTTGCTTCCCAAATATTAACGTTAAAACGTGGGAAGTAACCCCATTAGCAGGGCTTTCAGGGGGAACCTATCACTTACGGTCACATACTCTCAATCTGATTGCGCGTGCTCAAAGTCAGGCGCAAACGGCTCTATTCGTGAATAGACGCAAAGAGGCGCGGGTATTACATCAATTACAACACTTTGGCCAAGCGCCCAAAGTGTTAGCAAGAAATTCAGATTGGTTATTACTATCATGGTGTGATGGTCAGCAACCCAGTGATACTCAATTTTTAACACCAACATTTCAATCTTTATTAGCGGCAACAATTGCTAAATTACATACTCAACCCTTACTCACTTATCGTCTACAGCTTAGGCAAGAAATTGCCCATTACGGGTATTTAGTTGATCCAAAACGCCAAGGGCCTCGGTGGCATCGATGGCACCAACATTTTTTATCCGCACCTATGCCAAGGGTTCTAAAGTTAGCCCCCGCCCATATGGATATTCATAAAGGCAATATTGTCTGTACTGAGAGTGGTCAACTGGCTTTATTGGATTGGGAGTATGCGGCAAATACCGATATTGGATTGTCATTGGAAACCTATTTTCAAGCGAACCAATTGAATACCACACAACGTGATTTTTTCTTATCAGAGTATTGCAATAAATACCATGCTTATGGCGATGTTGAACGCTTGGCTCACCAATGCCGGCTATGGACGCCATGGGTCAAATATATGATGTTAATGTGGTATGAAGTGCAATGGAACCAAAGTCAAAATAATGATTTTTTGTTACACTCAAGGTCATTAAGGCAATACTTTAGTTTGCCTAGTTAATTAAATTCGTATAACGCAAGTGCGAGCAAAAATCGTAAAACCGTTTTAAATAGTGAGGCATGTATGGGTCCGATAATGCTAGACGTTCAGGGCTATGAGCTGGACAGTGAAGAGCGTGAAATACTGGCACATCCGCTGGTGGGCGGGTTAATTTTATTTACCCGTAATTTTCATGATGCAGCACAATTAAGGGAGTTAGTTCGCCAAATTCGTGATGCATCCCGTCATCGCTTATTGATAGCGGTTGATCAGGAAGGCGGGCGAGTGCAACGTTTTCGTGATGGCTTTACGGCATTACCTTCCGCTCAAGCATTTGCAGCACTTAATAGCCAATCTGAAGGGGCAAAATTAGCGGAGGAAGCTGGTTGGTTAATGGCATCTGAAATGATTGCTATGGATATCGATATTAGTTTCGCGCCGGTGCTAGATCTTGGGCATCAAAGTATTGCGATTGGCGAGCGCTCCTTCCATGAAGATCCTGAAATTGCCATGATCATGGCGGAACGGTTTATTAAAGGTATGCGTAGTGCGGGGATGAAAACGACAGGGAAGCATTTTCCTGGGCATGGGGCAGTGAAAGCGGATTCTCATAAAGAAACCCCTCGTGATGACCGCGACCTTGAAACTATTCGTAAAAAAGATATGTCAATCTTCAGAGACTTTATTCAGCGCGATTTGCTTGATGCCGTGATGCCTGCACATGTCATTTATACACAAGCAGACGACCGCCCTGCAAGTGGCTCACCATTCTGGCTCAAATCGATTTTACGTGAGCAGTTGGGCTTCAATGGTGTGATCTTCTCTGATGATTTGTCGATGGAAGGGGCGGCTATCATGGGAAGCTATCCAGAGCGTGCAGCCGCTTCGTTGTCAGCCGGTTGTGATATGGTGTTGGTTTGCAACAACCGTGATGGTGCGGTGAGTGTATTAGATAACCTACCAAAGCAGCAAGGGAGCCTAGCTTCATCACTGTTCCATAGTGGTCGACAATATAGCTTGAAAGACTTACAAGGCGCACAACGCTGGCAAGAGAGCCACAATAAACTGGTAGAACTGCATCGTAAATGGCAAGAACAGCGTTAATTATTACCGGCCGTTAGTAAAAAAGCCGTAAACTGAACAGCCCCCAAAAGTTGGATGCTTTTAGTCTCACTTGAAGGGGCTTTTTCTATGGTAAAACAGTCCTTAAAACGTCAGTTTTAAATTACTTAAGCTTGAACGTTTTTGCGGCAAAAAGTTTAACTCGATTGTTAAACAGGGGAGTCGTGAATGAAGGTATCCATGATTATCACTATGAAAGATGCAAGGTTAAATGAAAAGGACTAAGCCCTGTTGAATACAGAACTCAGTGCTTGAAGACCGCTTAATTCACGGTCAATTTTATGGGAACGTTCAATTGGGGGAGGAGCCACAGGGGCAAGGCTATGCCGCTTTATCTCTATGTAATCGCCTTGTGGTGGCAATATCAAAAGCAAGACTGCGTAAATTCGGCGTATGATTAATCAATGCACGGTGAGTAGATGCTTGGCTGATAAAGACAAAACTTTCCCCCCAAGGCTGTTGATAATTATCACGGACAATAGGCCCACAACGATGTTTAAGTAAGCCTGCAAGTGGTAAATGGTCATCGCCTTTAGCTAACGTCTTATCAGCTAAATGGGCAAAATCTCGTTTTATCTCTTTGGCTTTCAGATACCAGCGATCACGCGCCCAGATTGCAGCGGTTAAAGCGGTATTGTTATCACTCAGATACCAAACCTGTGGAACAGACTGCTCATGAGGGCATACACCAGAAACTGCATGGTTAAATGTTTTCGCACTGTGTAAGTAACTTGCTAGATTATCGCGTACACGTTGGCATTGCTCTGAAACGATGGAGGTTTTGTATGGGCCGATACGTAACCGCTGCCAGCAGTCGGCATCATAGATATCAAACGGTTCAATGGCTTTGCCATGATGATCGATAACGGTTGGATTAGCAGGAAGTAACTGGTAAGCACTCGGGTATCCGGCAATATCATCGGGAGAAAAGCCATAAAAATAGCGACTACCGGCGTAATAGCCAGTTTCCATCATTGACCACGCATGAAACGTTCCTTCCCATGGCGGGCCGAAAGCATACCATTTGGCAATAAGCTGCCGATTCTCTTCACTGGTTTGACGCAACCAGTAGCGTACAGCCAAATTAGATGCCGATTGCGCAATGATAATACATTTTTGTTTGTCACCAAAAAGGGTCTTTATGCGCTTAATCTCGGCATCTAATATTGTAACAAGCTCTCGGTGATCCGCTCGCCAATCATGGGCTAAAAAGAAGAGGTCTTGGCCTTCTCGATAACCTAAACCAACGTGCAAAACATCTTTCAGCTCCTGTGTGACCAATGTTGTGATGAGCTTAGGAACAATCGTGAATTCATGCAGTTGCTCTGTGGCTAAGATATTACAAGGGGTATCGGGAGAAGGAGCCTGATACTCATAATCGCTTTTCGTGAAAACGCCACGATAATCCCCCCAGATAAATGCTTGTTTGGATCTATCAAACAGTTTACTGCCTAAAATACCCGGTAGATAAATAATGGGTAAATTAGGGCTTTTATCATTGAGTTTGGCACGACGTAGCTGCGTGGCGATGGATTGTGCGCGTAGATATGACCATCCACGATTTAACGGCATATTAGCGCCCCTTTAATGGTATAAAAGTTACCGGCACATTTTCACTACCAAGGTGGGTTTTCTCTGCTTCCGTGACAGGAAAATGGGCACGGTCATAAACTTCAAATAGTTGGCAAGGTTCATTTAAATGATGATAGAGGCGAATACCTTCCGCGTTAGGGTTACTTTTAGAAAGCATAAAACGACCGCAGTTATTCATATTGATATCGCTAACAGGAGTGCCGTCTTTTGAGACAAATTGGTAATAAATATCCGATTCATGCTGTTGCTCAATATGGCAGGCTTGAACTGGGCCGCGGAACATGTGGGTAATACAATGTAACCCATCTGGTATGCTCAAGACTGTTTTATCGGTGTTCGCATCTTCCCATGGTAAAATAATTGGAGGATGGAAATGACAACGAGGGCAATAGCCTTTATCCATATAAGGTTCTGCAATGAGTCCACTACGTTTTACTAACAGTGTTTGGCATTCAGGGCAGTAGGTATTGGCGCTTTGCGTATCGAATACATTACCGACATAAACATAACGCATTCCATCATTGAGCGCTTGCAAACGTGCTTGTTCAAGGAGTGGGATAGCGGTGCGCTCGACATGGGTATATTGGTAGTCGGGATGAAAACGTACATAGTGTAGCGGGATTTCAGCATCAAGATGGGTTAGCATCCAATCAGAGACTTTTTTAGCCTCTTCTAATGTGTCATTGCGGCCTGTCACACACAGATTGGAGATTTCTAAATGTGGGTAATTACCTGATTTTCGAGCATCATAAACTTGTTTGATCCCATCAAGGATAGGTTGAAGGCGACCACCGGTGTGTTTGCGATAAAAGCTATCCTGCATTGATTTTAATGAAATACTAAAAATATCCATGACGGTGAGTAATTCATCAATCCCTTTTTCACTGATATAAAATGCGCTTTTATAGAGATTTTTTAAGCCTTTTTCACGTGCCAGTTTCGCGGTATCCATGACAAACTCGTGCCAAACAACCGGATCGTTATAAGTCCAAGAAAGAACACGAATATTGTGTTTTAAGGCATAATTCACCACATCTTCAGGGCGATAATATGCCACATGGCTGTCTTGAACATAGCGGGCTTGACTCGTTGTCCAGTTTTGGCAAAAGTCACAACGCAGCATACAACCAATATTGCCTAAAGAAAGAATGCGTTCACCGGGAGCGTAATGATAAACGGCTTCGGTTTCAATGGACTCTTGTGTCATAGGAACGGATTTGCCGTAGTTAAGCGTCACTAGGCGACCATTTTCATTGCGACGGACTTTACAAGTCCCGACTCGACCTAGGTTAATTTTACAGGCTCGAGGGCATAATTCACATTGAATACGTGAATTAGAAATCGGGTGCCAAAGGCGAGCAGGATGACTAGTTTGCTGCCATTGCTTCAAGATTGCCATTGATCTAAATCCTCACTCATTATTATTTTGCTTATTTGCCAGTCTTGTCGTTTTTCTTTTACCTGCTTGCCAATCGTTAAGTGTTTTCCTTAGTTGCCAAAAAAATGGGGAGCCTTTTGCCGGTGTATTGATTAAATACACACATTCCCCTCGATTTGCTAAATTTGAGATTAGTTTGAATCCAGGACCAAAGGTATAGGGTTTAGTCTTAATAGACTTATTTTTACCCGCTTGGGATTGCGTCAGAAAATCGGCATTTTGTCGTGTGGCATGGACTGTTTCGCGATTACCGCCTTGATAAGGAAAACGACCTGTTAACAGCTTATTGAGCCATATTGGTTTTTTGATGCTGTGTTGAAACTCAACTTGGGGGTGGGCCATTTTTTGGCTAGCGACTAACGCAGTGGCATAACATTCACGGATAAGATCAGGCAAAGCATCGGCTTCATGCTGCCAATCCTCAATATGGTGTTGCAGGATATTGAGAATGCTCCAGCGGCAACTTGGCCAAAAATCGGTATATAGCGTTCTGGAACCTCGTTTGAGTACTTTGCCAAGTAATTTATCGGTTAAATGTTGGAACCATACATCAAGTAAGCGCGAAGCTTGGATATTCTCTGTGTTACCATCCCACTGCGATAACATCTTGTCTTCAGGGACGAAAGGTAATAAAAAATGTTTTGCCTGCTGGGCAAAATAATCTGTTTTATCATCCTGAATAGCGGTCAATGTTTCGGTGGTGTGTTGGTCGGTGTGTTGGATCAACGCCTCGATACGCCGTGAACGGCTAGGGGGATGCCAGCGATTAGATAAAGCCACTTTTCCCGTAAACAGTGACTCACTATATTGATTGGCATAAAGAGTATAGCCTCGTTCAGGATTATGTTCGCAAGGTAATTCATCAAAAGGCACATAACCCAACCACTGGTGCTGTGGCTCTGTTAGGTTTAGTACCAAGCTACCGATTTGTTGATGACGCTTTGGAATATATCCCATGGTTTGCAGACCAATATCCCCATGAATATCAGCATAGCCAACCATCATTGGTGAGTTTTTTACATGCTTAAGGGCATCTCTAAATGAAGGCCAATCTTGGCATTTGGCGAGCTGATAAAAGGTAATGTCACCACTTGGGTCATCTAGTGCAGGCCAACGTAAAAACATACCGTAGCCATTTTTTTCTGACACTAACCGCCCTTGAGCAAAGCTATAAGTTGTGAAACTGTGTGATTTACCATTTTTCAGTTTGATTTCATGGATATTTTTAGTTAAAGGCAGATTCCCTGATGCCGTTTCAACCTGCTCATTTTCAAGGTCGAGCTTACCCCAAAATAAGTCTTGGTTATCCGCCATGATACCAACCATTCCCCATGCAGCATGGTTATTACGACCGACGATAATGCCAGGAGAGCCTGGAAAATGAGAGCCGACGACATTGAGTCCTTCATCACTTTCAAGGCGGCAAAGTAGATTAAAATTAGGATTCACATGCCCCATATGAGGGTCGGTAGCCAATAGCGGTTTTCCTGATTGGGTTAATGACCCACTGATGGCAATGACATTCGAGCCCGTATCGGGTGAAGCTAGCCCTAAATACTGCAATCCTTTTAATCCATCTTTGAGTGCCTTAACCACTTCTTGGTGCCAATCCCCATTTTCATTTAGTGGTAGTGGGGGAATTTGATGGCCTTCATGGCTAAAGGTTGCCAATAACTGTTGATGCTGTTTTGGCGTCAATCGATTTGCTATGCGCGTGTGGAATAGTTCATATTGCCACGCGGAATTAATAAAATATTTCAGTTGTCCTAATAAATAACTGTCTGAGATTGAAAAAATTTCAGGACGATAGTGCAGTAATAAGCACTCGATGGGTAAGACTTTCATTTCACTAAGTGCTTGGTTGATACCGGCAGTATAAGCTTGAATATGTTGATATTGCATAGCCTGCCAAGAGTGAGTTGGTGCGGCACAATCAATGTTTGTCGCACGCTCAGCCAGCTCCACTAATCCTAATCGTCGCTGAAAAACATCGGTACGTAAGGCCCCATTTCCCATAATTTCAGATAAGCGACCACTGGCGACACGGCGGGATAAATCGAGTTGCCATAAACGTAGTTTAGCGGTGCCATAACCTTGACCAAAAAAAACTGCATTATCGCTATTCCCTTTAACGGAAAGTAATTGTGCTGATTCGAGGGATAGAGTGACGTGCCCCCATTGGCATGAGAGATGTTTGGTTTTCATGCTACATCCTTTTTAGCAGATGACAATTGAGTCGCGAGGTGTGATACGTATTCGATAAACTCTTCTTTTGGATAGCCTGCACTCCAACCTAATTGTTGTTGGGCCTTATAGGAAGAATAAGTGTAGGAGCTGCCATCCATTATATGAAGCGCTTCGCAAGATAACGGCATTGTCAGCCCAAGGCTGGCGAGTTTATCCATTAACCAAGCAGGTATTTTCAGTGAAGAAGCCTTTTTGGCAGGTAAAGAAGGTCTGCCACAAAAATGGCTTAGCATCTGAAAAAGTTCGGGCATAGAGAAAGTCTCGCCAGCCAAGATATAGTTTTGGCGAACAATTTCCGGTGATAGTAGTGTGATGAGTCCATCACAAACATGTGACACATGACAAAGTTGAAATGTGCTTGTCGTTGCGATATGAAAAGGGATTTTTCCAAGTAAAAAGGCGTTTACGGTCTGGGCTAATACGCTGTTATCACCTAAACCAAATACCCCACCGCTGATGGCAATATTGATAGGAGCGCCTTGGCATTGCTGTTTTACAACCAATTCGTGTGCAATATGTTTTGTTTCTTCGTAATAACTACGAAAGATGCCATTGTGCCGGTGAGATTCATCAAGTAATGCGCCTTGGGTTTCGCCTAAAGCAGCGGTTGAGCTCATATAAACGATTTTTGAAATATCAGCATCTTGAGCTGCTGCTAACAGGTTTGAGGTGCCGATGACATTAGTTTGATACATATGCTGCCGTGCTTGGCGGGTTGGCGCTAAACCGACACGGTAATCCGCAGCAAGGTGGATCACGGCATCTTGCCCTGCCAATGCTTGTTTTAAGCTTTGAGGTTGCAAAATATCACCAATCACCACGTTCACCTTTTCAGGTAATTTGGGGCGATAGGGAATCACACGATTTTGTGGATTTCGAGATAATACAGTTAAATTATGACCTTGTTCAGCAAGCTTATGCAGCAAATGAGAGCCAATAAACCCAGTTCCACCAGTAATTAATAGGTTGCGGTTATTTATCGCCATTTTCTTCCTTACTGATAAAGTTAACGAGGGCAGATAGCATGAAAAAGCCATCATGCGGCGCATGAATAGGGCGCTGGTGCATGCGACCAATTGGGCAATAACGGGTAAAACTGTATTGTTGTAATGACAAAGAATCTAAATCGCCAAAATAACCAAGGGTCTGTAGGCGCCCAGGCCAAAGTGTTTGCGCTTGTTTTAGGCTATCTTCGATAGGAGCAACGACGAGTTGAAAGCCCTGAGTTAACCATGCTTGAGGGGCAAACTCTGTTTGATAAGTGACTCCCCAGCCTGTTTTTTCACTGTAAACACTCGGCTTATCGGGAGCGGATAGCGAATAAGTGAACCGATGCTCGCGAAATTGCGATATGCCTTGTAAACGTAGGTTGTCAGACAAAATGGGAAGGTGATCAAGTGTGGTTATCAGTTGATGATAAAGCGCTTCTGCCGCTAAGGGGTTATCCAACAAAATGAATCGAGGTGAGCTACAGACTTGTTGGTGAAAAAGGGCGATATCGTACAAAATCAATTCAATTGCAGGAAGTTGCTTGCCAATGATTGCCATGCCACTGATTTTTGGCCCTAGTTCGACCAATTTGATATGTGGCGGTGTGATTTGGCGATAGTGTTGGATTAATGCCTCGCCCCCTGCGAGTAAGACCGTATCGACGCCAGAGAGTATCTGCTGATCATTTTGTAAATGACTTTGCCAATCAATGATTTCACACTCCTCATCATCAAGTGACAGAATGCGTTTAACCTGTTGCAAATAATTGATTGATATGCGGGCTTTCAGGCGAATTTTACTGCCAATAAGGTAAGCGGCACATAGCGCTTCTAGTGTACCTAATGGATCTTTTTCAGAAACAATAATCAGCAAACGCTTCGGTGCATGCCAATATTTTCCACCTAATTCACGATGGATCTTTTGTTCCAATAACTGATTTTCAGTCAGACGCTCCAAACGCGATAAACAAAATTGTTGCGTATTTTCATCTTCCGAAAACGACCAATTAGCTTCACGCAAAGTTGTTAGGCACAGTTTGATTTTATTTACACGCGTTTGTAGTGAGTTTTTCATTTTACTTGTGCCGCACAGGTGCCCTCTGGGGTAGATGCTCGTCCTAGATAGCGCAGGAAGGGTAGCGGTTGACCACAAGCACAATTATTGCCCCAACAGCCCAGATCTTGCGTTAATAAGCGATGTGAAGGTATTGAGGCAAACAGAGGGCTTTCAAGTACAATGAGTCCATTTTTATTTTCTGGTGCATGGCTCCCATCTTCAGCCATGATTGAAAAACGTGAATAAGCAGGGAGATGAAAATGACCTTCAGGACAACTAATGTAGTGAAGAGGATGTTCAGTCATACCATAAATATCGCGAATATCGACGCTAGGCGCTTGTAAAACGTGTTGCAAACCTTGAATAATCTCAGGGCGTTCAAGTTGTTTTGTCATCCCTTTCCAACCACCGCCGGTTAAGCCTTTTATCGGTGATTTCAAGGTAAATGGTTCAGGGCGTTTTAGGCATAAAAATTCAAAAAACAGTGTTAAGCCTAAAATATAGATAGGGGCAGGATCATTAGCCCAGCGTTTGAGTGTAGACCACGCTAACTCACTATCAAATTGACCTTGCTCTGACACAGTAAAAACAAGCTCTTGTATTGGGGCACATTGGGTGAACTTTAAAAAGGCAGTGGCATAACCTGCATGCTCACCTGTGGCGGGATCAGGAGATAACATTAAAAAGCGAGAAGGTGTGGTTGAAATCAAATGATTATGCAAAAAAATTTGCACCATAGCCGTTTCAATACGTTTTAAACTGAGATTGTCAAAGAAAACGCGTGTTTTCCCATGTTGCCCAGTACCTGAACTATTTAACCATATACCATCAAGCTGGGTATTTGTCGCCAAATCCATGGTTTTAAACAAATTAATAGGGATCAGAGGGTTGGCTTCTGTTTCCCATAACTTTGCATAATTAACATTACGGTTTAAATGCCAGGTATCAGCTTGTTTCATTGCGGCTGAAAATAACGCATCATCAATACTTTCTGGCGCATAGGGTTGCGGGTTATTGATAAGTAAATCAATAGGATTGCTTGTGTTCTCAGACATTTTTTTCACTTATATCAGAATGCTTAGTTATTATTAAGTTTTATTATATGGCCTAACTAAAGGTAAATATTCTGAATCAAGCGTTGCAGTTATCACTTTAGGAGAATTTTAAGTTTGAAAAGTTATCATGAAAGCCGTTTTGTTAGTGGTATTTATAGCGGATTGGGGAAATATTAATCGTTGGTAAATAGAAAGTGTCACTTAATTTAGTTGTGTTATTGATTTATTTAAGTGATCAAGCAGTATAAAAAGTTAATGGGGATGACATAGCGTGCTTTTAAGTGCGAAGAGGTAAAGTGATATCTCTTCGCTACAATGTCTCACTTATCGTTTTTTTGCTTTTTATAGGCGATAAATGCTTTATATAAAGGGATTAAACATAGCAATAAAGTTGCATATTTAATGACGGTGATCGTCATATGTAACATCCAAATATTGAGGTTTTCCAAGAAGGTTGGATTTAGGCGAATGAGTAAGATGAGTAGCAAACTAAACAGTAGAGTAACGATGTAGGTGATGACAAGTGAAAATGAAAAAAGAATAAATAAATCAATTCGTTGAATATTATTTTGTTTTTTATATTTAAATAAATTAACACAAAACTCCCAGCGTTTGTTCCGTCTCGCCACTTCATTAATAACGATCACGTATAATGAAAGAAATATTATCGTTATTTTAGTTATTAAAAAATAACCACTGGACAGCTCAAAAGGCAAAGAGGAAAAGACAAGATAGAGTGTAACAAGATGATAGATACAAATAATGCTCGATACAATGCTAGTAATGATTTGATATAAAATAAATTTCATTAATTATGCCTTTCAACAAGAACGATGTCGTTTACCGCCGAAATGATAAAAACCGAGAGATTTATCAGAGAAGCTAGCCAAAAATAGCCAAATGATGATCTCTAATATGGGTTGTTTTCTCTACAAAATTTACACTATCCCGCTTTTTTTGTAAGCCCTTAGTGAACAATAAGCTGTCATGGCCCCCTTAAGTGCACATATATTGACTACCAATAATAACTGATTCTCATTATCAAATAGATTGGAAATTGGCTCAAATATTGATTAATATCAATCTATGCAAGCTGACTCGTTTCATTTTGCTAACGAATCACACTTTTTTGTGATCGCTGTCATATTAATCAATTAATTTGATATACATCAATATTTGGTATGACCAAATGACCAAGCATGTTATCCTCAACAAACTTTTGGTCTTATAAGTGGTGATTAATGTTATTTAAGTTTTTTATTTCGAATAAGGCTTAAATAACATTAATTTATTTTGTAATGAGGGAAATATGGCCTTTTCTCAACCAAAAATTGTGATTGTCGGTGGTGGTGCTGGCGGCTTAGAGCTAGCAACACGACTAGGTCGTAAATTAGGGCGTAAAAAACGTGCAGAAATCACTTTAGTGGATCGTAATCCAAGTCATTTATGGAAACCTCTGTTACATGAAGTAGCAACAGGCTCTTTAGATGATGGTGTGGATGCCTTGAGCTATCTTGCCCATGCTCGCCACAACGCATTTAACTTCCAATTAGGCTCTTTGACACAAATCGATCGTGACAATAAAAAGATCATTTTGGGTGAATTACGGGATAAAAACGCGGAGTTATTGGTTCCTGAGCGTGAAATTGATTATGACATTTTAGTCATGGCACTAGGTAGTACTTCAAATGATTTTGGTACGCCGGGTGTTAAAGAGCATTGTATTTTCTTAGATAATCCGCAACAAGCCCATCGATTCCACGATGAAATGCTTAATCTATTTTTACGTTATTCTGTTCGCGACAATGCAGAAGAGAAAGTGAATATTGCGATTGTTGGAGCTGGAGCTACAGGTGTTGAGTTGTCGGCTGAGTTGTATAACGCGGTAGAGCAGCTAACCAGTTATGGATTTAAAGGATTAGATACTGACGCGTTAAATGTGACATTAGTCGAAGCCGGTGAACGTATTCTGCCTGCATTACCACCACGTATTTCTGCGGCAGCACATCAAGAGTTAAATAAGTTAGGCGTAAAAGTGCTAACTAAAACGATGGTGACCAGCGCTGATGACGATGGCTTGAATACAAAAGAGGGTGAGAAAATTCGTGCTGACTTAATGGTATGGGCAGCCGGTATCAAGGCACCTGATTTTATGAAAGAGATTGCGGGGTTAGAAACGAATCGTATCAATCAGTTGGTCGTTAAGTCGACATTACAGACAACCCGCGATGATACCATTTTTGCGATTGGTGACTGTGCCTCATGCGCTAAGCCTGACGGTGGTTTTGTGCCACCTAGAGCGCAATCTGCACACCAAATGGCGAGCCGCTGTTATGATAATATTTTGGCGATGATAAAAGATAAGCCACTAAAAGATTATATCTATAAAGACCATGGCTCTTTAGTCTCTTTATCGCGTTTTAGTACCGTGGGTAGCTTAATGGGTAACTTGATGCGTGGGGATATGATGGTGGAAGGGCGTATTGCACGTTTTGTGTATATCTCATTGTATCGAATGCACCAAATTGCGCTTCATGGCTATGTGAAAACAGGGTTAATGATGTTAGTCGGAAGTATTAACCGCATTATTCGTCCGAAATTAAAACTTCACTAACGTTTTAGTCAGTCGCAATAAATAGGAAAAATCCTCGTTTTTCATTAAACGGGGATTTTTTTATAAGTATTTTTAAATATAAACTTTAATCAATTGATTGATTATTTATGAATAAACTATTTTGAGCGAACCCCAACGATTAAATACATTATAGGAGGTACAACTATAAAGATGGCTGATATGAAGCGGCATTAATTAAATATGCCATTTTAATTAAATTCCGGATTAGCTTATAAGCTAATATACTTATTATTGGCAGTTGCTACCTTCTATTATGTGGAATTTTTGTTTTATATAAAGTTATAAAAGTATCCGTTGAGTCATGCGAGTATCAACCTCATAGTGTCACCTAAAACCGCTCTCAATGGGCGTTGCCGCTAGGTAAATAGAAATGGGGTGAAATCATGTTAAAGCGGTAGGCAAGAAAAGGTAATATAAAAAATGCTAGTCATGTTCTCTGATGAAAATTAAAAAGGTCGTTTGCATTCATTGAATGAGAAATAAAAAAATAAAGGGGAAAATTGATAGAAATTAATAAAAAGACATCTTCGTGTTATTACTTAAAATAAGTGTAAAAAAGACTTTTTTATAATTATAATTACCAAAAATTGATCGTAATCAATATGTGAAAATAGATTAAAATTTAATTTATTGACTTAACAACCAACAGGAGTAAGTTAAATTTTTATTGACTTGTTCTTGATTAAGAAAACTCTAAATCTTTTGATTGTTTTGCCAGTAACTATCGAATTATTAAAGCGAAAAGTTACAATGGGACTATTCACTAACATTGTCATTAATAAGGGCAGCCTATGAAGCTAACATATAAGGTGTTATTAGCAGCAATAGTTATTTGCCTTATTATTATTGTATCAATAACTTCGCTGCGTTTCTCCAAGGATGAAAGTCGGTTGGCGACGGTAATTTCGATAGAGCCAATAAAATCGCATCGGCTGATTGAACAGGAGAATTGTTCAGTTATGGGGATATTTGATGGATTTAATCAGGAATATCTATCGCGCTATCACCCAGCTCAAAGTGAATGTAAGATGGTATTTATGATTGAGGCACTCCAAAAGGACTCCTTATCATCACTACTTGAACGTGACAATCGTAAATGCATAGTAACAGAAAAAGTAGAACAAATTATTGTGGGTTATGATGTGGTATACCGTATTGGTAATACCCTAGGCAAAGTACGCACCGTTTATGATCCAGGGCTATTTATCCCCCTTGATGAAAATGGGCGATTAGATTTAAGTACCTCTAGTAGTCAACTTTGTAAAGCGGCACGTAACCAGACTGATGCATTAGTGCCGTTTTATTGCGTCAAACTTGATGAAGCTAGCCGAAACTCGCTGAATATGAATAATGCCGTAGAGATTTATGCGGGAAAAAACACCTACGCTTATTTTGAATAAAAATGAGCGGAAAAGCCCCAGTAACATCATTATGTGGCTGGGGCTTTTCATTTGTTCTAACGCATCATAAATTATGCTTCTAGTAAGTTATCCGCACAGTCACGCAACAACTGTTTGATAAACTCAATGCGTGTCACGCGCTCGCTGAGGTCATGCACAAATTTCAACCTTACAGGACCATCGAGGCGGAAGGTTTTCGGTTGATTTTGTAATAGACTGATTAAGAAGTTTGGCGAGACTTTATGTTTTTCACCAAATTCAATAAATCCACCTTGCTCATGAGCTTCAATTCGCTTGATACCTAATTTTTCCGCTTCGAGCCTGATAGCGGCGCTGGCAAGTAAGAAACGTCCAGCATCGGGTAATGTGCCAAAACGGTCAACCAGCTCAGTACGAAGATCATTTAACTCATCTTCATTATGAGCACTGGCGATACGCTTATAGAACGATAAACGAATATTAACATCATGAATGTAATCGTCGGGAAGCAGCACGGGCATGCGCAGTTCAACTTCTGTTTGCTGATTAACTAAGTCCTCTAATGAAGGCTCACGCCCATCTTTTAATGCCTCTACCGCGCTTTCCAGTAACTCCATATACAGCGTAAATCCGATCGTCGTCATCTGCCCGCTTTGATCTTCACCGAGCAATTCTCCTGCACCCCGAATTTCCAAATCATGAGTGGCAAGGGCAAATCCCGCACCAAGATCTTCAAGGGAAGAGATAGCTTCTAAACGTTTATGTGCGTCAGCAGTCATCGCTTTTGGATGTGGCGTTAATAAATAGGCATAGGCTTGATGATGAGAGCGGCCTACACGACCTCGTAGCTGGTGTAGCTGCGCTAAGCCAAAATGGTCTGCACGTTCAATAATGATGGTATTCGCTGTTGGAATATCGATACCCGTTTCAATGATGGTCGTACAAATCAGGACATTGAAGCGTTGATGGTGGAAATCGGTCATCACACGCTCCAGTTCGCGCTCACGCATTTGCCCATGACCGACCACAAAGCGCGCTTCTGGCACTAATTCTTCCAGACGTTTTTTGGCTTTTTCAATATTTTCAACATCGTTGTAGAGATAATAAACTTGGCCTCCACGTAATGTTTCACGCAAAATGGCTTCACGAACCACAAGGTCATCATATTGGCGTACAAAGGTTTTCACGGCTAAACGGCGAGCAGGAGGCGTTGCGATAATCGACAGATCCCGCATGCCACTCATGGCCATATTGAGTGTACGAGGGATAGGGGTTGCGGTGAGCGTTAAAATATCCACATCCGCACGCATAGCCTTAATACGCTCTTTATGACGGACACCAAAACGGTGCTCTTCATCGACCACGAGCAACCCTAAGTCATGCCACACTAAGTCACTTTGCAGTAACTTGTGGGTACCAATCAAAATATCGACTTTCCCTTGAGCGGTTTCTTCGAGTATCTGTTGCTGCTCTTTGGCGGTTTTGAAACGAGAGAGCATTTCAATTCTTACCGGCCAATTTGCGAAACGGTCACGGAAATTATCGAAATGTTGTTGAGCCAGCAAAGTGGTAGGCACAAGCACCGCAACCTGTTTATTATTATTGATGGCTAAGAAAGCTGCTCTCATAGCGACTTCGGTTTTACCGAAACCGACATCACCGCACACAAGGCGATCCATTGCGATAGGTTGACACATATCGCTAAGCACGGCATTAATTGCCTGCTCTTGATCGGGGGTCGTTTCAAAAGGGAAGCCTTGACAAAACTCTTGGTACTGCTCTTTGTCATGTTTAAAGGCAAAGCCGGGTTTGGCGGCTCGCTGAGCATAGATATCAAGTAGTTCAGCCGCGACATCACGGACTTTTTCTGCGGCTTTATGTCGCGCTTTCCCCCAACTATCGCTACCAAGGCGGTGTAGCGGGGCATTTTCATCTGCACCACCGGAGTAACGGCTGATAAGATGCAAGGATGAGACAGGAACATATAGCTTGTCGTTACCCGCATAGGTCAAGATCAAATATTCCGCTTTAATTCCACCTGCTTCAAGTGTTGTTAGCCCTTGGTAACGACCCACTCCGTGCTCAATATGAACAACTGGCTGCCCAGGACGTAGTTCGGCTAAGTTACGGATCAGCGTATCAGTATTGATGGTTCGGCGGTTATCTGTGCGGCGACGAACAACACGTTCCCCTAATAAATCACTTTCACATATCAACGCACGGTGTTGTACTGATTGAATAAAACCGTGTTCAGCAGCCCCGATCATGATGGCAAAACGGTTGCTTACTGGGCTGGAGTAGTGACTAATAGTCTCAGGGCGAATTTTGATCCTTCCCAGTAATTCAGTGACTGTCTCGCGCCGGCCTTCACTTTCAACAGAGAAAATGACGGTGCCATCAAAATGTTCAACAAATTGACGCAATTTTTCAAGCGGCTGTTTACTTTGCCCTTGTGTACCGATATCTGGCAACGGTAGGTAATCTAAATTAGTGTTAGCTGCCTTATCGGCTAATTTTTCAACAGATAGCTGTACTCGCGGCCATTTTTTTAATGCCTGATTGAGTTGCTCGACGGTCAGCCATAAATCTGTCGGTGGCAACAAGGGGCGCATCGGGTCAACACCGCGGCTTTCGAAACGTTGTTGGGTATCACTTTGGAAACGTTCGGCAGCTTCTTGATAATGCTGTGAGATAAACAGCGTATTTGTTGGTAGATAGTCAAATAGCGATGGCAAAGGTTGACTAAAAAAGAGCGGTTGCCAGTATTCAATCCCTGTGGGAAGTGTTTTTTTGCTGACTTGTTGATAGATATGTTCAGGGTCGCGCCTGACTTCGAATCGTTCACGCCACTGGCTACGGAAGCGTTCGATGGCATCTTTGTCTGTTGGAAACTCGTGTGCAGGCAACAGGTTGATGCTCTCAACTTCTTCAAGCGTTCTTTGGCTATCGACATCAAAGGTACGCAGACTATCAATTTCGTCATCAAAGAAATCAATTCGGTAAGGGAGTGCGCTCCCCATTGGGTACAGGTCTAATAATGCGCCACGTGTAGCGTATTCCCCGTGTTCCAAAACTTGTTCAACATGGCGATAGCCTGCCTTATCTAGCTCGTCGCGCAAGTTATCGCGCGAAAGTTTGTCACCTTTAGCCATCACGAGTGCATGGCTAGCCAGAAATTCAGATGGGCAAACCTTCTGCATTAAGGTGTTGACCGGAAGGATCAAAACCCCTTTTTGCATAGTAGGTAAGCGATACAGTGTTGATAAACGGTGTGAGATAATTTCTTGATGTGGTGAAAAGTTATCGTAAGGCAAGGTTTCCCAGTCGGACAATGTTTCAATTGGCAGTTGCGTAAACTGTTGAATTTCATCGCGGAGACGTAAGGTGTTTTGCATGTCTCTTGTGATAATGACCACAGGCCCTTGATGACGCTCTATCATCTCTGCACATTCAAGTGCACCCGCGGCCCCAATCAAGCATCCAAGATGACGGACATCACCACCGCGTGTAGGAAGTTCATAACGAAATTTTGAAGACATAAAAATATTCGGTTTCTCAAAGCATAATGGCTAAACGACCTGTTTTACCCCGTACAATTGTCTGAAAGTAAGACAAACAGGCCGTGCCAATAAGAAAAAAATCCACAAAACCGGGGCCGGGTGGTTCCATTCATCATTCGTACCCTTTATTATCGCTGAACACTTCGCTTTGGCAACAGGGGCGTTACAGATTTCATGTCTCAATCTGTCTCAATATTTATAGGTCTGCGTTACATGCGCGGACGAGCTGTCGACAAATTCGGCCGTTTTGTATCCAGTTTATCAGCCATTGGTATCACGCTAGGGGTTGCGGCATTGATCACCGTGACCTCCGTCATGAATGGATTCGAACGATCGTTACAAGATAGCATACTCTCTTATATGCCGCAGGCCGTTTTAACGTCGGCAACGGGGCATATTGACCCACAAAAATACCCCATTGCAGATCTACAGGGCCTGCAAGGTGTTTCTCATATTGCACCGCTTGTGCAGTCGGATGTTGTTTTGCAAAGCCGCTCGAATGTCGGGGTAGGCATGATGCTTGGCATCACTTCTGACGAACGATCACCACTATTAGATAACTTGATTGACGGGCAGCGCTCAGAATTAGTCGAGGGGCAATATCGTGTCTTCTTGGGGAGTAAGCTGGCGGAAAATTTAGGCTTAAAGCGCGGCGATGAAGTTCGTTTGATTATCCCCGGAGTCAGTCAGCTTACGCCAATGGGGCGTATTCCGAGCCAACGTTTATTCACGGTGGCAGGGGTGTTCCAAACCAATGGTGAGGCCGATGCCAGCGAACTGATTGTTGCGCAAAATGATGCTGCTAGGATGATGCGCTATCCCGCAGGGCATATTACAGGCTGGCGGTTATTTCTGAATGAACCGTTAAAGGTCGATACGTTGAGCCAACAAAATTTACCTGACGGACTGATTTGGACCGATTGGCGTGAACGCAAAGGTGAGTTTTTTCAAGCGGTCAAAATGGAAAAAAATATGATGGGTCTGTTGCTCAGCCTCATCATTGCTGTCGCGGCTTTCAATATTATTACTTCACTCTCTTTATTAGTTATGGAAAAGCAAGCTGAGGTGGCCATTTTAAAAACGTTAGGTTTAAAGCGTGGGCGCATTTTGGCGATTTTTATGATCCAAGGGGCAGGTGCGGGGATCATCGGCGCATTAATAGGCTCACTGCTTGGTATGTTAATTTCCAGCCAATTGAATTTCTTGATGCCGCTATTTGGCATGTTGCCAAAAGGGGTTCACTTACCCATTGTACTTGATTTTTATGGTATTTTAATTATTGCGGTATCCGCAATGCTCATTTCGCTGCTTGCGACGCTTTATCCTTCTTGGCGTGCGGCGGCTGTGCAACCTGCTGAGGCGTTACGTTATGAATAAACAACCACTTCTTATCTGTGAACATTTAAGCAAGGTCTATCAGGAAGGCGCATTGTCGACGCAAGTATTAAAAGATGTCTGTTTTTCGATTAATGAAAGCGAAATGATGGCAATTGTTGGTAGTTCAGGCTCCGGGAAAAGTACCTTACTGCACCTATTAGGTGGCCTTGACACCCCGTCTGAAGGCGAGGTGATTTTTCGGGGGCAACATATTAACCGCCTCTCATCGGATCAGCGTGCCGCCATCCGTAACAAAGATTTGGGGTTTATTTATCAGTTTCACCACTTATTACCCGATTTCACGGCATTAGAAAATGTGGCTATGCCATTACTGATTGGTGGTATGAATAAATCAGAAGCCTTTGATAGAGCGACTAAAATGCTGGATGCGGTTGGCTTAGCCCACCGTTCAGGGCATAGGCCATCCGAGCTTTCTGGTGGTGAGCGGCAGCGTGTGGCGATTGCTCGAGCATTAGTTAATCAGCCTGCATTGGTACTTGCGGATGAGCCAACAGGGAACCTTGATTTACGTAATGCAGATGCGATTTTTGAGTTACTCGGTGAGTTAAATAAAACCCAAGGCACCGCATTCTTGGTGGTGACTCATGATATGAAGCTAGCGCATCGTTTATCGCGCCAACTTGAGATGCGTGACGGGCACCTTCAACAAGATATCACACTGGGGGCAGTGTAATGTCTGGATTACCGCTGACTTTACTTACAGCGTTACGGTTTAGCCGTGGTCGCCGCCGTACAGGGATGGTATCACTGGTTTCTATCGTTTCAACACTTGGTATTGTTTTAGGTGTGGCCGTCTTGATTATAGGTTTGAGCGCCATGAATGGGTTTGAGCGCGAACTTGAAAATCGCGTTTTATCGGTGGTGCCACATGGGCAAATCTATGCGGTGAAAGCCCCATATCAAGATTGGCAATATGCTGAGAATGTGATCCGCAATACTCCCGGGGTTAAAGCAGTGAGTCCGTATGTTGGGTTTACTGGCTTGCTGGAGCGCGGAGCTAATCTCAAAGCAATACAGGTTATGGGGGTTTCGCCGAAAACCGAGTCAGAAGTCAGTGCATTACCTAAATTTGTACTCGATGATGCGTGGAAAGATTTTAAAGCAGGGAAACAATCGATTATTTTAGGGCAAGGTGTTGCTGACTCACTGAATGTTAAAGTTGGGGATTGGGTAACCATCATGATCCCCAATACAGATGCGAGTTTAAAAATCCAACAACCTAAACGGATCCGTGTTCAAGTTTCAGGTGTTTTTCGTTTAAGTGGGCTATTAGATCACCAATTAGCGCTGATCCCTATTGCCGATGCGCAAGCGTATTTAGGCTATGGTGATGGCATTACAGGGTTTGAAATAAAAGCCGATAATCCATTTAATGCGGATAAAGTTGTTTATGACGCGGGCCTGAAAACCATGCATCATGTGGTTGTGAAAAGTTGGATTGGCGACTACGGCTATATGTATAACGATATTCAGATGGTACGTAGTATCATGTACTTGGCTATGATCCTCGTGATAGGGGTTGCTTGTTTTAATATCGTGTCTACGTTGGTCATGGCGGTCAAAGATAAGAGTAGTGATATTGCTGTATTGCGGACACTTGGTGCTAAAGACAGGCAAATTCGGGCGATTTTTTTGTGGTATGGTTTGCTAAGTGGACTCGTTGGCTCCTTAATAGGGGCAATACTTGGCGTGGTTGTTTCATTAAATTTAACCACCATAATCAAAGGACTTGAGTATGTTATCGGGCATCCTATCTTGTCTGGCGATGTCTATTTTATCGACTTCCTTCCTTCTCAATTGCACCTATTAGATGTGGTGTATGTGTTGCTGACAACGGTGGTATTAAGTTTGTTGGCAAGTTGGTATCCTGCACGCCGAGCAAGTAAACTTGACCCAGCTCGTATCCTGAGTGGTCAATGATGACTAACTGGGTAGCCTATCGTTACCCAGCTTGTTTTATTGCTCCCCATTGCGACGCGCAAGTTGTATCTGCTTATAACTGCGCGTTTCTATCAATGTGTCATTGAAATCATATTGCTGAGCGAGAGACATCAACTGCTGTGTGAGCTGAGGGAGCAGTGAAAGCGTGTCTGTCATTATGGCAAATTCAGCAAACCAGCCAATACCCTCTAAATAATCAATAGTGATATGTACATCGCCAAGAAAATAGATGCTACGTTGTTTGCTGGTGGCGAAATAGCATTGATAGCCAAGTGTTGTCAGCATATTTTTGACGTGAGCACAATCTTCAATATTAATCGCTTTACATTCTGAACTGCCAGGGCCTTTGACTATCCATAATTTAATGCCTGAAGGGAACATTTCACGGACTGACAGACTTATTCCTTGCTGCGCAAGCTGACCATCAGGCATATCAAAAAAGTCATCTTTTTCCGTATTATTTTCCGTAAAGACTTCAGCGCCATCAGCCATGATCCGTTGTAAAAAACGGTTTGGGTCAGGCAATCTAAATTTAATTTCGGCTTCATATTGACCAACAAAATGTTCACTCATGGTAATTCCTAGTTTTATTTATGGGGCAAGGTATTTTCTTCTAAGCTGTGGAACAATGCAGGTATTTAAATGCGAAAGAGTACAACTTATAAAAAGAGGGAAAAATAGTCTTTCCCTCCGATTTAGATGTGCTATTTGCTTTTTTTCATAATAGATTGATCAAGGTAACCCATCACAAATGCGGATAAAACAAATGTTAAATGGATAATGACATACCACATTAATTTGTTATCAGGGATATTCTGTGAGTTCATAAAAACTTTTAACAAATGGATTGATGAAATGGCTACGATAGAAGCAGCTACTTTATTTTTTAATGAGGTTGCATCCATCTTACCTAACCAACCCAATTTTTCGCTATTCTCAGGGATATTGAGCTGGGAAACAAAGTTCTCATAGCCTGAAAACATCACCATTACGAGTAAACCACCGACTAACGCCATATCAATTAATGATAATAGTATCAGAATTAAATCTGCCTCAGGGATTGAGAAAATATTGGGGATCACATGCCATAGTTCTTGAAAGAACTTAATCGTTAATGCAAATAGAGTCAGTGATAGGCCAAAGTAGATAGGGGCAAGTAACCAACGTGATGCATACAGCGTCTTTTCAAACAATTTTTCCATATAAACCTTTTACTGTGTGATGAATTAATCGTGTTAAAAGTAAACTCGTCTATTTTAGCGAGTCTAAATTCAGACTGCGATATTTAGTTTGGTTATGAAGATATAATCACTGAGAAAAACGTATTATTATGGCTTAGTGGCGTTTAAGATAAGTGATAGATAAACATTTAGCCTCACAATTCCTTTTGTTATTTGTTGCGTTATACTGACATTCGAATTAGGTTTGGGTAACGATTATGATCATTGCGAGTAAGGTATAAAACTCGCGGCGATAACAACATGGAAGAAAAAGGTATTTATTGATGTTGCGATTTCGTCATAGGCTAAAGAAACTTAAAAAAATTAAAATGTTACGTCGTCAACGAGCTCGCGATCGTTTTTTTTACAGTGAAAATAGAATAACCAATATGAAAAATGTGAAAGTCGTCGTACTAACTGGGGCGGGTATTTCTGCTGAATCAGGCATTCAAACTTTTCGTTCTTCGGATGGTTTATGGGAAGAACACCGCGTTGAAGATGTGGCAACACCGGAAGGGTTTGCTCGTGACCCACAATTAGTGCAGCGTTTTTATAATGAACGCCGCCGCCAACTTCAACAAGAGAATATTAAACCAAACCCTGCACATTATGCTTTAGCGCAATTAGAAGATTTGTTAGGGGATAATTTTCTGCTAGTGACTCAAAATATCGACAACTTACATGAGCGTGCGGGTAGTAAGCGTATTATTCATATGCACGGTGAGTTATTAAAAGTCCGGTGTAGTTGGTCAAATCAGGTATTAGAGTGGAAAGGGGATTTATCCACAGATGAACGCTGCCATTGTTGCCAATTTCCTCAACCGCTAAGGCCGCATATAGTTTGGTTTGGTGAGATGCCATTAGGTATGGATGAAATTTATCAGGCTATTGAGAATGCGACACTCTTTATCGCAATTGGCACGTCTGGTCACGTCTATCCTGCGGCAGGTTTTGTGCATGAGGCAAGGCTAAATGGTGCACATACTGTCGAGCTAAATTTAGAGCCAAGTCAGGTTGAGAGTGAATTTGAAGAAAAACATTATGGTTTGGCTAGTGAGGTCGTGGTTGATTATGTGAAGCATCTTATTGCCGAACTGACGATGGCGAGTGAAAGCAAGATTTAACACGCGATTTAATGAAGGGGGGTAAAACCCCTTCATCATATCACTTTCTTGCATGGCGTGATGTTAGACGTTTTCATCTAACATAGCAGGCATCGTAATCTCTTTTACACAAGTTGCGTTACTCGTACTTAAAATAAACTTGACGGCATTAAGGACGTCTTGCAAGGGGATTAATGCACCTTCAGTGCGTGAAATAACGTCATCGATAGGCACTGATAGGGGGTATTCCGTTGCTAAATAACCGAGATTAATCACAGAAATAGCTATTTTATCTTGGCGTAATGTCTCCCTTAGCGAGTGAACAATACCGCGTAGTGCATACTTTGAGGCAGAAAAAGCCACTTCATGACCGTTATGGTTATCTAATCCCCACGTTGAGCCAATTAAGATGATTTTGCTATTTTGGCCAAGTCGTAAATTAGGCAACATTGCCTTGAGGTGCAAGATACAGGCACTGATATTGGTTTGGATCATCGTGAGCAGTTCAACATCATCCGTTGATTCAAATCGATAATCGTCGGTGAACGCATATTTTTCCCAAATGCCGACATTATAAATTAGGCAGTCAATCGGGCTATCTTGCAGGGTGCTCTTTACGGTTTGTACAGAATTCGTTTCCGATAAATCAGCTTGGATCCAATGAAAATTGTTATTGGAGAAAGAAGGCATAGAGCGAGAAACGCCATAAATAGTATCTTGTGCGGTAGGAATACCTTCAATTAATGCTTTTCCCAACCCTTTACTGACACCATAAACTAAAAATTTTTTTGTCATCGATATTCTCTTTATTTTAAGCTGAATGAAATAGATACCGTCGCGATGGTTTGCTTTGCATAGATAATAATAGAGGAATAAAAATAATGCTATTGGGAAGTATAAGCTTTAATTCAGCGATGGCTAAAATAAATAATAGGCAAAGTTAAACAGTTGACTAAAAAATAATAACCCCCTGATAACTGGATAATAATAAGTATAAGAATAGTTTTATTTTGTTGAATGCTGCTATCAAAAATAGGGTTAGGCGATTTATTTTATGGAATTTATTATTTGTTATTAGATATAAATAAATATGCTTATGATAAATATGTTCTGACTAAGAACAAATAATTATTTCTGTTTATCAGAGTAACTCGATAAAGATTAAGGACGGTTAGTTCTTAATGCGAGATAAATATGAATGTCTTAATCATTTCAGGTAGCCCCGCGCTAAAGTCGCGTTCATCAGCATTGCTTGATTATGCTCAACAATGGCTGAGTCAGTTTAATTTGATAATTCAACGGATAAGTGTGAATGAATTTGATGCGAGTGTGCTGTTACAGGGTAAATATCAACATGCACAAATTCAAAAATTTATCCAACAAGTCAAAGAAGCTGACGGTATTATTATTGCGTCGCCGGTTTACCAATCCTCATACAGCGGCGTACTTAAAGCCGTGATAGACCTATTACCTCAACGCTCTTTATTACATAAAACAGTATTACCCATCATGACAGGGGGGAGTGAACATCATCAGCTAGCATTAGATTATGCCTTTAAACCATTACTTACCGCATTGAAAGCAGAAGAGATTATTAGTGGCATCTATACCAGTGACCAGCATTTTCAGTATTCAGAAAATACGCATCAATATCTTATTTCCCAAGAAATAATTGAGCGACTAAATAGTAATTTACAGGCTTTTTATCACACGTTGAATAAAAATTATTTTCAGCATATTAACTATCAGACTCAATTACCATTAATCAATGAAATGAGGCTTTAAGTATGGGCTACTCACGTATTGTTATTTTGAGTTGGTTAGTGCCACTGAGTTTATTAATCGTTTGGCAATTTTCAGTCAGTACAGGTTGGCTTTCGAGCCGAATATTACCTGAGCCTCTACAAGTTTTTAGTGCGGGGTGGAATCTTATAAAAAATGGTGAACTTTGGGAGAACTTAGGAATTAGTGCATTACGTGCGGGCATTGGATTTATTATTGGCAGCTCAATCGGATTAATCTTGGGATTAATAACAGGACTTTCTCGATTAGGTGAACTCTTATTAGATAGTTCCATTCAAATGATCCGTAATGTGCCCCATTTAGCACTAATTCCCTTGGTGATCCTTTGGTTTGGTATTGATGAATCGGCAAAAATATTTCTTGTCGCACTAGGAACTTTTTTCCCAATTTATTTGAATACGTTGCATGGTATTAAACATCTCGACCATAAATTAATTGAAATGGCAAAAAGCTATGGTTTACACGGTTATAGCCTATTTCGCCATGTTATTTTCCCGGGAGCACTACCTGCAATATTTGTAGGGGTACGTTTTTCATTGGGCTTGATGTGGCTGACATTAATTGTTGCAGAGACGATTTCGGCTAATGCGGGGATCGGCTACTTAGCGATGAACGCTCGCGAGTTTTTAAGAACGGATATCGTGGTTTTCACCTTAATTATTTACGCCTTATTAGGAAAAACAGCCGATACACTCACCTATTTACTCGAAAGGGTTCTACTTCAATGGCATCCCAAATGGCATAAAAAAGAGGTCACAGCATGATAACGAAAACACAATGTTTTGCAGCCAATACGGGGATCCCAATTCAATTAGAGGGCGTGATAAAAGGCTTTAGGGGAAATAACGTCTTACGGTCACTCAATTTTGCTATCCCCGCTGGGCAATTCGTGACCATCGTGGGGCACAGTGGTTGCGGAAAAAGTACCTTATTACGTTTGTTGGCTAATTTAGATTCGCCAACATCAGGGGAGATCACCGTGGCAAAACAGCCTTTATCCAATTTTCATGGGGATATTCGCATCATGTTTCAGGAGCCTCGGCTCTTACCTTGGAAAACGGTGATTGAAAATGTGGCGCTCGGGTTAAATAGAACGTCGCACAATGAGGCACTTAAGGTGCTAGCCTCCGTGGGTCTGTCAGACAAGGCGGGTGAATGGCCAGAAGAACTTTCAGGAGGACAAAAACAACGAGTCGCTTTAGCGAGAGCATTAATCCATCAGCCTCGTTTGTTACTACTCGACGAGCCTTTTGGGGCATTGGACGCCTTAACACGTATGGAAATGCAACAACTGCTGATCAAATTATGGCACCAGTATCAATTTACGGTGGTTTTGGTCACGCATGATATTCATGAAGCAGTATGGACCTCGGAGCGAGTATTGATGCTAAAGGAAGGGATGCTGCATCTGGATATTAATATCAACGAAAACTACCCCAGAAACTTAACCAATGCCTTTTTAATTGATTTGGAATCACAAGTACTCAATGCGTTGACTGAGCGAAAGTTTGCTTGATCACTGAAAATAAGGAATCTCAAGATGACGATACAACAAAAACTGCAATTGTTTTGGTTTTTACCAACGCAAGGGGAAGGGCGTTATTTAGGAACTCAAAAAGGCGGTCGAGCAGTCACACTCCAATATTTACAGCAGATTGCGATTGCAGCCGATAGCCTTGGTTTTCATGGTGTCCTGATCCCGACAGGAAAAAGTTGTGAGGATCCGTGGATAACGGCGGCATCCTTACTCTCAGTCACACAAAAATTACGCTTTTTAGTCGCGGTGAGACCCGGCTTACAGTCACCGACATTGGCGGCTCGAATGACATCAACATTGGATAGGCTCTCTGATGGTCGTGTGTTAATCAATGTGGTGACAGGTGGTGATCCTGTTGAAAACAGAGGCGATGGTATTTTTTTAAATCACAGTGACAGATATAAAGTAACTAAAGAGTTCCTTGATATATACAGACGCCTTATGAGAGGGGAAGCGGTTGATTATCAGGGTGAACATATACAGGTCGAAGATGCCAGTTTGCTATTTCCTCCGGCACAACCATACGGGCCTCCTCTCTATTTTGGCGGGTCATCACCAGAAGCAATGGAGATTGCCGCTGAACAGATTGATACCTATTTAACATGGGGAGAGCCACTTGCGGAGGTTAGTGAGAAAATTAATGCGGTGAAAAGACATGCTCAAGCTAAAGGGAATTATGTGGAATTTGGTATTCGGTTGCATGTGATTGTGCGAGAGACGGAGCAAGAGGCCATTGATGCCGCCAACCGCCTTATTTCACACATTGATGATGAAACAATTGCCAAGGCACAATCGGTCTTTTCTCGGATGGACTCCGCCGGCCAAAAACGCATGCAATCATTGCACAGCGGTTCAAAAGATAACCTTTTCATTGCCCCTAATTTATGGGCGGGGATTGGCTTGGTGCGTTCTGGGGCTGGTACAGCTTTAGTGGGCGATCCTCTGCAAGTTGCGGCACGTATCAGGGAGTACCAATCGCTTGGGATCAGCAAATTTATTTTTTCAGGGTATCCACACTTAGACGAAGCCCATCAATTTGCAGAATTAGTGATGCCGCTGTTAGTGGATAAAGAGGCCGCGGTATCACCGCAACACGTTAGGTCACTTGGTGAAACGATCGGTATCCACATGCGACCAAAGCAGGCAGTGTAGGGTAATAGCCTCACTATTTTATTCGATTCTTGCCAATAATTATTGTTGGCAATGCAACACTATTTAGCGTGTTAGGAGAGCCTTGGTGAAAAAGTTTATTTTATTGATGGTATTGTGGGTTATGTATACCTTTACCAGTTTTGCTTATTCAGAAACGAAAGTGATTAATATTGGGTATCAGAAAGCGAATATTTTAGCATTGCTTAAATATCGAGGAACGCTAGAGCCGGTATTTAAAGAATATAATGTGAATGTTCGCTGGATTGAGTTTCCAGCAGGCCCTCAAATGCTAGAAGGCTTAAATATTGGCAGTATTGACCTTGCGGCAACAGGGGATGCACCACCAATATTTGCTCAGGCGGCTCAAGCAGATTTTGTATATTTAGGCCATTCCCCCAGTAACCCTCAATCAGAAGCGATTGTCGTACCTAAAAACTCGCCCATTCAATCCGTAAGTGATTTAAAAGGCAAGCGGGTTGCCTTAAATAAAGGCTCCGATGTTAACTATTTGCTAGTTGCTGCCTTACAGCGAGCCGGATTGAAATATAACGAAATAACGCCAGTTTATTTACCACCATCAGATGCCAGAGTGGCTTTTGAACAAGGTGCTGTCGATGCATGGGCGATTTGGGACCCTTTTTTAGCAGAAGTTGAAACAAGCTTGCCTGTACGTGAAATTGTGAATGGGGAAAATTTAGCTTCTCACTATACGTTTTTCCTTGCCAGTCGGCAGTTTGCTGAAAAACAACCACAATACGCTGAAGCGATTATTACGCAATTGAGCCAGCAAAGTGAGTGGGCAAATGCCAACCCGCAAGAAACGGCTGCAATTTTGTCTGCATCAACGGGGCTCGATAAAAAAATATGGTTAAAAGCGTTACAACGCACAAATTATGGTTTTATTCGTATGAGTGATAGTGCATTTTTAGAGCAACAAAATATTGCGAATATCTTCGCGAAGATACGTTTAATACCTGTTGCTATTGATGTCAAAAAGGCACAATGGAAAGTAGAAGCTAATGCAAATAAAACCTAACTTTATCAACAATAAGCCATAACAAGATAAATTTTATTAAATATTGATAAGGCGACAAAACTTATCAATAAGTGGTACTCGATTTATCTTATCAGTATTATTTTATCGGAAATAAGCCACCATTAGCCCCAAAGGTGATTTAAAACAAGAATTGTTCATACGTTCTTTCTCATAATAATCTTATTGATACTTGGGGGAATTACGTATGGACAAACTTTTAGAGCGGTTTTTTGAATATACTGCTTTTGATACACAATCAAAATTAAATGCTAAAACAATACCTAGTAGCACAGGCCAGCTAAAATTTGCTCGTGCACTGGTCAAGGAACTAAGAGAGCTCGGTTTTGAAGATGTCGCTCTTTCAGAGCAGGGGTGTGTGACCGCTTGTTTATCTGCGAATGTTGATTGGGATGTTCCTACTATTGGTTTTATTTCACATTTAGACACTTCCCCAGATTGCTCTGGTAAACATGTTTCCCCCCAGATTTTAGAAAATTATCGAGGTGGTGATATTGCTTTAGGCATTGGTGATGAGGTGCTATCTCCGGTGATGTTTCCTGTATTGCATGAGATGATCGGCAAAACATTGATCATGACAGATGGTAAAACCTTACTTGGTGCGGATGATAAAGCAGGTATAGCAGAGATAATAACCGCATTTGTGCGTTTAAAGGCCAATAATGTGCCACATGGTAAAATTTGTCTTGCCTTTACTCCTGATGAAGAGATAGGGCGTGGTGCTCAATATATTGATTTAAATGTCTTTGACGCACGCTGGGCTTATACCGTTGATGGGGGGGCGGTCGGTGAACTCGAGTATGAAAACTTTAATGCCGCGAATGTAGCGATAAAAATCGTGGGTAATAATGTACACCCAGGTACGGCAAAAGGGGTGATGGTGAATGCGTTAACACTGGCAAACCGTATTCACGCTGAATTACCGAGAGAAGAAACACCGGAAAATACCGATGGTTACGAAGGTTTTTATCACCTGAACTCCATGAAGGGGACAGTTGAAAAAACAGAAATGAACTATATTATTCGTGACTTTGATAGCCAAAAATTTGAAGAGCGTAAGAAAAATATTATCCGTATTGCAGAAAAAGTAGGGCAGGGATTACACCCAAGCTGCTACATTGAACTGACTATCGATGATAGCTATTACAATATGCATAAAGAGGTAATGAAACATCCACATGTTATTGAAATAGCTCACCAAGCCATGAGAGATTGCGGTATTGAACCTATCGTGAAGCCGATTCGTGGTGGAACCGATGGCGCTCAACTGTCATACCGAGGCCTACCTTGCCCGAATATTTTTACGGGTGGCTATAACTTTCACAGTAAGCATGAATTTATTACCCAAGAGGGTATGGAGCAGGCTGTAAGCGTGATAATGCGTATTGTTGAGTTGACGGCTGAACGTGCGCGCAATTAAACCGTAGGCGTAGGCTAAGAGTCTGCACCTTATGAATTCACCATAAGGTGCAGAATGATATTATTGATTAGTCATCAAAGTACCAATAACCACTATTGATGAGCGCAGTCATTAACGCAATGAAATTCACGTCATCAATTGCATCACCAAGCTGCTGAGTATTCACCGCGTCATAACGGCATAGGCTATCTGCCGCAGCATAACAAGTCGTTTCTAAGCATTCACCATTAACAAAGAATTGATCGCCGACACGTAATGCCCTGAGGCCATTGAGTTTATACAAGGTCTCTTGCTGTGTTTTAAGCAGATCGTACACCTCATCTTGCTCATAAGGCGGCTCTGGCGGTGCAAGGTCTAGCTCATGGCGTGATTGTGAAATAAATTCACCGAGCCATTTACGGAAAAGCTCAGGGTCGTGGAGCATGGACTCCATCATTTCACGTAACTTGATTTGTTCGCCCTGCAAGATTTCAGCTGGGTTATCTCGGAATGAGAGGTCAGGGTCACTATAGCGGTAGCTCCCCAAATCATTGGAAATCAAATAATCCGCAAAGCTACTAATAAGCTCACGGGTATTCGGTGCACGGAAGCCAACAGAGTAGTTGAGAGAAGGCTCAATGGCGTAACCTTCATGTGGGAACCCAGGTGGAATATACAGAATATCCCCCGGCTCCATCTCTTCATCAATAATGGCATCGAATGGTTGCACTTGCAGAAGATCAGGGTGAGGGCAGTGTTGTTTCATCGGCACTTTTTCACCAACGCGCCAACGCCTACGACCTTCACCTTGAATGATAAAAACATCATATTGGTCTAAATGTGGGCCGACACCGCCGCCAGGAACAGAGTAGGAGATCATTAAGTCATCCATTCGCCAGTCAGACAAGACTCTAAAGGGTTTCATCAACGCCGCGCTGGGATGATGCCAATGGTCAACGGCTTGTACTAGGATAGACCAATTATCTTCGCCTAAGTGGTCATAACTTTCAAAAGGACCATGAGCAACTTCCCATAACCCTTCTTTATGGCTGACTAAACGACTGTCAACCTCATCTTCCATCGCCAGTCCCGCGAGTTCATCAGGCGAGATAGGATCAATAAAACGTGTAAAACCATTTTTAATGAGTAAAGGGCGTTTCTGCCAATGACTATCTAGAAAACTCTGCCAGTCAAGATTCAGTTTATAATCCATCTTATTGTCCTGCGTTAACATATCTATTGATAGTATACCTGAATTTGCCGCCATAGCAGGGGTTAAACAAGCGCGATGATCACAGATTAATTATCTTGATTCACTTCTTGCCGACGAAAAGTTACTTCCACTCGTGCACCACCGAGCGGGCTGTCACTGATCGTAATATCGCCATCATATTGGTCAATAATTTCAACGGCGATAGATAAGCCAAGGCCTTGACCGGGCCTTAAGGTATCAACACGTTGCCCCCGCGCAAAAATAAGGTTACGTTGGCTTTCGGGTACACCGGGGCCATCATCATCGACAGTGATCACCAAATGGTCATCCCCAACACGGGCGGTCACTTCGACGAACTCAAGGCAGTACTTACAGGCGTTTTCCATTATGTTGCCCATCACTTCCATAAAGTCATTCGGTTGGCCTAGCCAAGTCACTTCAGGCGAAATATCAACGGTAATCGAGACACCTTTATTTTGATAAACCTTATGTAAGGCGCTAGCAAGACTATCGAGCAAAGAGGGAACTGAGGATATCTCGCGCAACATAAGGTTATTGTCACCTTGAGCAGAAGCCCGATGCAAGTAATAACCCACTTGTTGAGAAATACGACCAATTTGCTCAAGCATCACAGGCTCTGCTTGCTCAATCGTCATCTGTTTACCTGTTCTTAGTGAGCGCAAAGTGGACTGTAAAACGGCAAGAGGGGTTTTTAGGCTATGGGTTAAATCAGAAAGCGTGGTGCGATATTTGCTATAACGCTTACGCTCGTTAGTCAGCAAATTATTTAAGTTTCGAACCAAGCCACGCAACTCATAAGGTGGATTTTCATCCAACATCTCGCGTTCACCTTTTTCTAGGCTACTAATTTGTGAAACGAGCGATTTAATGGGGCGCAAGCTCCAATAAGCGGCGAGCCAAAGTAGAGGGATCACTAAAATAAGATTAGCAAGCAGTACATAGCCAAACCATTCCCAGACTAACCCCGTTTTTTGTAAGTCCTGAGGCAATGTATCAACGACCACAATAGTCAGCGGTGGGAGATTTTCTGTCGCAC
The DNA here is from genome assembly GCF_028482435.1 of Providencia sp. PROV119. Lineage (NCBI taxonomy): Bacteria > Pseudomonadati > Pseudomonadota > Gammaproteobacteria > Enterobacterales > Morganellaceae > Providencia > Providencia sp. PROV119. Next base: position 137,211 of record NZ_JAMPQL010000003.1, read on the forward strand.
CATATTGATTGACGGACACTGAGTGGGTTAGCGGCTCGTCATTATGGTTCATATCATCAAGTTTACTGTTAAATTCAGGGTTGTTTTGTAACAACAGGCGAGTTTCACCGATATCAGTGTCAATTTCATACAACCCTTCTTTTTTTAACCAATCACGGCGAATGAGGTTTTCGACGTTAGGCATTTCCCGTTGGCGCCATAGAACCTGCCCGTTTTCATTGTATATTATGATTAACGTTGGATTATTTAAGGTGAAGTTAGGCGGTACGCGAATATCAATTTTGTTATTTTGCCACTGCACTAAACTATAAATAAGATTGCTTTGGCTACGTAACAAGGTATAGGTCGTTTTATCAAAACTAATTAAATAGCCTAATATGGCGACAATACCATAGGAGAGCGTTAGGGCGAGGATCACCGCTGAGGTCGCACACAAAAAGCGTGCCCTCAGGGATAAAGGCTTAAATTTAAATTTCTTTAGCCGCATATTAGCCATTCACATCAAAACGATAGCCTTGCCCACGGACAGTCACTATCACGTCATTAGCATGAAACTGCTGTATTTTTTTACGTAAACGGCCCATTAACACATCAATTGTATGGCTTTCACGTAGCTCAGCATCAGGGTAGAGCTGGCGCATCAACGAATCTTTGCTAACCACTTTCCCATTGTTACGTAGCAAAGTTTCAATAATCGTGTATTCAAAAGCGGTTAATTTAACGGGTTCACCATTTACCGTGAACTCTTTTCTTGATAAATCAATGACGAAGCCATCTAATTCTAATACCTGAGAGGCGAGGCCACTATTTCTGCGCATCAGAGCTTGCATACGTGCAACCAGCTCTTCAAGATGAAAAGGCTTAGTAACATAATCATCTGCACCACTATTGAGCGCTTGGACCTTTTCTTGCCAACTTTCACGTGCAGTTAGTACCAGTACAGGAATGTTGATTTGTGTACTGCGCCAGCGCTTGATCATAGATAAACCATCTTCATCAGGTAACCCTAGGTCGACCATCGCAATATCGGGACAGCTTTCACGTAAAAAATAGTCAGCTTCTTTAGCGTCTTCGGCTGCATCGACTTGATGACCAAGCTCTTTGAGTTGAACCGTTAGGTGGTGACGAAGAAGAGCATTGTCTTCAACGATAAGAATACGCATCTAAAACCTCACATTAAAAAGAGAGAATTGCTCGATATTATTGCAACAAGAATAGCATTAGAAGCTCTATGGTAAAAAGATAAGCGCTTTACAACAAGTGATTAAGTAAACCAAAGACAAACAAACCCAAGATATGGGCAGAAACAGTAAAAGTAGGCGGGATATTTCCTGCCTACTTTTGCTTAGAGAGAGGACTTAAAAAGGTGAAAATTATTTTAACTCATCAATAAAAGTGACAGCGTAACCAATGTAATTAGCTGGCGTCATCCCTTTCAAGCGCGTTTTTTCTTCTTCTGGAAGGGCAAGTCCGTCGATAAATTGCTGCATGCCTTCAGCCGTGACGCGTTTACCGCGAGTAAGCTCTTTAAGCTTCTCATAAGGTTTTTCAATGCCATAACGGCGCATAACGGTCTGAATAGGCTCAGCAAGTACTTCCCAGTTTTGGTCTAATTCATCGAGCAGGTGTTGCTCATTAACTTCTAATTTATTTAAACCTTTTAGGGTAGATTGATAAGCGATTAGCGAATAGCCAAGACCAACCCCCAGATTACGCAATACAGTCGAGTCAGTCAGGTCACGTTGCCAACGTGAAACCGGCAGTTTGCTCGCTAAATGGCCCAATACTGCATTCGCTAAACCTAAGTTACCCTCTGAGTTCTCAAAATCAATAGGGTTAACCTTATGTGGCATGGTTGAAGAACCAATTTCACCAGCAATGGTTTTTTGTTTGAAGTGATTCAGTGCAATGTAGCCCCAGATATCACGGTCAAAATCTAACACAATGGTATTAAAGCGTGCGACACAATCGAACAACTCGGCAATATAATCATGCGGCTCGATTTGCGTGGTGAATGGGTTCCAAGTAATACCTAAAGAAGTGACAAATGTTTCGCTAAACTCGTGCCAGTTAACTTCTGGGTAAGCTGCGATATGCGCATTATAGTTACCAACCGCACCATTAATTTTACCTAAGATCTCAACTTGCTCTAACTGACGGTATTGGCGCTCCATACGGTAAGCAACGTTCGCAAACTCTTTACCGATTGTTGACGGTGTTGCTGGTTGACCATGGGTACGTGACAGCAAAGGTAGGTGACGATATTCCTGAGCCATTGCTTTAACTTTGTCAATAATTTGACGCCATTGTGGCAGTAGCACTTCTTCTCGCGCTGTTTTTAGCATCAGCGCATGAGATAAGTTGTTAATGTCTTCAGAAGTACAGGCAAAGTGAATAAATTCAGAAACAGCGTGTAATGCAGGTACTTGCGCCACTTTTTCTTTTAGAAAGTACTCGACGGCTTTCACATCATGGTTAGTTGTACGCTCGATCTCTTTAATGCGCATAGCATCTTTTTCGCTGAAGTTCGCAACAATTGCATCTAGGTAAGCGTTTGCGTCATCATCAAATGATGGAACTTCTTTGATTTGAGCGGTTGCCGCCAGTTTTTGTAGCCAGCGAACTTCAACTTGCACGCGAAATTTCAGTAAGCCAAACTCACTAAAAATAGTGCGTAGTGCGCTGACTTTATCACCGTAACGGCCGTCAATCGGGGATACAGCGGTCAGTGAGGATAATTCCATTGGTAGCAACTCCAAATTTTAAAAGTGAGACAGAATTTCTTTCGCCTGATTACTCAGACGGCTTCGGGAAAACATTAATTGCAGACGACTTCCCCCAACTTGCTGCCAGAGTACAGCACTACGGATACCACTGAGCAAAAGTGTTCTGACTTTCGCTTGAACCAGTGAATTTTTTAAAATATCAGGGGAGCCAGTCACTTGAATCCGAGGGCCTAGTGGACTAATTACATCCACGTAGATCCCCGCTAATGCGTTAAAAACACCGTCAGACATAGGGTCAAAATAGCTTGCTTGACGCTCAAACTGTTCGATTCGTTGCCCGAGCTTATCCATAGCTTGTTGATTCTTATTGAGGCGGCGTTCTAGTACGATAATACTGAGCATATAGCGGGTCACTTCAGCGGATAATGCGCTTGCGTTATTGCCGCCAGATAGCATGCCAAGCATCGCACCAAGACCTGTTTTTAGGTTGATAGGGTCATTCCCATAAACATCGATGGTGGAAGATGGATTCATGTTGGTTAAGCTATTGACCATGACTTCAAGATCATGGTCGTTACAACTACCTTCTTGTGCAAGTTTTTGAACCATGTAACTGGCTTGGCAGATGCCCGCGAGCGCAAGTGTGATATCGCGATAATTTTTAGCCACAACTACTCCTGAATACGAGATTCGATAATACCGCCACCTAGACACACTTCATCAAGGTAAAATACGGCTGATTGACCTGGAGTCACTGCTGCAACAGGGTAATCAAAAATAACTTCAACTTTCCCGTCATTAAGTGGCGTGACAGTACAGGGGATGTCAGCTTGACGATAGCGGGTTTTGACAGCACAACGCAGTGTTTGTGTTAAAGGCTCTCTGTCGACCCAATCTAATTGTTGGGCGATCAAACCTGTTGACATCAGACGAGGATGTTCATGCCCTTGTGCAACAATTAGGCGATTATTTTCAACGTCTTTATCGACAACGTACCAAGGTTCATCCGAGCCTTCTTTCATACCACCAATACCCAGCCCTTTACGTTGGCCTAGCGTGTGGTACATCAAACCTTCGTGTTGACCAATGGTTTCACCATCAACGGTCACAATAGGGCCTGGTTGTGCAGGTAAATAGCGCCCAAGGAAATCACGGAATTTACGCTCACCAATAAAGCAAATCCCCGTAGAGTCTTTTTTCTTTGCGGTGACTAAACCGACTTCTTCTGCAATACGGCGGACTTCTGGTTTCTCTAATTCACCAACAGGGAATAGGCTTTTAGCAATTTGCGCATAGCTGAGGGTATAGAGAAAATAGCTTTGGTCTTTATTGTTATCTAAGCCTCGAAGCAATTGGCTTTTACCATTCACATCGCGGCGGCGCACATAATGACCCGTTGCGATATAGTCGGCACCGAGATCTTCTGCGGCAAACTCAAGGAAGGCTTTGAATTTGATCTCTTTGTTACACAAAATATCAGGGTTTGGCGTACGGCCTGCTTTGTACTCGGACAAAAAGTGTTCAAACACATTATCCCAATATTCTGCTGCAAAATTAATGGTATGAAGTTCAATGCCTAATTTATCGCAAACAGATTGTGCATCAGCAAGATCGGTCGCGGCGGAACAATACTCTTCGTCATCATCCTCTTCCCAGTTTTTCATGAACAGACCAACAACCTGATACCCTTGCTGTTGAAGCAAATAAGCTGAAACGGATGAGTCTACACCTCCGGACATACCGACGATGACTTTTTTTTGGCTGTTATCTGACATGGAATACTCTCACTGCGGAAAAATTAAGCCCCATACTTTACCATGTTGTACCCTTGTTACGCCAGCGTTAGCAGGGGGAATATTCTAATCATGATTTCTGCTCGAAATGGGTATTGGCATACCCGCAAACGATAAGTATCTGTTAGCGCTTAGAGCCAGCCGTGTTGTGACACAACGTGAATCAGCCAAAGTGCTCCCCAAATGCGGATAACACATCAAGTGGATATTGGGTGCCTTCGAGAAAACAACGTATGCTTTCGGCGACAAGCGGTGAACGCAAGCAATCACTGTTCAAAATATCCTGCGCGCTCACCCAATGGCAGCAAGTGATATCGCTATCTTGTGGCTGGGTATCACAACGCTCAGGCAGTTCCAATGCAAAGAGAAAGCGAATAAAGGGGGTATTATCGGGAGCTATCCATTGGTGAATTTTAAGCAGTTTTTGCGGTCGCCCTTTAATGCCCGTTTCTTCGAATAATTCACGTTCAGCAGCGGCTAATAGTGTTTCATCTGCTTCTAGGTGACCTGCGGGTTGGTTCCACGTCGGTTTGCCATTGACCCATTCTTCAACAACCAAAAACTTATCCTTCGCATGGACAATCGTTGCGACAGTAACATGAGGTTTAAACAAGAGTGATCTCCTTCCATTCACCAGGTGCTAAATTATTAAGAGTATACTCACCAATTTGATAGCGAATTAGCCGCAAAGTCGGATAACCAATATGCGCCGTCATGCGCCTAACTTGACGATTTCTTCCTTCACTAAGTGTGATTTTTAGCCAGCTAGTCGGGATGTTCTTACGTTCACGAATTGGTGGGGTTCTCGGCCATAACCAATCAGGTTCATTGACTCGTTCTATACCAGCAGGGCGTGTCGGACCATCTTTAAGAGTCAGACCTTGGCGAAATTTCACAAGAGCCGCGTCATCAGGGATACCTTCAACTTGCGCATAATAGACTTTATTGGTGTTTTTTTGCGGTTGTGTTAAACGCGCTTGTAATTTCCCATCATTAGTCAAAATGAGTAATCCTTCACTGTCACGATCTAACCTGCCAGCTGCATAAACATCGGTAATTGGAATATATTTTTTTAGGGTATCTCGGCCTTGCTCATCGGTAAACTGCGGTAATACATCGAAAGGTTTATTAAATAAGATCACTTTACGCGACGTAAGGGGCTTAGATTGAGTCCGAGATGACAATGAAGAACGAAAATGCTCAGAGGTGGCTTTTGACCCAAACTTGCGCGGCGCTTTCTTACTGGTTGGTGGTCTAGCTTTATAATTCGATGTAGACATGAGAATCCATTTTAACAGATTAACTAAATATTGATAAAAACAGGCCAACAAAATGTAGGCTGAGCTTTCAGTGTAGTTGATTTTTAAGAAAAATGACACAAAAGAGCAAAGAGGGAGATGAGGTTTATTGTCAATCACAAAGAGAAGATAAAAAATGTCATTTAAAGAGGGGCATTTAAAAAAGTTCAAAATGAAAGATATAAAAGTATAAGGAGACGGAGATAGTTTATTATTTATTAAGCTTGAGAATAATTTTTTATATTTAAAGTTGTATCTCTATCTAGAGATGTTAATTTTATACATCTAAGGCGCATGAGCTTATCTTATTGATAAACTTAATAGAAGAATAATAGGGATTATTTTTATCAGTGGTTATTAATTAAAAAAAACAAATAATATAATAAAAAACTTTAAAATCATTAAATCTGTTAAAACCTATTAATTTACAATGATAAATTGCTTTAATAAACCTAGTTTATGTGAGCAAAACGAATTTTTCTTAATAGCATTTAAGATAAACTGCAAATAGTCTCTTTTTTCAACAACTATTCATTTATTCACTAAATCATCGAAGCAACATCTTGGTTACGTAATTTCTTTAAGATTAGACTTTTATCGTACCTTGTTGATTTAATGGGAAATGTGTTAACTAAATCAACAAAAAATGTGAGTCAGTTAGTACGTTTAATGCGATCCGCATAAAACCTTGAACGACTAACCATTGGCGTTAGAGAAAGTTTGAAGTAGTATTGACAGGTCTCTTACAAAAAATTAACAAGCAAATGCGCAAGTGAAAGGAGAGGTTAATGGAAAGCAAAGTAGTAGTTCCGGCAGAAGGCGCTAAAATTACCATTGATGCTAAAGGCAAACTGAATGTTCCGAACAACCCGATCATTCCTTACATCGAAGGTGATGGTATTGGTGTTGATGTGACGCCAGCGATGTTGAAAGTGGTTGATGCAGCAGTTAAAAAAGCCTACAACGGCGAGCGCAAGATTTCTTGGATGGAAATCTATACCGGCGAAAAATCTACTCAAGTTTATGGTAAAGATGTTTGGTTACCGCAAGAAACTCTCGATTTAATCCGTGATTACCGTGTTTCAATTAAAGGCCCTCTGACAACCCCAGTTGGCGGTGGTATTCGTTCTTTGAACGTAGCGCTACGTCAACAACTCGACCTCTATATCTGTCTACGCCCAGTGCGTTACTATAAAGGTACGCCAAGCCCTGTTAAGCAACCTGAACTCACTGATATGGTTATCTTCCGTGAAAACTCAGAAGATATCTATGCGGGTATTGAATGGAAAGCAGGTAGCGCAGAAGCAGATAAAGTCATTAATTTCCTGAAAAATGAAATGGGTGTAACTAAGATCCGTTTCCCAGAAAATTGTGGTATTGGCGTTAAACCTTGCTCAGAAGAAGGAACAAAACGTCTAGTTCGTGCTGCGATTGAATATGCTATCGATAACGGTCGTGATTCAGTGACTTTGGTTCATAAAGGCAACATTATGAAGTTCACTGAAGGTGCCTTTAAAGATTGGGGTTACCAACTGGCATTAGAAGAGTTCGGTGGTGAGCTACTTGATGGCGGCCCATGGGTGAAAATTAAGAATCCAAAAAATGGCAAAGACATCATTATCAAAGATGTGATTGCTGATGCGTTCTTACAACAAATTCTTCTGCGCCCAGCGGAATATGATGTTATCGCATGTATGAACCTAAATGGTGACTATATTTCTGATGCATTGGCGGCACAAGTTGGTGGTATCGGTATCGCTCCTGGTGCAAACATTGGTTCAGAATGTGCACTGTTTGAAGCAACACATGGTACAGCACCTAAGTATGCAGGTCAGGATAAAGTGAACCCAGGTTCAATTATTCTTTCCGCAGAGATGATGTTACGTCACATGGGCTGGACAGAAGCCGCTGACCTAATCGTTAAAGGTATGGAAGGCGCAATCGAAGCTAAGACTGTAACGTATGACTTCGAACGTCTGATGGACGGCGCTAAACTACTGAAATGTAGCGAGTTCGGCGACGCGATTATTAGCCATATGTAATTTATTACGTGGTATGATTAATAACGGGAGCGTAATGGCTCCCGTTTTTTGTTGTCTTAAATTAATTTGATTGTTCTTTTTGGGTTACCTGCCTTAAGGTAGGTATTATATTATTTCTACCATAATTAATTTACCAAAAGACAAAAGTGATAGACCTAGTATTGAAGAGCTTAGAAAAAAATATATGGGGAAGATATAAAAATATTTGTTGGTTTGTATTGGTATAAAAGTAATACAATAACATATTAATAACAGGAGTTTTATGGATGGGCTAATTGTTATTACATTCTCAATCATTATCGGTTTTATTGCTCTGGTCCTTATCCTTCCGGTTATTATTTTATCACTGTTTGATAAAAGCAGGGAAGCAAAGAAGCAATCAGTAACAAAGTATCAACGTGAAATGGAGAAAATAGAGAAGCCAGAGGTAATAGCAAAACAGATTGATAATGAAGAAAGGATGACCTTGATAATTTTTAGTATAGTTATTCTTATCGTATTGGTAGTAATAATTTATATTCTCTTTTGCTACAGATAACCCGCTTCTTAAGGCGAATTACTCGGGAAATGTAGCTGATTATCGTGAGCAACAGCGATAAAAATGACGGGATCATTTAGACATGCTAGAAATATGATGGATGTTTTTAGTTAGGGTTTAGTGTTTGTGCGGAATTTTGCTATTATTATTACCTATCGCATTTTGAGCTAAAAGTGGAGGGAAAATGTTATCCATCCAGACAGAGAGAATGCCCTTCTGATTAAAGTCATTTAGTAAATAAAAATTCAGAAGGGATATGTTATGAACTATACAAAATTTGATGTAAAAAATTGGGTTCGCCGTGAGCATTTTGAGTTTTATCGGCATCGTTTACCATGTGGTTTTAGCTTAACAAGCAAAATTGATATCACGACGTTAAAAAAGTCATTGGATGATTCAGCGTATAAGTTTTATCCGGTAATGATCTATCTGATTGCTCAGGCCGTGAATCAATTTGATGAGTTGAGAATGGCGATAAAAGATGATGAATTGATCGTATGGGATTCAGTCGACCCACAATTCACCGTATTCCATCAAGAAACAGAGACATTTTCAGCACTGAGTTGCCCATACTCATCCGATATTGATCAATTTATGGTGAATTATTTATCGGTAATGGAACGTTATAAAAGTGATACCAAGTTATTTCCTCAAGGGGTAACACCAGAAAATCATTTAAATATTTCAGCATTACCTTGGGTTAATTTTGATAGCTTTAATTTAAATGTTGCTAATTTTACCGATTATTTTGCACCCATTATAACAATGGCAAAATATCAGCAAGAAGGGGATAGACTGTTATTGCCGCTCTCAGTACAGGTTCATCATGCAGTTTGTGATGGCTTCCATGTTGCACACTTTATTAATCGGCTACAAGAGTTGTGTAACAGTAAATTAAAATAAGCTCAGGTTAAATTAAAGGGTTTCATATCTAGTGAAGCCCTGTTTTATTATGTTTTGAGTTAACTTATCTTCAATGGCGGTCATAGAACCGACTGTTTACCCTCAAATAAATGTGTGAGCCGAATTATTATATCATCCTTCCGCAAAAGGCTAAAAACCATAAATAATAAAATGTTTTTTGTCGGCTTTTGTTCGCACTTTTTATCTGTTTCTAGGCATTTTATGATAATTTTTTAAAGGTAAGCTTGAAATAACACGTCGATGCCAAGATATCTATCAAATCATGATATATAAACTAAATGGGATAAAGAATGAATAAGATAAAATTTGTTGAACAAGCTCTAACGGATGTGCTTGGCAAAGAGATTGGTTCAGTGGAAGTGATTGAACAATATTTTTCGCCAAACTACATACAAATTGTCGACGGTAAAAAAATTAATTATGAAGAATTTGTTGCGCATCTTAAGGTATTAAAAGAGGCCACGAATAATATTAGTATTACCATAAAATCCATTGCCGAAGGGCAAGACTGTGTACATACCCAACATATTGCACATGCTGAGAAAAAGAGCGGCGATGTCAGTGAATTTGAAGTATTTGCCTGCTTCCATTTATCTGAAGGGAAAATCGTGCGTTGTGAAGAATTAACACGCATGATTGCTGGTGAAAAAGCAGATGGTGACCTTGGCTCTCGAGTTTAATTATAGCACTATCATTAATTTACTAAAAACATTGAAAATAAGTCAATCATGTTAACGCCATGTTGCAATGGTGACTTTTTTACTGTTATTTCGCTGAAAAACATAAAGAGTGACGAAAAAGATTTTTATCGTCACTCAATTTGATTTAATTATGAAGGGTAAGTTAACACTAATCCAACGCCAACTTCTTTAATGGCTGCAAACTTGGAAAGATGAATTTTAGCCGCTAAATCCGTACAATGGCAGGGATGTATTTGATCGACATTAAGTTGGCTAAAATAGTGCCCAGTTTGATTTAAAACCTCATCAGAGGCTTCTTGTAAATGGAAACCGCCGATGACTGTCACTATCTTATCTATTTTTGTCACTTGTTTTGCATATTCAACAATATTGCAAATACCTGAATGCGAACATCCGGTAACTATAATCAACCCTTCCGTGGTTTTTATTGCCAATGCACTATCGTCCCAAACATAGTCATCAATAGTTTGATGGTCTGCATTAATCGTCGTTCCAATAGGTTCTTTCCCTTCAAAAGTATTATTTCTCGGGATCTGCCCTAAGAATATAACATTGTCGGAAAGGTAAAACGGCTTATCTGTTTCATAGTTATCAAAATAAGCCTTTAATACATCTTTGGGGATATTGGCACCAATCACTTTGGTGTCAAATTGCTTTGGAAGAAGTGCATCTGGATGGTAAATCAAGCGGATCTTTTGTGGAAAATAGCAATTACGTCTATCGTAGTGCTGTATTAAATGATTCAGTCCCCATGTATGGTCGTTATGTCCGTGAGACAGGGCTAAATCAGTGATCGTAGCAAGGTCTATCCCTAATGTGTGTGCGTTATCGATAAAAATATCGGAGTAACCAGTGTCAAAAAGAATTTTATGGTCATCAGCCTCGATATGGTAGCAAACACCTGGCTCACCACAAAAGTAGCTATCGATAAGGGTATTGTTATCAACAAGTACAGATATTTTTATTGTCATTTTTACTCATTATTTAATTGGTGAATAGCTAATTAGTCTTACTGTTATATCAGACAAAAAGCAATGAATATCCAATTAAAAATGCTTTTCTAGACAGTCGTAAAGGCAGTTACTGAGTAACTACCTTGTTTGGACGAGTATGGCTTATTCTTGGTTATGCGATTTGGTTGGTGTAGAGGTAGGTTCAATGTGAAAGGTCGCAATGATCTCCTCAAGTAATTCAGACTGAGTTTTTAAGGATTGTAATGAACCTTGCAATTCTTTCGTCATTGCCGCATTCGCTTGGGTGGTGTTATCGAGTTCATTAATTGCAATATGGATTTGTCCAACACCATGAGTCTGCTCATTAGACGCATGCGAGATGTTCTGTATCATTTCATTAATATTAGCGGTACTTCTTGCGATAGCCACAATATTATCGTTAGCATCAGCGGCTAATTGGAAGCAGTGATGAATTTTTTCATTTGAATTATCAATCAGCACTTTGATTTCTTTAGATGCTTGATTACAGCTCATCGACAGCTCACGTACCTCATTTGCAACAACAGCAAAACCTTTGCCATGCTCGCCAACTCGGGCGGCCTCTACTGCGGCATTTAAAGCCAATAAATTAGTTTGAAAGGCAATATTATCAATGGTTGATGTGATTTTGCTGATCTCTTTAGAGAAATCGACGATATCATCCATGTTCTCAACGACGTCAGAAATAAGTTCACTACTCTTATCAATAGTAATGCCGTTCTGTGCCATTAGTTGGCAGGATTCATGAGTATGGGCGCTATTAAGTTTAAAGGATGAATCTAATTCCTCTATACTTGCAGCCGTTTCCACAATAGCAGCGGCTTGTTGATCTGCACGAATAGATAGGTCCTGATTCATTTGAGTGATATCACCGATCTCATCTTTGATAGTATGGGTATTAGAATAGATATTTTTGACGATATTAATTAACTTACTCTGCATATTCGAAACATGCTGTTTCAACAGTTTAATTTCTGCTAACCCTTTATTGTCAAAATGATGGTGAAGGACCCCTTGACTGACTTTTTCTATGCCATCAATGACTTGATTAAGAGGGCGAATAAATAAATGTTGTAGAACTAAACGTACGAGTAAGGTTACCAATGTTAGGCTAATGATCACCGCGATAATACCAATCAGACTTTTGCGATACAATTCTTCGCTTGCCGCGGTGATATCATGATAACCCTGATTTAACTGCTGATGATAATAATTGAAATTTTGTTCGAAAGTATCTTGAAAACCTTGTGTAGGTTGATTTAAGAATTCATAAGTTTTTCCTTGAACTAAAAATAGAGATAGTTCCATTAACGCTGAATGTAATTGAGTATAGCTTTGTTGTAACTCATTAAATGCTAATTCGTTTTTATTTTGTGTTAATTCTGTAAAAGTTGCCCATTGTGATTCGGTTTTATTCATCTTCTCCTGAAATTGTTGAACTAAACTATCAATATCAGTATTAGCAGTTTGCATTTTGTTTATCACTAACAAATGTCTTGAGCTGGCTCTATTTAAGGTATTTCGAGCCTGTAAAAGAGATTGCCATGTATCATTTAGTGCAGACTGCTCTTGATAAATATCATCTAGTCTTTCCAGTGCCGTTTGATAATTTTTAAGATAACTAAAAAATAACCAACATGAAGAGAGTAATAGTAGGATCAGTAATCCAGATAATATCCAAATGAGAGTTGTTGTTTTAAGACCTGAAAATGAGAACCGGGAAAAAGGGGAATCAGTTTTTTGTGAAGTCGCGAACATCATTATTATTTCCTTACATACTGTCGGTAACATGTTTCAACACGTACAAATAAACGACTTATTTGATATAAGGTGATGATCAAATCGCTAAGTGATTTGCTACACACCTTATGGTGGTCATACAGAAGTCAGGTGTAGGTATTCCCTAATGGTATCGGCAGGAAATGCGTATACTTTATATTCAAACTGAATGCTAACCGAAATATAACGAGGGCTTAATCGAGGAAATTGAAATTAACTTATTGTTTTATAATTATTATTTTTTGGTGGCACAGCAATGTACCTAAGCAAAAAAATAACTGATTACTTTTTTATATTTAGAGATAATATAACTGTTAATGTTATTAAATAATAAGATACCACTATGCTTTCATTGTTCTTAAAGTGTTCATTAGGGGCATTAGCCGTTTTAATTATTGCTTTACTATCAAAAAGTAAGACATTTTATATAGCAGGTTTAGTACCTTTGTTCCCAACATTTGCCTTGATCGCCCATGTGATCATTGTTCAAGAGCAGGGAGCATTAGCATTACGTAAGACCGCATTATTTGGTATATGGTCATTAATTCCATATCTATTGTATTTACTGACAGTCTATTGGCTCGCCACAAAATTTTCAGCGTGGTTTTGTTTAGGGTCTGCGACGGTTGTCTGGTGTCTCTCAGCGGCGATATTGATCTACCTCTGGAGAATATATCAATAATTCACAAAAGACAGTGCTATATGTCTCCTTATCAGGAATAATTATTTTTTAATGTAAATAATTCATTCTGCGCTCACTTATTTGTCGCATTTTGTTACAATTTCAATATAGTAATTAGGTACGTTTTATAAAAAATCGCTGTGGTAAAAATGTTATTAAGAAGCCTAGTTCTGTTGCTTATGGTTGGTGGTGCTTATATTGCGGGTATTATGACGAATATCGCTCAAGTATCAGAATTCGACACTAAAAAGAAAATTGAAAACTCAGTAGAAGATTTTCTCGCTTACCCAACGGCGGCTAAGTATCGAAATGTTAATTACCATGTGCTGAATAAAACCCAGGATGGTGAAGAAACGGGTTATTATTGTGGTGAAGTATTTGGGTTTAAAAATGAGTTACCCTATGGCTTTAAACGGTTTATCGTGCGCTCCCATAAAAATGCGTCAGGTAACACGATGGTATCCATTCCTTTTGTTGAAGAAATTGATGACATTATCCCAATAGAACAATTTGAATTTGTATGGGAAAAATATTGCCAGCCAAACAAGCAGGCTGATTTATCAAAAAATCAGCTTTCATCATTTCTAAATGACTAGGCGGTTTTAATCGCAAATGTCGCTAAAAAAGTCGGCAGGTAATGGTCAATAACAAATCGAGGGTTAGGTTGCCAATCTTCATAAAACCCAGCGAGCTGAAAACCGGCCTTCATTTGTCCACCAATTAAATCGGTTAATGAATGACCAAAAACAAAAGCTTCTTGATTTTGCTGTTTCAAGTGGATTTGTTCCTGGGTTAATGCCTCTATTTCAGAAAAAGGCATTTTATAAGTCGGCTTAATTATTTGTTGCTCCTTATATTGTGGGTCACGGTCACCGACAAAAACGATTGGGTTAAAAAAGCTGGATAGTAGTCTGCCATGTGTATTTAAAACACGATGACATTCACGCCAAACAGGATTTACATCCGGTATATAAAGATTAGAAATAGGGTGGAAAATGAGATCAAAGTGGTTATCTGGAAATACGTGTAGATCTCGCATATCACCTTGAATAGTTTCTAGTTTTAAATTCTCACGAATAGCAACTTGTCTATCTTGTTCTAATTGTTTATCTGATAGGTCAAAAACAGTGACATCAGCACCAGCAGCAGATAAAACAGGGGCTTGTTGCCCTCCCGCTGAGGCTAGACATAGAATTTTTTTCCCTTTTATATCGCCAAGCCACGCTTTAGGTAATGGCGAAGGCGTCAAATGAACTTGCCATTCACCTTGTTTTGCTTTTGCAATGGTCGGAGAGTCAACGGGAATTGACCAAGGCTGTTGCAGTAAAGCTTGCTTATCCCATGCTTTTTGATTAGCGGCTAAAAAATCAGTCATAAAAAGAACTCCTCAAAACATTATTTTACTAATGTAACGTAAGAAACGAGGAATGAAAACAAAAATGTACTGCTTGGTACATTTTATGGGGGTATTGTGGAAAATGGAACTGTAGCGCTATGATGGTTTATGGTTTAACTAAATAGTAGAGAATATGCTCGAAGGTAAATTCAGCAATTTTCTGCATACCTAATTTCTGAT
The DNA here is from genome assembly GCF_028482435.1 of Providencia sp. PROV119. Lineage (NCBI taxonomy): Bacteria > Pseudomonadati > Pseudomonadota > Gammaproteobacteria > Enterobacterales > Morganellaceae > Providencia > Providencia sp. PROV119. The sequence continues at coordinate 152,262 of NZ_JAMPQL010000003.1, forward strand.
GTGCTTTTAAAGAGCGTATGTTACTACTATTAATAAATGCGACGGGTTGACCGGTCTGTTTAGCACATATCGTGTCATACAGGGATTTAAGAATACTTTTCCCTCGATATGCAGTATCAATACATACGGGACCGTAAAACCAATTATTTTCTATAATGGGGGTAAAGTGTTGGGTGATATATTGCGCCAATGCAGGGAGGGTTTTAGCGTGAGGGCTAAAACTAAAAACAACGCCAACAATATGTCCATTTTCATAGGCTACAACGGTATGACTTGCGCTAGCAAACATCCCTTTAACTTTACCTAAAGGGTACTCACCTAATAACCCACCACCTTGTGATTGTGCGTTAATTTGCAACAATTGGGCAACTTTTTCACAATCCGTTATTTCCATGAATCGGTACTGGATCATAATACGATTCCTCAAAATCTCTTCATTTATTGATGAATATAGCAGGTGGTTTTACCAATAAGGATCCGCAGTGTCGATAGTGAGAGTGAAAAATAAATTCTAATGAATTTTATTTGTTTTGATCTCATAATGGTCAAAATTATCTGCTCAACGTTAACCAAAATGCTTGCTAAATCTTATCCTATTTTATTATTAGTGATTTCAAATGTTTTTATGATGTTTGCATGGTATGGACACTTAAAGTTTACAGATAAGCCACTGTATAGCATCATTTTTTTCAGTTGGTTAATTGCATTTGTAGAATATTGCTTTGCGGTTCCAGCCAATCGGCTAGGGCATCAATATTATAGTGCAGCTGAATTAAAAACGATGCAGGAAGTTATCACACTTTGTGTCTTTGTGGTGTTTTCTGTGCTTTATCTTGGGGAGAGTATTTCGATAAACCATATTATTGGCTTTATTTTGATCTTTGCGGGCGCCTTTTTTATCTTCAAAGGCCCATTTTAAGGGCTTAAATATGTCTCTCCCCTGTCTTAAATACAGGGGAGAGACGAGCGACTATACCCAACCTTTCTCGCGGAACTGTTTTAATACAATAACAAATTGCTCCATCTCTTCGGGGGTACCTAGCGTTAAACGGCTCCAACCCATTGCTGGTGGAAATTCACGTCCAACCATAATGTGCGCATCGGCCATTCTTTTTTGGTATGTTTTGACATCACCTTTAACTTTATGAAAGATAAAATTCGCTTGTGAAGGGGCATAGGTAATACCGAGTTCATCTAATGCGGTTTCAACGATTTTTCTAGATAAGTTATTGGATTTCAGACTATATGCAATAAATGATTTATCCTGCAAAGAAGCAAGAGCGGCAACGGCGCCAGCTGTATTGGTATTATCTAAAGGTAAAAACGCATCAATGGCAGCAATAACTTCAGGGGTTGCGATACCGTAACCAACACGCAGTCCTGCTAACGCAAAAATCTTTGAAAAGGTGCGAGTGACAACAAGGTTATTTTTACCCTGTTTCACAAGCTCAATGGCACTGATAAATTTCGGGTCTTCAACGAATTCAGCGTAGGCTTCGTCTACGATGAAAAATTGTTTATCTGAAGATTTATGCATCCATTCGCTTAATTCGCTTGCTGGTGTGATCATCGCCGTTGGGTTATTTGGGTTACAAATATAAATGATTGATAACCCATCAAATTCATCAGCAAGTTGTTCCATTTTTTTTAGGTCGAATGACAAATCTTCTTTTAACGGAACTTTAGTGATTTTACCTGCAAATGATTGAGTATATAACTCGGCGTAATTGAATGTTGGGTCGGGCGTAATAAGTTGAAGTCCTTGATTTTGTTGGCGTGCTTTTGCTGCTAGCATCGCAACGGCAGCTTGGATGGTTTCTGAAGAGCCATTTCCCAATGTGACATGCTTGTCGGTCAAGGCATAGTGTTTACCTAGTGCTGCAATTAGGTCAGCTCTAGCATCATCAGGATAGCGGAATGAACCGGGTAGAGCGGCAATAACGGCATCTTTTGCTTTTGGCGACATGCCGAGTGAATTTTCATTAAAATTAAGCAGCAAAGGGTGTTGCGCATCAAGCAAAAATTGCGTTTTTGTTTCCGCAATAGCTTGATTGAAAAGAGAGTTTACAGCTAATCCGCCCATAACGGCTGAGCTTGTTTTTAGAAAAGAACGACGATCCATGGTGTTTCCTTGCAAAAAAATAGTAATCATTAGATTACTGAAAATAGATTTGTTGTAAATAATTATTTATCACAAGTGATTATTTATTCATTTTGTTAAGATCGGACTTTAAGCAAAATACAGGTTAATTATTACTTTAATATATTGATAAATATAAATAATCACTCAGAATTTATGGTTTGTTGTGATAAAAAATTTCTTTTCATACATCAATGGTTGTATAATGAATTACATATCGATGGTTGTATAATGAATTACATATCGAAGGTTGTATAATAATTTGGATGATAAAATGAAGTTATTTATGTTTTATGTTGGTGGCAATGCAGGGAAGTCAAATATAGAAGTTCATGATATTCAATTCGTTGTAGCCGAAAAACCGACAGATGCTTGGCCTGCATTGCGGGAAGCTTGGTTTGGCGATAAGGATAAGATCCATATCGACGGCTATGCAACGATTAATTGGGTGGATGGATTTAAAATCGAACTACATCAGGAGCCTTCTTTAACGACACAGCGGCTATACTTTATTAATGTTGGAGGGTATCAGCCATCTACTCTGGCCGAACTGCATGAGTTTGATCTATTCGTTGCTGAATCGGCGGCGGAAGCAAAGCAAAAAGCGATTAATGCATTATTAGTTAATTGCCAACAGCAGCATAAAGACAATTTAAAGGATGTTGATGATTGTCTCTTATTGGATCAAATTGGCAATTATTATATTCACCTTATCCCTCAGCCAGACGGTGAGCATTTTAAGCCTGAATGGCAAGGCTATCAGCCTATCGGTATATGATTTTTATCTCGTAGGTCGTTTGATGATGTGAGTTGTAGGGCAGTGTTAACTGCCCTAATTCGTTTATCGCTGTTGAGGGGTATTATTGTTTGAAATTTCAATAACGGAGACTCGAACAACGTATTGTTTACCACTTTCTCCCTTTGGCGCATCAGCTGCAATTTTTTTCAGGGTCTCATCTGGCTGAGTTGTCTGAATTGACGTTGAATATTGCATAGCTCCATTATGGCGACCATAGTGACGTCCAGAACCGTTGTAGTGACGGTTATTATCACAAGGGCGGTCATTATATTGTTGCTGATTGTGATAACCATTTTTATGCCAAGCACCATCACAATAATTATTATCGTTATATGCGAAAGAAGAAAAGCTAATGGCAAATAAACTTGCTGAAATAAAAAGAGGCTTTAAATAATTCATATTTATACTCCTGTTGGGTACCGACTAATAATTATTTTGGCTCTTTTATTTATTATTTCAATGTTATTTACCTAAATAAAGAGATATATCATAGTTTCATCACTAACTACTCTTATTTCCTTCACAATGAAAAAAAGTTGTATTGATCTTTAAAATAAAGTAACTATTTTTATTTTTTATAGGCAGTAATACGTAATAAACATATTGGTATTTTGAATACGCTTCTTCTTTCAGTCGCAATTAATTGATTTATTAGTAATTTTTATGTTGATTGGCACGGGTTAAATTGGTTATGGCATGCTACCGTTATAGATCAGAGAAAAACTTCGCTAATTTACTCAATGAACTAATTGAAGCGACGGCAATCTCTTTATTATAATCGTCACATAAAACTAACAATCTATCAATAGCGTCTTCTTGCTCGATTGAACATTTATAATCACCTAAAGCATTAATTGCCGCTATTTTTACATCGTTGTTAGTACCATAAGTAAGCTCAACAAGATTTTTTACGATCCTCTCTTTCATTCTATTCCCATATTTAAATGATAATCATTTCTCAATTATAATATTATGAGTGAAATTAGAAAACGTTTTTTTTATTAATGAATAATGAAAAAATATAAAAATTAAATATCAAATTAATGTGATGGAATATTATATTGAATGAAAAATTAATTAAATTGACAATATTATAAGTTAATTAATAAAAGATAAGATATCCTTAATAACGGCTTATAGAACACGCTTGTTGTATTCACCAATAAATCAAATTTTGGCGAACTTGGCTCATTTTGTTCACATAAAACAAGTTAATATCGTTATAATTAGTCTGACTAGCTAAATGCCAAGAAGGATTATGTATTGAAACGTATAAAAACCAAACTGTTTATCGTCATTTTGATTATTATTGCTGGCTTTGTATATCAATATGTTACAGCAATTCATGACTCCGACATTCAAAAAATGGCTCAGCAATTGGTCGAAAATAAACTCGCCTCACAGCAACCTGTGAACTTCAATGACGTTAAGGTTGTTAAGCGGAATCAATACAAAGAAGGTGAAAGTGTAGGCGTATGCGGCACATATCAGGTCGGTAATGATGGTCGTGCACTACTTTTTGTTGCTAATATTGATATTCGTGACGGGCAATTTTCAGGGAAGAATCAGTTATTGTTGAGCGATAACGAGGACATTCAGGCCTCTATCAAGACGATATGCCAAAAAGAGCAACCATAACAGCTCATGAGATAATAGAATGTGCCCAGTTTCGATAGAGACTGGGTACATTTTTATAGATTGATGCTTATTTCGTTTTGTTCAACAGAAGCTCAGTTTGGATTTTGCAAGCGGAGATTGAGTCATTTAGCGATTTCGCGAATTCGTCCTGGCTCTTAAAGCTACCTTTATTATCGCGGATGGTTTTAATGACAACAGCCAAGTTCTTTTGTAAATCAGCTTCGTTTGTCTCTAATTTAGCGAGATCAACATTTTTACTTTTTAGCTGAGTAAGTGCATCTGCTGCTAATTCGTTGCTGCTTTTATCTGAACGATAGGCATCATTGAGTGTTTGGCCTGTAATATCACAATAATCAATGGCAGTTTGGCTAATATTTAGTGGTTCATTAGCGCCTAGTGCGATAATCGGTGTAAAGCATACAGCAAGTAAAAGACGTTTCATGGCAGTACCTCTAGTTTTACACTAAATGAATTTTAACTTTATCGGATAATAGACAGAGACTATAGCAGAATAGGCCGAAAAGAGGGTGTCCTAAGTATTATTTCGCATTTTGAAACAAAAAAGAGCCAGTAAAAACACTGGCTGCCATATTGAGCAAAAGCAATGTAAATGAAAATTACGTTATATAATTTATCATACAACGGTAATAAGAAAAGCGGTTTTATGACTAAGATTAGCTGATTTTGTAACAAATATGATCTTGATCAGCAATTGCCATTATGGAGAGATGGAGGAGGAGAGAGTAACCAGCCTTTAATTTAATGAATATAAGTAAAGGCTGGCTAAAACATAGGCGAATAATTATTTTGACCAATGCCCATGATGGAGAACGTCTTCAACTAATTCATGAAGAACGATATGAGCTTCTTTGTCATCATGAAAACCAGAAGTTTCAAATGTAGTTGCTCCAGTATCATGAATAATATAGAGATCGCTACCTGGATAAACTTCTAATACCCTTGCTCTTAGTTCTGAAGCAAATGCGTCATAAAGGCTTTGGGATACAGCATCATCAGAGATTTTAATGGTGATTTTCATTTTTTAACCTTAAATAGGGTTTCGATTTAATTGTAAATTTTATGGTGATGTATAAATAGAAGCAATAATCATTTTTCAATGCTCTTTTTACGATGTTTTTTTTAAATGTTCTATTTGCTTGTTTAATAAACAGTTTGAGGGTATTCACCCTTAATATAAGGCGATAAATTTATTGAATAATAAACTGAATATGTTGGTGAAATTAAATTATTCATTTTATTAGTAGAGCAGGAATTATTAATAATAAAGAAATATGTATTTATAAAAGGGAATAATATAAGATTTTGATTATTATATAACCAAGTTGGTGAATAAAGCGATAATATCATAAAATCAAATGATTAACTTTATGAGTTCACTCTTGTTGTGAGTGCAATTTGTTGATTTTAAATTAAAAATATTATCTAGCACACATCTTTATATTAGGTATTTATATAACAAATATCAATCTTAAAATTTAAACTTAAAAAATGTTTTACACGGAAGATAAAAAAATATAGTTTTATGACTCTTTGTTTTGTATTTCATTGTGCACGTTTAGGGATTGGTTTCTTATAATCGAAAGGGTGCTTGGTGAGATGAAACATTACAAAGATTATCATTAATTATACAGCGATCTTTATTTACATATAATAAAGTAAGGGGAATGGTTTGGTAGAAATCGTAAATTATCTAAACGACATTGTTTGGGGGTCGCTCCTCATCTATTTATTACTTGGCGTAGGTGTTTACTTTACACTTCGTACAGGATTTATTCAGTTTCGCCATTTTGGTCATATGTTTGGTGTTTTAAAAAATAGTAATCAAGCCGATAAAGCAGGGATATCGTCTTTTCAAGCATTGTGTACCAGCTTAGCGGCTCGGGTGGGAACAGGGAACTTAACCGGTGTTGCCATTGCGATAACGGCAGGAGGCCCTGGAGCCATTTTTTGGATGTGGGTGGTTGCGATGTTAGGGATGGCAACCTCATTTATTGAATCAACCCTCGCTCAATTGTACAAAACAAAAGATGACCAAGGAAATTATCGAGGCGGTCCTGCCTACTATATGCAAAAAGGGTTAAACCGCCGTTGGATGGGCGTGTTATTTTCCATCTTTTTAATTATTGCATTTGGATTGGTATTCAATGCCGTTCAAGCAAACTCAATTGCACAAGCAACTGCTGTAGCATTTGATTTTAACCCTCTATATGTTGGCATTGCGCTTGTGGTGATGAGTGGTGTTGTTATTTTTGGCGGATTAAAATCAATTGCAAAGGTTGCTGAGCTAATCGTTCCTATTATGGCATTGGCTTATTTACTGCTAGCATTTTGGGTACTTGGACATCATATTGAACGCTTACCTGACGTCTTTATGATGATTATCCGCAACGCTTTTGGGTTACAGGAAGCGGCAGGGGGGGCAATTGGTTACGGTGTTGCTCAAGCGATGACTCAAGGTATCCAGCGCGGGTTATTTTCGAATGAAGCGGGGATGGGGTCTGCACCGAATGCAGCCGCTTCTGCCGCTCCATATCCCCCACATCCTGCTTCACAAGGTTATGTGCAAATGCTGGGTGTTTTTATGGATACGATTGTTATTTGCAGTGCGACGGCGATCATTATTCTCTCGTCTGGTGTACTTGAAAACCCAATGGATAAAATCAGCGGAATTGAATTAACGCAGCAGGCCTTGTCATCTGTCGTGGGAAGTTGGGGGTCAACCTTTATCGCAATCGCAATCTTTTTCTTTGCATTCACTTCAATTATTGCCAACTATGCTTACGCAGAGAGCAATATGATATTCTTAGAAAATAATCACACCGCAGGTTTGCTTATCTTGCGCCTAGCTGCATTAGGCATGGTGATGTTTGGTGCCTTAGCCGAGATGCCATTGATATGGAAAATGGCGGATTTATCGATGGGGCTGATGGCAATTACTAATTTAATTGCCATCTTGCTACTGTCTGGTATCGCGTTTAAATTAACCAAAGATTATAACTTGCAAAGGAAAGCAGGAAAAATTCCTACATTTGATATTGCTCAGCACCCTGAATTAAAAACGCAGGTAGAAGAGGGGATTTGGGATAAGGAAAATGTAGCCCAGTGGGATAAGCAAAAATCTATTTAATCATCATAAAAATAAGAGTCATGTCATTCTGGCTGGCTCTTATTTCCCTTTTATTGACGCCGATGTCAGCTAGCCCATTTTCACTCAATTTAATAAAGGTTATCAATAATACTTGCTTTCTAATAGGCTGAGCTTTAAGGTTTTTCTCATAAATTCAAAACTAACGGTTAAATTGAGTAAACAATGAAATTAGGGCAACATGCAGCAACATTTTATGGCGTAGTCTCTATTTTACTGTGGAGTACGATTGTTGGTTTAGTGCGAAGTGCGAGTGAAAACTTTGGTGCTGTTGGTGGAGCCGCATTAATTTATAGCCTTGGTACTGCCATTCTGGTTGTATTTATGGGGTTTCCCAAAATTCGTGCTTATCCTAAGCGCTACTTAATTTGGGGAACATTACTCTTTGTTAGTTATGAAATGTGTTTTGTATTAGCTCTGGGGTTGGCAAAAGACCGACAACAGGCTATTGAATTAGGGATGGTGAATTATTTATGGCCCAGCTTTACGATAGCATTAGCTGTTTTGTTTAATCGCCAGCGGTTTACTCTATTGCTTGGTATTGGGCTACTGTTAGCATTTGCTGGGTTAATATGGGTCATTTCGGGTGATCAACCTATTTCAGTCGCGGCAATTGCGGATAATATTTCAAGTAACCCATTAAGTTATTTACTCGCTTTTATTGGAGCTGTCCTCTGGGCGTTTTATAGCAATGTGACTAAGCGTATTTCTGGGGGGCATAATGGAATGGTGCTATTTTTTCTACTCACTGCGATAGGGTTATGGATACTTTTTGCGTTTGAACCTAATAAGCAATTCAATATTTCATGGCACAGTATCACATTGCTGTTAGTGGCATCCTTAGCAACAGGCGGTGCGAATGCGTTATGGACGCTCGCTGTGATCCGAGGCAATGTCGCTTTATTAGGTACGTTATCTTACTTTACACCTGTCATATCAACGGCGTTTTCGTCAATTCTATTAAGCACTGCGCTGACATTAGGTTTTTGGCAAGGAGTGGTAATGGTAACTCTTGGGTCGATTATCTGCTTTCTTGCAACTCGGCGGCCATCTAAGGTAAAAAGCGCCCAATAAAGTAGGGCGCTATCGTTGGTAATTAATTATGCTTTTTCATCGGTTAATTGCACGGTTTTGTTGCAAAAGAGGTTGCCAACAAACAGTGAAATTATGAAAGCGATAACACCCGGTATCAACCAGCCCATACCTTGTTCAAATAGTGGTAAGTTTGAAACAAGGAAGCCCTTCACATTATCACTTAGCAACGTCATATTATTTAATGTATCTAATAGGCTCATAAAGACGATAACAGCGATAGTAATACCGTAAGTGACTCTTGGTGCAGCCATATAACGTCTTGCAAATTGCAGGAATACAATGGTGACCGAAGATGGGTAGATCATTAATAGCGCAGGAATAGTCACTCTTAATAATGTGTCTAGGCCGAAAGTAGAGACAATGGTGGTCAGCAATGTGAAAAAGACCACCCAAAAACGGTAACCTAAGCGATGGTGGAAAGTCGCAAAGTAGTCAGCACAAGCACTCGTTACGCCAACAAGGGTTGTCATGCTAGCTAATAAGACAATCCCACACATGATCCATGTGCCAATTGAGCCGAATAATGTATCCACGTAACGTGAGAATATTTGACCACCATTGGTTGCTGTATTGGCTACAAGTTCACTGGTTGCGCCAAGATAGAATAAGCAAATATAGAGTGCAGCGAGTAAGCTAACAGAGATTAAGCCTGCTTTGATGGTAATAAAAGCCACTTGGCGAGGCTGAGTGATATTTTTTGATGCTAAAGCACGAGCGACAATCCCACCAAAGGCCATGGCAGATAGCACGTCCATGGTTTGATAGCCATCAATTACCCCACCAAAAAAGGCATAATCGGCATATTGTTTTACTGGTGCATTAATCGGAGATAATGGCTCTGCCACCACAGCGATCCCGACCACAACCAATAGAATAAGCAAGGCTGGGGTCATAAACTTGCCGATTGCGCTGATCATCGTGCCTTGTTTAAGCATAAAGAACAAAGAGCACACGTTAAAAATCAAGGCAAAGGTAAGGTGTGAGGTGGTGCTTTTTTCAATGAAACCTAATGGAATGAAGCCCATTTCAAAAGCCGTATTTGTCACCCTTGGCATCGCAAAGGTTGAACCTACAATTAAGTATAGCGCCACCCAAAAAATGACAGCAACCCACTTAGGTAAATCCACAGACAGGCGCTCACCACGGCCTTTAACGGCGACGGTAACCAGAGTCATAAAGGGCAGGATAACACCCGTAATAATAAAGCCAAGCGATGTGCTGAACCAATCTGTACCCGATTGGTAGCCTGCCATAGGAGGGAAAATAATGTTTCCTGCGCCTAAAAATAGCGCGAAGACCATCATCCCAAGAATTACCATATCTTTAGTCGAAAACATGTTACTACCTGTTTGTAATGTATATTTTGCAATGAATATTTTAGTATTACAGTATTTTTAAGGGGGCAGATAGTATCAAATTTAGAAAGCTAAGTAAGGTTTTAGTCATCCATTTGGCTTTTGGATGTAGGGAAATAGGGAAGGGAATGGGTAAACAAGCAGTCTGATTCTGTAAGATATGATTAATTGGCAGTGAATATCACTGCCAAAAAGATTATTGTTGGTTAATAAATTTATTTAGCGCAACGGCGACACCGTCTTCGTTATTGGTGGCAGTGACAAATTTTGCAATATCACGAACGTTATCGATAGCATTTCCCATAGCGACGGGAAATTTGGCGTATTGCAGCATTTGTATATCATTATTTTGATCGCCAATACTCATGACTTTATCAGGTGTAATGCCGAGTTTTTCACAAATTAGCTGTAGTGCTGCGCCTTTACTTGCCGTTTTACTGGAGATTTCTAAAAAGTAAGGGCTGGTTTTTATGAGAGAATAACTTTCAAAAGTATCTTCAGGAATATAACTGATCCCAACGCTCAGCTTTTCAGGCTGGTCTATCATCATCACTTTAGTAAATTTGAGACTGGGATCCATTTCGTTTGCTGGACAATATACGAGTGGAGTATTTGTCAAATAAGCATCATGGACGGTGTAATGGCTAATGTGACGGTTGGCGGTGAACATGGTGTTTTGTGCAAGTGCATGCATATGCACACCAACATCGTTAGCGAGAGAAACAAAATATTGGTAATCCTCAAAATCGAGAAGGTTTTCAATTAAATGGGTACCATCATTGGCTTGATGTATCACACTACCATTATTGCTGATGCAATAATCTGATGCATTATCTAGCCCAAGTTCTTGAAGGTAGGGGAAGATCCCAGAAAATGGCCGCCCAGATGCAAGTACGACACGGACACCTTTATTTTTTGCCTGAATAACCGCCTCTTTAACAGCAGGGGTGATTTGGTGTTGAGAGTTGAGTAAAGTGCCATCTAAATCAATCGCTACCAGTTTGATAGACATCAACGCCTCCGGTTAATGATGTTTTATTGAAATACCTTACTCTATTTACACAAAATGTAAATTAGCTAAAAAAGAGCAATAACGAGAAACCGGTGCAACATGAGCCATTTTATCGTTCGCCACGATCTTAAAATGATTAAGTAAATGATTTTTGCCGCTTATTGATAACCTAACTGAGTTAGAAAATAAAACGGCATAAGTGACAATGGCTTATGGCATTGGGTGATGTAGGGGGAGGGGCCTCAACGCAAATAAGGCATCTTCACTCACCGTTATGGGTTAAATGCAGTGGCTCCTTTACATCTAAATCAATATCAACATTTTGTCTGAAATCAAACGGTGTAATGCCGTATTCCTTCCTAAACATATAGGTAAAATGTGATTGTGAGCCAAATCCAAAGTCTAAGGCGATATCAAAAATAGACTGATCGCTATTTCTTAATAGGTTGACTGCACCCGCCAGTCGACGTTGGCGAATATATTTACCTAATGAAATCCCTGTGACTTCCTTAAAGATTTTCTGCATATGCCAGAGGGAGTAGCCTGAGTAGGCGGCAAGCTCTTCCAAATGGATAACACGACCTAAATGTTCTTCGATCCATTTGCTTAGAGCATCAACAAGTGCTAAGTGGTTGTCTTGTGGCATCTCGATTCAATTACTGAGGTCGTTGACCTTTTGGTGTTAGATTTTTGTTCAAAATACATCTGTTTTGTCGAATTGAGTCAACGAAAGCATTATTCCTCAATCACGTAATAGAAAACAATAGTAAAACAGATTGCATCCGAACCCCATAGGGCGAGTTTATACCCCTTTTAGCATGGTACAGCGATCTCGCATAAACGTATCTACCCAGCTTCATTTATTTAGAGATTAGCTAAGTATTTATTGGTAAGACTAAAAAATAAACACGAATAGCTAATGGGCTAAATAAGGTAGCTGAAGTATACACAACTTCATTTGATCATGACAAAGGCCGCTTGTGCGGTATTACGATTAAATTGATGAAAAAAAAGCCAATTAAACACAATTTTTGGCAATGAGTAGGAAAAATAAGCATAAAGACGAAAATTGACATGAACTGCTTATTTTCCTCAAATTTTATTCTGATGGCTGAGGTAACATTTGGCATCAAAACATAGTCTATTCGCCAATAGTATCATTCTGTTTATCTTAGCTTTACCGTAATTTATTGATAATTAATAATTATGGTGCTGTTTTTTTAAGGGAGAGTATTGTTGAAATACAAATTGATCATCGGTGTATGCATCGTGATAACCTGTATTTTTTTATATCTTTTAGCCATGGATAGCCTTTGCGACCAAGGTGGTGAAAATTTTATATTTGGAATATGTCAAATAACTGACTTGTTACCGTTTTGATTTTATCCTTTAATACGCCATACTGTGCGTCTTGCGCATCTTTATCAGATAACATCAATATTTAATATGATAAAGGCTCAAGATAGGGCAGAGTATGTGTTTCAGTAGTGTTAATAATAAAATTCAAATAAACTTGTATGCTTAGCTCAATCAATAGAGATAACAAGCAAGTACATAGGATGATAAGGGTAAAGTTATGGCGCAAGAGCAGCAAACGCTAAAGCGTGGATTAAAGAATAGGCATATCCAATTGATTGCTTTGGGAGGTGCCGTTGGCACAGGGCTGTTTCTTGGAATAGCAACAACCATCAAAATGGCAGGCCCTTCGGTATTGTTAGGGTATGCATTATGTGGGGTTATTGCTTTTCTGATCATGCGCCAGTTAGGGGAAATGATCGTTCAAGAGCCTGTTGCAGGTTCATTTAGTCACTTCGCATTTAAGTATTGGGGAGGCTTTGCAGGCTTCCTCTCCGGATGGAATTATTGGTTTATGTTTATCCTCGTTGGGATGACGGAACTGACTGCCGCGGGGAAATATATGCAAGGGTGGTGGCCTGATTTACCGATTTGGGTTTCTGCCATCGTCTTTTTTATCGTTGTAAATGCGGTCAACTTTATTAATGTGCGCGCTTATGGTGAAACTGAGTTCTGGTTTGCCTTAATCAAGGTGGTTGCAATTGTTGCGATGATCCTCTTTGGTTGTTATTTACTGTTTAGTGGGCGAGGTGGTTCAGAATCTGGGCTGTCTAACCTATGGGAATATGGCGGCTTCTTTGCTAACGATTTTCTTGGTTTATTAATGGCTCTTGCTATTATTATGTTTTCATTTGGTGGCTTAGAGTTGGTCGGGATCACCGCCGCAGAAGCTGAAAAACCTGAACAAAGCATTCCTAAAGCGATTAACCAAGTTGTTTATCGTATCTTGATTTTCTATATAGGCTCGATATTAATTTTATTGCAGTTGTACCCATGGGTTAAATTAGATAACGATACAAGCCCATTCTATATCATCTTCCATAATTTAGGTGATGCTCTGGTCGCCAACGCATTAAATGTGGTTATGTTGATAGCGGCGCTGTCCGTTTATAACAGCGGCGTATACTGTACCAGCCGTATGCTATTTGGCCTTGCTCAACAAGATAATGCACCTAAGTTTCTGGCGAAAGTCAATAAAGGTGGTGTACCTATTATGGCATTAATTGTTTCAGGTATTGTGACTTCGGTAGGTATCTTGATCAATTTTGTGATGGAAGGGAAAGCCTTTGTATTTTTAATGTCATTAGTTGTGACAACGCTAGTCATTAACTGGATTATGATTTGTATTTCTAACTTAAAGTTTAGAGCGCAAATGAACAAGCAAGGTATTGAAACTAAGTTTAAAAGTATCTGGTATCCGTTCGGCAACTACTTGTGTCTCGCTTTCTTGGCATTGATCTTGATTGTGATTTTGATGATGGAGAGTTTGAGAATTTCTGTACTGATTATGCCATTATGGATAGGCGTCCTGTGGATTGGCTATCAATTCTCAGGTGCGAAAAAACAAGGAATGGCGAAAAAGAAGGCATCGACAGCTAATTAATTAGCACTCATATCAATTAGTGTAATTATTCAATACATTGATAGGAGACACTATGGATACACGGTTTGCTCAGTGCCACTGTGGCAGCGTTAAATTCAAAGTCACACTATCCGATGGATTGAATACCGCAAGAAGATGCAATTGCTCCTACTGTCGTATGAGGGGAGCAATTGCGGTCTCTGCTCCGTTATCAGGTATTGAAATTATCGAAGGCAAAGATAAATTGACGGAGTATCGTTTCAATACACGCCAAGCCGCCCACTTTTTCTGCTCAATGTGTGGCATTTATACCTTTCATCAACGACGTTCAAACCCTGAACAGTATGGGGTCAATGTGGCTTGCCTAGAGGGTGTTTCACCTTTTGATTTCGAGACAGTCAATGTGATGGATGGCGTAAATCACCCAAAAGATGGCGGTGGTGGCGTTATCGGGTATTTAACTTATCGGAAAGTTGCTGAATAACTTCATTTAAACAATAAAATAGCCAGTGACAGAGCGTTGTGACTGGCTATTTTTTTAGGTGCTTAATAAAAGGTTGGTATTACCATTGCCAACGTAACCAAGCAAAGAGCACGTTACCGTTGTTATATGTTCCAGGGATATAGGTTGCTTGCAGCGCTAATCTGTCATACTCCATAGAAACTAATGGAAGAGGAAGTGGCAGCGGGATGTAATAATAATCATCACGCGCGGTTACACTCAAGGTGAAGCCAGCCCCCATTTTAAAACCGTCTAGTTCCCCAGGGATCCACATTTTTTGATAAGCATAGCCCGCGATTGGCTCTACTTTATTATGAGAGTCCATGAATGCCATAGCATATAGTGCATGCCAGTCATTGTCTTCATCATAGCGATATTTACCTAGCCCAAATCCCCATGGGGTTTCGTTATAACTATCGGTTTTCTCTTTATCGTAAGTAAAGCGGTTATGCCATGTTAAAACGGGAACATAGATATCGTATTGATTTGAATCCCAAGTGGTACTGACATTTCGGGTAAATTTATCCCATAGCCCCTCAGACTCCTTATCAGTAGAAGGGGATGAAGCAAAGCAGAAGGCGGTCATCATTAAGGCTGATGCCCCTACAACTTGCTGCAATTTTTTGTTAACTCTCATGGTAAATCCGACTCAGGTTAATGCATGTTTTGGATATTGTAGATTGAGGTAGTGAGCCAAAAATATCACTGCTCACGAAATGATTGTGCTCATTAATTATTTTAGATTACCTAGGTGCGATATAACAGCATTAATTGATATTTACTAATATTGGCAATAGTCTTAATTATTTAGATACTAATGCGAGTATTATTCGGTTTTTCCTGAATAACAGGCGTCAGCAAGTGGTGGATAGGCTGGTTTGTGGCAAGGAAAAATGCGATACTCTATAAGTATTTTTGGCTCGGGGCGTCGATAAAGACTGAGAAGCACCCGTATTACCTGATCTGGATAATGCCAGCGTAGGGAAGTCGGAAGCGTCAATGATAAACCTTCCAATAAGACCGCTCCTTACGTTGTGCTTAGGAGTGAGATTTCATGAGAATCAATGCGTTAACCATCGCGGGAACAGACCCATCGGGTGGAGCGGGGATCCAAGCAGATTTAAAAACCTTTTCGGCTCTTGGTGCTTATGGCACGAGTGTCATGACGGCGTTGGTGGCGCAAAATACCCGTGGTGTTCAATCAGTTCATGAACTCCCTGAGACGTTCGTGGCAGCACAACTTGAATCCGTACTCAGTGACGTACGCATTGACAGTGCTAAAATTGGCATGCTGTTCAATCAGAAGGTGATTGCGGTCGTTGCTCAGGCTTTAGAGCAGTACAACATCCCTCATGTGATTTTAGATACGGTCATGATTGCCAAAAGTGGCGATCCTCTACTACAGCCTGATGCCGTTGATGCAATGAGACGAAAGCTGTTGCCATTGGTATCATTGATTACCCCGAATTTACCTGAAGCTGCCTCGCTATTAGGTGAACACACTGCCAAAACAGAATCTCAAATGTTAAGTCAAGGGCATCGATTACTGGATATGGGGTGCCAAGCTGTTTTGATGAAAGGGGGGCATCTTAGCGACAGTGAAAGCCCTGATTGGTTAATAACTTCAGAAGGTGAATGGCGTTTTACCTCACCAAGAGTGAATACTCGTCATACACACGGTACGGGATGTACATTGTCTGCTGCACTCGCTGCATTAAGGCCACGCTTTAAGGATTGGCAACAGACTGTTCCGGAAGCAAAAGCTTATTTACAAGCGGCGTTAGAGCAAGCTGATAGCTTAGAAGTGGGGGCGGGGATTGGGCCGGTTCACCATTTTCATGCATGGTGGTAATGCATAGATTGAAAATGCCCTCGTATGAGGGCATATGCGAGGCGAATTAAGCGATAGTCACGTCTTTACTGAGGTAAACATCCTGTACGGCATTGATCAATGCCACACCTTCTTGCATGGATTTCTTAAAGGCTTTACGGCCTAAGATGAGCCCCATGCCGCCTGCACGTTTATTGATAACCGCAGTGCGTACTGATTCGCTCAGATCATTTTGTCCAGAAGCGCCACCTGAGTTGATAAGACCTGCACGACCCATATAACAGTTCGCTAATTGATAACGAACAAGATCGATTGGGTTATCGGTTGTGAGTTTGGTATACACGCGCTCATCGGTGTGACCAAAGCCAATCGCTTTATAGCCGCCGTTATTTTCAGCCATTTTTTGTTTTACGATATCCGCACCGATAGTTGCCGCGATATGGTTTGCTTGCCCCGTTAAATCGGCACTTGCGTGGTAATCAACGCCATCTTTTTTAAATGCGGAATTGCGTAAATAAGCCCATAGAACGGTTACCATGCCGAGTTCATGTGCTCGTTCAAATGCCGCAGAAATCTCTTCAATTTGGCGACGAGACTCAGGAGAGCCGAAATAGATAGTCGCACCGACCGCAACGGCACCCATTTCAAACGCTTGTTCAACACTGGCATATAAGGTTTGGTCGTATTGAGTAGGGTAACTGAGGGTTTCGTTATGGTTCAGTTTGACTAAGAAAGGAATTTTATGCGCGTAGCGGCGCGAAACGGCAGCTAAGACACCATAGGTAGAGGCTACGCAGTTACAACCAGCCTCAATTGCTAATTCAACAATATTTTTAGGGTCGAAATAGAGCGGGTTGGCAGCAAATGAGGCAGCGGCTGAGTGTTCAACGCCTTGGTCAACGGGAAGAATAGACAGATAACCGGTGCCAGCTAAGCGACCATGGTTAAATAAAGTCTGCATTGAACGAAGTACACTATTGGGGCGGTTATTATCGATCATCACACGGTCAACAAAATCTGAGCCAGGCAGATAAAGGTTTTCACGAGGGATAGTTTGGCAACGATGGTCTAAAAGAGTTGAAGCTTCGGAACCTAACAGCTTAGCGATATCAGTCATGACTTCCTCCATTTAACAAAAGTCTAGGGGATGTTAATCATAAAATTTAAGATAACAAGCCACATTGAGGCGGTAACCGGCAGTGGATCGCTTCAGGTAGTAATTCAAAGGTGAAAGTTTCACCAGAAAGCGGCTCTCCGTCCAAATTAAATACCATTTCATGGGGCGATGAAATTTTTACCCAACGAGTTGTTTTTTCAATTAAATGCTGATTTTTATCATTGCTGAACAAATTGGTCAGTAGAGCGGGTATCACATCGCGAGCGGGTATGATGAGCAAATTCAATTTACCATCATCGATTAATGCATCGGGGGTTAATTGTTGTCCACCACCCGCCTGTATTCCATTACCGATAGCAACAACCAGAGTTTCGCCTTCCCAATGAAAATGCTCTGTTTCAATCCGACAGGTATCAGTTTTTAGTGTGTCAGGGCGCAACAAGCCATTAATAACATAAGCTGCGCCACCCAGTGCTGACTTAAGAGCATCCGGCGTTTCTGTTGTGATCCGAGTGCCAAACCCCCCCGTGGCCATATTCATAAAAAAAGCATCATGATTGACTCTAGCAATATCTATCGCCACTGATTTGCCTTTTACTGCTAATGCTAAAGCAGCATGGATATCCATAGGGATGTTGGCGCCAGTAGCAAAATCATTGGCTGTACCTAGCGGTAAGATACCAATCGCGGGGCGTTGCTTTTCAGGTAAGCGCATTAACGCACTGGCTACAGCGTTAATTGTGCCATCGCCGCCACCGGCGATAATTGTTTCTGCACCTTCGCGGATTGCTTCATCAATAAAAGTAGGTAATTCACTGGTTTCCCATGGGATCCTCACCAAAATTGTATGACCTTCTTCACGTAGCTGGTAGATGGCTTTTCTTAGCTCAGGATTGGCAGATTGTTTACCGTTGAGGATGATAAGTGCGCGATGAAGTTTATCGATAGCCATTTTGATCCTTGTAGTGATAACAACAGTGATCACAGTATAGACACAACGGAGAGATAAATGACAATAATTCAATAATCACATTGATAGATTAAATCATTCTATAGGGGAGATAAAAAAGAAATGGCTAGCTCAAGGGAGATTGAGCCAGCCAAGGAGGTGGTTCCTAGTCTTATTTTATGACTTTCTAGTTCTTCATTTTCGATTGTGACTATACGACATTGAATAGCTAATTGTTGTGATCTATTGCATAAAAATGGATATTAAATACATTTTTACGGTAAAACACTATTTATGAGAATGATTATCAATTGAAGTTGATGTTTTATACTGAGATAGTTTGAAACGGAAAAATAAAAAATGCTAGAAATTCAATCAATTAAATTAATGAATTCTAGCATTATAATCAATTAGCTTAATGCGTAACGAAATTAAGCCGTAGTTGATGATTCAGTTTGATGTGGTGAGCGAGTCGTTGTGCCTGATAGGTTACGTATTAGCAGGCCAAAATTTAGATCAACATCATCAGGAACAGGCAGATAAACAATATGACCGTTGCCCGGTGCCACGTCAATGGCTTCCCCTTTACGGTTATGGAGCGCATCAAGGGTAAACACAATGTTTCCAGCTGGAGTCATTAATTCTAAGCTATCACCTAGACTAAATTTATTTTTGACGTCAACTTCTGCGAGGCCATTAACACGTTTACCCGTAAATTCACCCACAAATTGCTGAGTTTCAGAAACCGAATAGCCATATTCATAGGTTTGATAGGCATCATGGGTGTGACGGCGTAAAAAGCCTTCGGTATAGCCACGGTGAGCTAAGCCTTCTAAGGTCGAAAGGAGAGTTGGGTCGAATGGCTTACCGGCAACCGCATCATCAATTGCACGGCGATAGACTTGTGCTGTACGTGCACAGTAATAGAATGATTTTGTGCGTCCTTCAATTTTTAAGGAGTGCACACCCATTTTAGTCAAGTTTTCAACGTGTTCTATCGCGCGTAAATCTTTGGAGTTCATGATATAAGTGCCATGTTCGTCTTCAAAGGCGGTCATATACTCACCCGGACGTTTAGCCTCTTCGATCATAAACACTTTATCGGTCGGGGCACCTTCACCTAAAGTTGGCGCTATGTTTTTGACAGGGATAGGCTCATGCATATGCACGATATTTCCCACATCATCTTCTTTGCCTTCTTCAACTTTATATTCCCAGCGGCAGGCGTTGGTGCAAGTACCTTGGTTTGGGTCGCGTTTATTGATATAACCTGACAGTAGGCAACGGCCAGAGTAGGCCATACACAGTGCACCGTGAACGAATACCTCTAATTCAATATCAGGCACCTGTTTACGAATTTCAGCGATTTCTTCAAGTGAAAGCTCACGTGATAAAATGACGCGAGTCAGACCCATTTGCTTCCAAAATTTTACCGATGCCCAGTTAACTGCGTTTGCTTGTACGGATAAATGAATATCCATGTCAGGGAAGGCTTCGCGAACCATCATAATCAAACCAGGGTCTGACATGATCAACGCATCTGGCCCCATTTCAATGACAGGGGTTAGGTCGCGAATAAAGGTTTTTAGCTTGGCATTATGCGGTGCGATGTTAACAACGACATAGAACTTTTTGCCAAGTTCGTGGGCTTCTTGGATCCCTTTAGCAAGGTTTTCGTGGTTAAATTCGTTGTTACGCACGCGAAGGCTATAACGAGGTTGCCCTGCATAAACGGCATCTGCGCCATAAGCAAAAGCATAACGCATGTTCTTTAATGAACCTGCGGGCGATAATAATTCTGGTGTAAACATGTTGCTTCTCAGTCTGATATCAAGTCAGTACTTACCCTAGGGCGGATAAGCATTTTAAAGGGAGCTGATTTTAACTCTATTTTTCAGGAAATCAAAATATTCCCTACAAATAGTAAGTATAACTGACTTGCCTCAATGTCTAGGATTACACCTCATCCCAGCGATAACCTAAACCATAAATAGAGCGAATAAATGTTTTCTCGTTATCGAGTAATTCGAGTTTACGCCGTAAGTTTTTAACATGGCTATCAATTGTTCTATCGGTGACGATGCGGTGATCGTCATACAGAATATCTAATAGCTGGTCACGGGAAAAGACGGTGCCAGCGTTGTCCGACATAAACTTGAGTAAACGGAACTCGGCGGGAGTTAACTCAAGCAGTTGTTCGCCATAGCGGACTTGAAACGCATTTTCATCGATAATGAGCTGGGGTCTGCTTTTATCCGGAGAAGCCGCGCGTTGGCAACGCCGTAAAATAGTCTTTACCCTTGCGACTACTTCGCGAGGACTAAAGGGTTTACAGATATAGTCATCGGCACCAATTTCTAACCCTAACAGGCGGTCAATTTCTTCCGTTTTAGCCGTCACCATAATGATCGGTATCTCGCAAAATTTGCGCAGTTCACGGCAGATTGTTAGCCCGTCCATCCCCGGTAGCATCAAATCAAGGAGGATAATGTCGGGTTGTTGCTGACGCACATAGTCAATGACTTCATCACCACGCTGCAATATTGAAGGCTGATAACCTGCCGCCTGAAGGTAATCATAAAGCAGTTGCCCAAGTTTTGGCTCATCCTCAACAATTAATACGTTGGCACTTGAAGGCTCTAACACTGTCACTGTTCACTTTCCTTTTGATTGAGCGGTAAGTGGATAGCAATACACACGCCGCCTAAAGGGGAAGGGCTAGCGTGTATGCTTCCCTTATGCGCTTCAATGATATTATAGCAAATCGCTAACCCTAAGCCAGAGCCTCCGCTAGCGCGGTTACGAGACCCTTCGGCTCGATAGAAACGCTCAAATAGGTGGCTACACTGCTGGATGGTTAACCCCGGTGCACTGTCTTCCCAATAAATAGAAAATTGATTCTCTTCAACCAAGGCTCGAATGACTATTTCACCTTGCGGGTCGGTATAACGTAGGCTATTTTCCATCAAATTGTAAAATAGCTGCGTGATTCGGTCTGGGTCAATATTGATGATCTGCTGCTCAGGTAAATTTAGCGTAACTGAAAGCTGTTTTTCTTCGAGCCGCCAGCGTGATTGCCCAACGGTCATATTAATTAAAGGCACAATATCAGCAGATTGGATGCGATACACCAACGAGCCTCTATCCGACAGGGAAAGTTGATGTAGGTCGTTGACTAATTTGATTAATGTGTGTGTCTCTGCCAGTAATGAATTGATGGTCTCAGGTGTCGCTTGGCGAACGCCATCCTGAACGGCTTCGAGTTCACCTTGCAAAACGGATAGAGGAGTGCGCAGTTCATGAGAAATATCTGCCATATAGTCTCGGCGCATATGCTCATTTTTTTCCAGCGTTGATGCGAGGTGATTAAAGTCTTTTGCTAGCTGACCGAGTTCATCGTGACCGACTTCAGGAACGCGGGTTGAAAAGTCGCCATTGGCAAGTTGGTTCGTCCCATCTAACAGCCGTTTGATGGGTCTTAAAAAACCACGTGCTAAGAAAAATGTAGCAATCAAGGCAACGATTAATGATAAGCCAGCAATAAACCAACTGGTGAGCATCTGTTGATCATCAAAACGGCGGTCAATTTCATTGCTAATCCCATCTCCACTACTTGCAATGACCCAACCTACCGTTTTGCCATTAGATGAGATGACGGGTTGTCGGATAACATCATCCGGTAAAGGAACATCGCGGCCTAATATTCGGCGGTCTTGGCTATCATAAACCCAAAAATATGAGCGCCACCCCTTTGGTTTAGTCGGCGGTAGGGTGCGCTGGTGGTGTTCAATGCTGCGTAAAATATGAAAGAAAGCACGTTCATTACGGATCAAGAAGCGCCAACTCCCCGTCTCATCGTATTGCTCAGCAAGAGCGTCAGCGATCAGCTCAGCACGCTGTTGGTCATTTTCTTTAATATAGTCGGTAAAACCATGCTGGAAGCTTAAACGTACTCCTTGGTGCATGATCACAACGAGGAGTATGCATGTCGCAAAGATAGCCAAAAATAATCGAGTACTGACGCTATTAAATCTGAGTTTCATTATATATAAGCCCTTATTCGTTTAGAGCTACCGCTTTTTTGGTATAGCGCTGTCTGAGTTGATCGAAACATAAATAGACGACCGGTGTTGTGAATAAGGTGAGTAGTTGACTCATCACTAAGCCACCAACAATAGTGATACCTAATGGTTGGCGTAACTCCGCGCCATCACCACTGCCTAAAGCAAGTGGTAGGGCACCAAAAATTGCTGCCAGCGTCGTCATTAAAATAGGCCTAAAGCGCAGTAAGCTCGCACGCAAAATCGCCTCACGTGCGGTTAAACCATGCTGACGTTGTGCTTGGATAGCAAAATCCACCATGATAATGGCATTTTTCTTCACAATACCAATCAGCAGCATAATGCCGATTAGAGCAATTAAACTAAATGGGGTATCAAATAACTCTAAGGCGAGGAGAGCGCCGACCCCCGCCGAAGGTAGTGTGGATAAAATGGTCAGTGGATGAATATAGCTTTCATACAAAATGCCTAAAACAAGGTAGACAGTGACAATGGCTGCTAAAATTAAAAACAATTGTGATTTTAAGGTATCTTGGAATATCTGAGCTGTACCCGCAAAAGTGCCTCGTATTGTTGATGGCACACCAAGTGTGGTCATGGTTTTTTCGATAGCTGAAATGGCGTCATTGAGGGTATAACCTTCAGCGATGTTAAATGCGATAGTGGATGATGCCGATAACCCTTGGTGGTTAACACTCAAAGGGGCATTGGCGGGCTGCCAACGGGCAAAATAAGATAATGGAATAGCGTCTCCACGACTATTGATAACAAACATTTTGTCGAGAGAACTGACATCCTGAGTATATTCAGGCGCCACTTCCATCACCACCTTGTATTGGTTCATGGGTTCATAGATGGTGGATATTTGACGTTGTCCGAAGGCATTATTCAACAGGTCATTGGCGGCTCGCACATCAATACCAAGTTGGGCCATTAAATCCCTATCATAGGTAATGGCCATCTCAGCGCCTTTATCCTCTTTATCTGAGTTTACATCAGTCACTTGCGGGAGTTCGGCAATGGCTTTACGTACCGCAGGCTCCCATTCACGTAACGCATTGAGTTCATCGGCAAGTAATGAAAACTGATAACTGGAATGCGCTTGACGGCCACCAACACGGATATCTTGCACGGGCATCATAAATAAATTAGCTCCCGGCTCTTTAGCTAACTTAGCTCGAAGTCGGTTGATTACCGCGTTGGCACTCTCTTTACGTTCATCAATCGGTTTCAATGAGATAAACATGGAGCCGCTGTTTACACGGCTTCCGCCAGTAAAACCTGTCACGCTATCCACGGCAGGATCGGCATTCACTTGCTGCATAAAGCGCGTCATTTTCTCTTTCATTGCTTGGAATGAAATGCTTTGGTCGGCACGAACAAAGCCAAGTAAACGGCCTGTATCTTGTTCAGGGAAAAATGTTTTTGGGATAGCGATATACAAATAAATGTTCAATCCGATAGTGGCGAACAAGATAGCGAGTACACTGCGTTTATGAGACAGTACCCAATTTAATGTCGCACCGTAACCGTTTTGTATACGGTGTAAGTAGCCGCCGATAACACTGGTTTTTTCAGCCTGTTTGCCTTTGTGTCGTTTAAGCAAATGGGCGCACATCATGGGGGTGAGGGTCAGCGAAACGACCAGCGAGATGCCAATTGCCGTGGCGAGGGTAATCGCAAACTCACGAAATAGCCGGCCAACTAACCCCTCCATTAATAATAAAGGAATAAAAACGGCTACGAGGGAGATGCTCATTGAAACAACCGTAAAACCGACTTCACTCACCCCTCTGACCGCAGCAATAAAGGGTTTACAGCCATTTTCGATATGACGTGAAATGTTTTCGAGTACCACAATCGCATCATCGACAACAAAGCCTGTTGCGACGGTCAATGCCATTAATGACAAGTTATTTAAACTGAAACCGCAAAGATACATGGCAGTAAAGGTGCCAATGAGAGATACAGGAACCGCAATTGCAGGGATCAGGGTGGCGCGACCAGAGCGTAGAAATAACAACACAACTAATATGACTAACGCAATAGCGATCATCAATGCGCGCTCGACTTCAACGAGTGAAGCGCGGATCGTCGGCGTTCTGTCCTGCGCTACTTTTAGGTCAATCGCGGCAGGGATCATCTCTTGGAAGTCAGGAAGCTCTGCGCGAATGCGATTTACGGTTTCAATGATATTAGCTCCCGCTTCGCGACGGATGACAATCAAAATAGCGGGCTCACCACCTGACATCCCTGCTGCACGTACGTCTTGAACCGAATCTTTCACATTCGCCACATCACTGAGTTTGACGGCATTGCCCTCTTTGTAGTGGACGATGATAGGTTGATAGTCCACTGCTTTTTTTAGCTCATCATTGGTTTGTACCTGCCAGCGGCTGTCATCGTTGTTAATGTAGCCTTGAGGTTGGCGCACGTTGGCGCTACTGATTGCGGAGCGCACCTTATCTAAGGAGACGCCTTGATTAAATAGAGCCGTTGGATTGAGCTCAACACGTACCGCGGGCAGGGAGCCACCACCAACGGAGACTTCACTGACCCCTTCAATTTGCGCTATACGCTGTGATAAACGGGTTGATGCAATATCATAAATCTCACCTGTACTCATCGTCTTAGAGGTTAAGGTTAAGATCATAATAGGGGCGTCGGAAGGGTTCGATTTATAGTATCGAGGCTTGCTTGGCATTCCGCTCGGTAACAAGGTTTGTGCCGCATTTATCGCGGCTTGTACTTCACGGGCAGCGTTGTTAATGTCTTTATCAAGATTAAATTCGAGGGTGATGGTGGTACGACCAAGCGAACTGCTGGAGGTCATTTCACTGATACCCGCAATACTTCCCAATGAACGCTCTAACGGAGTTGCAATAGACGATGCCATGGTTTCTGGGGATGCCCCAGGAAGTGACGCTGTCACGTTTATTACGGGGTAGTCAACTTGTGGCAGTGGTGCAACGGGCAAAAAAATGAAGCTCAGTGCACCACATAGCGAGATTGCAACGCTAATCAGTGTGGTTGCAACAGGGCGACTAATGAATAAGGCAAAGAAACGCTTCATTATGACACCTGTTGTTTGCGACTTTGGCGGCGTGCTTTTAAGTTATTTGAAAGGCTATCAAATAACAGATAAATCACCGGTGTCGTAAATAGGGTTAAGATCTGACTCATAATCAGCCCTCCCACCATACAGATCCCAAGTGGTTGACGAAGCTCTGCACCTACGCCGCTACTGAGCATCAGCGGTAATGCGCCGAGCAGAGCCGCCATGGTGGTCATCAATATTGGGCGGAATCGTAATAAACAGGCTTGGTAAATAGCATCTTTAGGAGACATGCCTTGCTCACGTTCGGCGGCAAGTGCAAAGTCAATCATCATGATTGCGTTCTTTTTAACTATCCCGATTAACAAAATAATACCAATAACAGCAATCACATCTAATTCGCTGCCAGCCATCATCAGAGCTAATAATGCCCCTACGCCAGCAGTAGGGAGTGTTGAGAGGATGGTAATAGGATGAATAAAGCTTTCATATAAAATCCCAAGAACGATATACATGGCGATGATTGCGGCGGCAATTAACCAAACCGTACTACTCAGTGCGGCTTCAAACGCTAAAGTAGCGCCTTGGAACTGAGTCGTAATGGATTTTGGCATATTAATTTGCGCTTCTGCATTTTTCACCGCATTAACCGCAGACTCAAGAGACGCATCGTCAGCAAGATTAAACGAGAAGGTCGCTGCTGGGAACTGATCCAAATGGTTAATCGCAAGCGGCCCATAGCCTTCCTGAATATTGACTAACGTGCTTAATGGCACAATGGCGCCATCGGTGCCTTTGAGACGAATATCATTCAGGGCGTTAATACCATCGCGAGTTTGCGTATCATGCTCAATAATAACGCGGTACTGATTCGATTGGGTATAAATGGTCGAGATCATGCGTTGACCGAACGCATTGTATAGGGCGTTATCAATTGCAGCCATCGTGATACCAAAACGACTCGCCGTATCTCTATCAACATTAACGTAGGCGACAAGTCCTTTATCCTGCCAATCACTGCTGACATCCACTAACTCGGGCTGTTGTTTTAATTGGCTCAATAGCTTAGGCACCCAAAGAGAAAGTTCATCTAGCGAGCCTGCTTGCAGCGTAAATTGATATTGGGTGCGAGCCAATTGGGTATCAATCGTGAGGTCTTGCATCGGTTGCAAATACAAATTGACCCCAGAAACGCTATCAGCTAAACGTTGCAAGCGTGGAATAATCGTATTGACGCGATCTGGACGTTCATCTAAAGGCTTCAAGGTAATTTGAATGCGCCCATTATTGAGAGTCGGATTGGTTCCATCTATCCCAACATAAGTGGTGATATTTTCTACCGCAGGATCAGACAGTAATTTTTCAGCCACTTCCTGCTGTTTCTGTGACATAGCCACAAAGGAGATGGATTGGCGGCTTTCAATAGTGCCTTGAATGATCCCGTTATCTTGTAATGGAAAGAAACCTTTCGGGATCCACATATACAGTAATACGGTTAAAACCAGCGTGCCGATAGCAACGGAAAGTGTTAGCCAGCGGTGATTTAATATCCGCTTTAACCAAATGGCATATCCTGCAATCATGCGGTCAAAAAAGCGCTCGCAGGCGATTTCAAAGCGGTTATGTTTATGCTCTGATTCAGGTTTTAACAAGCGAGCACACATCATTGGTGTGAGTGTCAAGGACACTACCGCCGAGATCAGAATGGCAACGGCAAGGGTGATGGCAAATTCCCTAAACAACCGACCAACAATATCGCCCATAAACAGTAATGGGATCAGTACTGCCACCAAAGAAAATGTTAATGAAATAATGGTAAAGCCAATTTCTCCCGCGCCTTTTAAAGCGGCGACGACAGGCTTGTCACCTTGTTCAAGGTAGCGCGAAATATTTTCAATAACCACAATGGCATCATCGACCACAAACCCTGTGGCGATAGTGAGAGCCATCAAAGTGAGGTTATTGACAGAGAAACCACAGAAATACATGACGGCAAAGGTGCCGACAAGGGAAAGAGGAACGGCAATACCGGGAATGAGTGTCGCGATACCGTTGCGTAGGAACAGGTAGATCACCATGACAACCAGTGCAATCGCAAGCATTAATTCAAACTGCACATCGCTAACGGAGGCACGGATTGTGCTGGTTCTATCCGTTAAAATTTTCACATCCACCGATTTAGGCAGTGTTTCAATTAGCTCAGGAAGCAGGTTGCGAATGGTATCAGTGGTTTCGATAACGTTAGCGCCAGGTTGGCGTTGTACATTAATAACAATAGCCTGTTGTGCATTTGCCCACGCACCTAGATAGGCGTTTTCCGCCCCTTGCTCAATAGTGGCGATATCACCTAAACGGACGGGAGCACCGTTTTGAAAGGCCACAATTAAGCGGCGATAGTCCTCTAAGGATTTCATTTGGTCATTTGCAGAGAGGGTTACCGCGCGTGTTGGGCCATCAAAACTGCCTTTTGCTGAGTTGACGTTAGCATTGTTTATCGCGGTTCGGATCGTCTCGCTGTCTAATCCTTTTGCTGCCATCGCTTGTGGGTTTAAGTTCACTCGCACCGCTGGGCGTTGTCCACCCGCAAGGGTGACAAGCCCCACGCCATTGACCTGTGATATTTTTTGCGCAATACGGTTCTCAATCATGTCTTGAACTTGTGTCAAAGGCATGGCGTCAGAAGTGACGGCGAGAGTGAGTACCGGTGGATCCGCTGGGTTGACCTTATTGTAAATAGGCGGATAAGGTAAATCTGAAGGCAGTAAACTTGAGGCTGAATTAATGGCGGCCTGAACTTCCTGTTCTGCAACCTCCAAGGGGAGTGTTAGCTGGAACATCAAGGTGATCACAGATGCGCCCCCTGAACTTTGGGAAGACATTTGTTTTAGCCCAGACATCTGCCCAAACTGGGTTTCTAGCGGCGCGGTTACCGCGGATGTCATGACTTCAGGACTCGCTCCCGGATAGAGGGTGACCACTTGGATCGTTGGATAATCGACTTCCGGTAAAGCCGATACAGGTAGGAAACGATAGCCAATGATCCCTGCAAGCAGAATGGCTACCATAAATAAGGTGGTAGCGACTGGACGTAAAATAAATAAGCGGGAAGGGCCGCCACCTTTTTGGATCCCGGGTTGCATCAGGCTTTCTCCGCTGTATTTTTATTTTTTTGTGGTTTTGCGGATTTAGAAGCCGTTTCGGTGTTAACTACTTCCACGCTGGTGCCATCTGTTAAACGGTCGACACCGTCAGTAATCACTTTTGTATTTGCAGTTAGCCCACTTTCAATCACCACCTGCTGGCTATCTTGCATACCTACCGTCACAACATGTTTACTCACACGATTATCATCGTTCAGTACCCAAACATAATGACCTTCGTTACCCATCTGCAATGCCGCAGTAGGGATAACGACGGCATTTTGCAAGGTTTCGATCTGCATTTTGATATTCACAAATTGATTTGGAAATAAAGTTTGTAGCTCGTTCGTAAAACGTGCTTTCATTTTTAGTGTGCCAGTAGCAGGGTCTATCTGATTATCTATACTTAACAAATAGCCTTCGCTGATCATCGCGATATTATTTCTATCCCAAGCTTCCACTTTTACCGGTTGATTTGAGGACTGAGCTTTTTGTACGGCAGGAATGTCTCCCTCGGGAAGGGCAAAAAGCACATCAGCAGGTTGAGTCTGTGTGATAACCACGATTGGGGTTGCTGTGCCCGCAGAAATAAAATTACCGACGTCGACCTGTTTTAAACCAACACGGCCTGAAATAGGGGCTGTGATTTTACTGTAGGTTAATTGTAGCTTCGCATTATCAACGGCGGCTTGATCGACCTTAATACTGCCTTCTGCCTGTAAAACGAGCGCTTTTTGGTTATCTAGCTCTTGCTGTGAAATCACTTTTGTTCCCGCAAGCTTTTGATAACGATTTAAGTCTAATCGAGCATTTGCCAACGTCGCTTTATCTTTAGCCAGTTGGCCTTCTGCCTGAGCTAATTGGACTTCAAAAGGGCGAGGATCGATTTCAGCAAGCAAATCGCCCGCTTTTACCTGTTGCCCTTCGGTAAAATGCAAAGACATCAATTGCCCTTCAACACGGCTCGTGACCGTGACAACATTGGCAGCTTGTACTGTGCCGAGACCAGTTAAATAGCGAGGAACCACTTTTTCTTGCGCATTAGCGTATTGAACGGGGGCAAGCATACGGTGTGGCGCACTATTTGATCGTGTAGGACGAGCACTGTTTTGTGCTGTATCAGATGGCGTATTTTGAGAATAAAAATACCAACCGGCACCTGCAGCGACAATGATGGCAACGAAAATGGCTGAACGGGTTAGAGTGGTACGGCGTTTTTGTTTATTCATTTATATTTTCGCTTAATTCAAAGTCGAGTAAAAAAGCATCATATTATGATGATTAAATTAGCAGAGATGAACCTGCTATATAGTTAAAAATTAGTCAGTTGCGATATGTTAATAGTTTAGCGTGGGGGTTACACGTAAAAATGAAGGAAATATGAAAAAAACGTCAACTAGTGTGCAGAATCGGCAGATTAGTTGACTAACATTGTATAAAAAAACCTGTGGGAATTAATCACCACAGGTTTATACGTTAATGGATTAAAGAAATGAGGTCAATTAGCGAGTTGTACTGGTGTTTAATGCCCCTAATGTTTCTTTGTCTTGCTCAGCATTCACTGTCCATCCTTTCCATGCTAAAGGAATATAGGCGACAGCGACAGCCAGTAAAGAAACCGCGGCAACATAGTAGGCAGGTGCCATATGAGATTGTTGCAACCATGTTCCCGTTAACATTGGTGTCAGACCCCCAAAGACTGCATAGGCAATATTGTAGGCAAATGATAAGCCGGAATAACGGATTTCAGGTGGAAACGCGCGCGTACTGACAATTGGTGTCGTTGCAATCGCGCCAACAAAAAAGCCCATTAAGCCATAGTTAAAAATCAAAGTCGTTGCTGAAATCTCTGGCGACAAAGATGAATAAAAATACAATGCAGTCACCGCCAGACCACCCCATGACAAGGTCATTGAAGCGCGCGTTCCCATCTTATCGCCGAACCAACCCCAAAAAATACAGCCTAAAGTTAATGTCAATGTTGCTGCACAGTTAGCTTGTAAGGCGATATTTCGGTCAATTTGATAGATCCCTTGAAGCACGATATCAGGCGTCATCAAAATGGTTACAACGATGGCTGTTGATAATGACCATGTCAATGCCGCGGTGATCAAGCAGGCTTGTTTATGAGACTTCACAACAGTCTTAACGGGTAACTCATCCGCTAAAGCTTTTTTAGCAGCCAACTCTTTAAAAATAGGTGTCTCTTCCAAAAAACGGCGTAAATAAACAGAAATAAAGCCAAAAATACCACCAAGAATAAATGGAATACGCCATGCAAAGTCATGGATCTCTTGTGAGGTATAACTGTTCTCAATGATGATAGCGACGATAGACCCTAATAAAATACCGCCTGTGATACCAGAGGTTAATGTTCCAACACCGAGGCCGTAGCGCTGTTTTGGGGTATGTTCAGCGATAAATACCCATGCCCCAGGCATTTCACCGCCAATCGCGGCGCCTTGCATAATACGCATCAATAACAGCAATATTGGTGCGGCAGCGCCAATAGACGCATAGGTTGGTAAGAAACCGATCACGAATGTCGGGAATGCCATCATGAAAATACTGAGGGTGAACATTTTCTTACGGCCGAGTTTATCACCAAAGTGTGCCATGATGATGCCACCGAGTGGGCGCGCGAGATAACCGGCCGCAAACAAACCGAGCGTTGCCAAGAGGGCGAGAACTGCGTTACCACTAGGGAAAAAGAGTTGTGAAATAATTTTCGCGTAAAAAACGAAAATAACAAAATCATAAAATTCAAGAGTTCCACCTAAAGATGACAACCCTAATGTTTTATAATCCTCTTTTTTCAATGGCCTTGCCGAGGGCTGGCTGGTTGTTTGCGATGTCATAATATTATCCTTTTAAAATACCGAATATATTTTTTTGTTTTAAATTCGGAATAACAGCTATATTTACCGACTACGCGTCAGTAAATAATATTAAGTATGTGCAGATAAATGGTATAAAACGTTGGATGGAATAACCTAGTTAATACTCTGTATCTTTATGCATGCCCTCATTTATAGCAGGAAATTCCATATTTTGTAAACCGCAACTCTCAAAACAAGATGAATATTCTATTTGTATTATATTGATTGATTTTATCATCTATTGCTTAAAACAATAACATTATTTGATGTTAATAAATGATTTTTTGCAGCAGATCATATAGTTCTTTTTCAAAAAAGGCAGGGGAATTGGTTATTTCACATCTGTTTTCGCCGATTAATTCATCGATAAAGTAACAAATTATTAATTTGATTATTCGTAATTAATAATCTTAATAATAGTAATGAAAATTAAAAATAGCTGAAAAATGAAATGGCATTTATTGAGTCGTTATTTAGGAAATTTTCAGTCTAAATATGTCGGCAAAGGCGAGAAGGGCGGAATATTATCATTAGGCATACCCAGCGTATTATTTTCTGGGTATGCCAAGTAGGCGGTTAAACCAAGAACAGGGTGGCTAAGCCTAAGAAGATAAAGAAACCACCTGTGTCAGTGATAGCGGTGATCATTACACTGGAGCCGATGGCAGGGTCTTTACCAAGTTTAAGCATAATGAGAGGGATAAGTACCCCCATAATTGCCGCCATGAGTAAGTTTAAGATCATCGCGAGCGTCATTACGGCTCCCATTGCAAGGTCGCCATAGAGGAAATAGGTGATAACCCCCATGATCCCCCCCCAAACAACACCGTTAATAAAGGCAACGCCTAGCTCTCTGAGCATTAAGAATGAGAAGCTTCCGGTTTGGATTTGGTGTAACGCAATCGCACGTACGATCATGGTAATTGTTTGGTTACCCGTATTTCCCCCAATACCTGCGACAATAGGCATTAAGGTGGCTAAGGCAACCAATTGGGAAATGGTATCTTCGAATACCCCAATCACCCGTGATGCGACGAACGCAGTACACAGGTTGATGGCTAGCCATGTCCAACGCGTTTTGACGGCTTGACCGACAGGGGCGAACACGTCTTCTTCAGGGCTTAACCCCCCCATACGACGGATGCTGTTATCGTTTTCTTCATTTAAGTTATCAACGATATCTTCAACGGTTAAACGACCCATCAATAGACCACTGCTGTCAACCACCGCGGCGGAGATCAAGTCATAACGTTCGAACGCACTGGCTGCATCTTCGCCTTTTTCATCTGGCAAGAAAGTGACCGTGTCTGTTTTCATCACGTCAGCCACAATCCGCTCAGGGGATTGCGTTAATATGGTTGTTAGAGGTAATTCACCCTGCAAATAGTTATTATTGTCGACAACAAAGATTTTATCTGTTGCTTCTGGAATTTTACCGCGCTGGCGTAAATAGCGTTGAACGGTTTTTAGCGTGACATTTGGACGTACGGTGACAAATTCGAAATCCATCATTTGACCGACGCTGTCTTTTGCATATTGCAGAACTTCACGAATACGACTTCGTAAGCTTGGATCAAGGTAGGTCAATAACCTACGCATGGTATCTTGTGGTAAATGCTCTGCAATATACGCTTGTTCATCAACATGTAGGTTAGCAACAGCGCGTAGAAGTTCCCTGTCAGACATATCCTTAATCAGGCTATCCCAAACAGCGACAGAAGCTTCGACTAACACCTCACCGCGTTCGGTGTTATCGATCAGATGCCAAAGTGCGAGACGTTCATCATAAGGCAACATCTCTAAAATATCGGCGATATCCGCGGCATGTAAGTCAATCAATAATTCTTTTACAGCATTGATTTTTTCACTTAATGCTTTATCACTCAAACTAACATGTTGGTCGTGCTCAATCAGAGCTTGGACGAACTCCTCGTCATCCAAAAATAGTGTTAGGATTTGCTGGCGGATATAGGCCAGTTTTTGAGAGTGCGGATTGATTGTTTGTACCGCATCGGTTGAAAAAGCAGTTTGTGACATTTTAATCCTTAAAGCTTTATAGGCACTTTTGTACCTTTTATGGGTCCATTTACAAATAAATACCTTTATTTTGCCATTTATTGTCCATTAACCCAAATAAATATTAATAATTATAACAAATGGGCGAAAACCGATTCATTATGAGTAGTGCAAAAAAACGCCATGTAGTGCATTAATATTATAACTAATTTGGCTCTTCGCGGATGTCTAATTTCCAGCCAGGAACATCCTCCCAGTAAGCGCTTTCTTTCTCAAGATCGAGCTGCATCAACGCATTCTGAGTCAAATACTGGGCAGGTAGATACAGTGTCCAGTGGCCATCATCGGTTTCTAAGCGTAATGATGATGGGGTAGTTGTTGATTGTCTTTGATTATTCAGAAGTATTGATAAGCGTAAAATTTGTATCAAGGGTAAAAATTGTTTTCTTTTATATAAATTAAATTTAGGGATATCATCAAATTTAATAGCACGCCGATGGTTACGAACCAGTGTTGCAAGTAACAGCTGTTGTTCCTGATTAAACCCCGGTAACGTAGTATTTTGCAAAATATAGGCGGAGTGGCGATGTAACCCACTTTGGTTGATATGTAGACCGACCTCATGCAGCATAACCGCCCAAATAAGGATAGACTCAAGTTGCGGGTTGGCTAACTTTGGATTTTGCTGGCTCCACTGGTGATACAGCTCCTCCATGGTTTTTAATACACGTCTAGCTTGCTCTCTATCGATATTATAATGCTCGGCAAGGCTAAGTGCCGTACGTTGGCGAATGTCTTGATGACGGAAACGGCCTTCCATTTCATAAAGCACCCCTTCACGCAATGCGCCATCTGAGAGCCGTAACTCTTTAATCTCTAATGTATCAAAGACAGCACATAAAATGGCTAATCCGGGCACAAAAACATGTTTACGTTCAACGGATAAACCCGGTAGATCCACTGCCGAAAAGGTTTTATATTTCAGCGCCATTTGCTTAATTTTTTCTAGCCGATCACGCGTAATGATGCCGTCGCGCTCACCCATTTCAACAATCACGGCATGAGCCGCTTTAATCGTACCTGATGCCCCCATGGCAACATCCCAGTGCATACGCTTAAATTTTGTGGCGGTTTGCTCAAGTTTTAAGCAGGCCGTGAGGTAGGCTCGGTTGAAATTATCTGCCGTAATGGTTTCATTGGGGAAATAGTTACGCGCAAAGCTGACACACCCCATACGGCGGCTATCAATTAATAATGGTTCGAATTTCTCGCCAATGACTAATTCTGTTGAGCCACCACCAATATCTATTACCAGTTTACGGCCTTTTTCAGGCTGGGTGTGTTCCACCCCCATAAAAATCAAACGCGCTTCTTCTTGCCCAGAAATAATTTCAATGGGATAGGGAATTATTTTTTTTGCACGGTTCAAAAACTCTTCAACATTGGTTGCAACACGCAAAGAGTGAGTGCCTACGATACAGACGTTTTCTTCTGTAAAACCTTGTAGGCGTTCGGCAAAAAGCGCAAGGCAAGCCAAACCGCGTTCCATGGCTTCTTCACTAAGCTCATTGGTATCACTTAATCCGTCAGCAAGGTGTACCCGTTTTTTTAAACGCGTCAGGATTTGCAGTGCACCGTTGACAATACGTGCAATCACCATATGAAAGCTGTTAGAACCAAGGTCGATAGCCGCAATTTCTTGAGGCCTAGGCGTCGATATATTAGTTAATGGCATAGTATGTTAGGACCTTGTCTCAGGCGTTTCGAGTGATTTCAAATAGTCGTATATAGCAAGTTGCGCCTGAATTTTGCGCTTATTACCGCGGGGAACATAATGATTACTGAGATCTTTGTCAACATAACGTGCCTTGACGGTATCGTTAAATTGGAGCTCAAGGATATCTAAAACCCGTTGTTTGAGCCGGTCATCAACTAAGCGCACCGCCACTTCAATACGGTAATCAATATTTCGAGTCATCCAATCTGCCGAGGAGATAAAGACTTTTTCATCACCCGCATTAGTAAAGACATAAACGCGGTCATGCTCCAAAAAGCGGTCAACAATACTGGTGACTTGAATGTTTTCACTGTAGCCCGGTTGCCCTGCAACAAGTGAACACATCCCTCTTACTAGTAGACGAATTTTAACACCCGCATTGGAAGCATCATACAGTTTATCAGTCAGTTCTTTATCAACCAGATTATTAATTTTTAAGGTGATCCCACTGGGAAGCCCCGCTTGCGCATTAGCAATTTCTTGGTCAATTAGCGCATTGAGGCGGATCCGTGTATTTTGTGGTGAAACCATTAAATTATCAAAGGTGACAGGACGATATGGGTTTTCAATAAAGCTAAATACCCGACGAACCTCATTGGTGATCTGTTCATTTGCTGTTAACAACGAGTAATCAGTATAGAGGCGCGCGGTTTTTTCATTAAAGTTACCTGTACCGATATGGGCATAACGAATAATTTCGCCATCTTCCATTCGCGAAATAATAAAGAGTTTCGCATGGATTTTCAGACCCGGGGCCGAGAAAATGACGTGGACCCCAGCCTCTGTCAGCCGTTTCGCCCAATGAATATTCGCTTCTTCATCGAATCGAGCCTGTAATTCAACCACAACAGTGACTTTTTTGCCGTTATGGGCTGCATGGATCATCGAATCAATAATGCGTGAATCTTTTGCCACACGATAAATATTGATCTTGATAGATAATACGCTGGGATCAAATGAGGCTTGCCTGAGCAACTCGAGCGTGTGCTCAAAGGTGTAATAAGGGTAGTAGAGCAGCACATCGCGTTCGCGAATGGCATCAAAACCGTTACGGAAGTTATCAAACCAGCGGTGGCGTAATCGTGGCAATGGTTTGTTTAAAAGGGTTTTATTGCCTTCGTTGGGGAAGTTAATAAAATCTTTAAAATTGTGGTAACGCCCGCCCGCAATAACTGAGTCATCATTGGATAATCCCAGTTTTTCACGTAAGACGGCAACCATTTCATCAGGCATATCGCGCTGATAAACAAAACGGACAGGCTCTGCGGTTAAGCGTTGTTTTAATGTCGATGACATGATTTCCAGTAAGCTTGATTCCATTTCGGTGGCGATGTCATATTCCGCATCGCGGGTCATTTTCATGGAATAAGCGTTTAATTCATCATAATCAAAGAAGCCCTTGAAGATTTCATCCAAGGTATAGCGCAAAATGTTGTCGATAAGCACCATTGATTTGCGCCGTTTGGGCATTTCCGGTGGCAGATTGACAAACCGAGGCACCTTGTCAGAGGGGATCTCTAACAGAGCATATTGCACATTACCGCCGTTAATAATTTCAACAGCCAGATAGGTATAGTCATCTTTGAGAAACTCGACTAGGTTGGTATCTGGATTAATCAAAATAGGGGTAATGTGTTGGCGCAAATGTTGGCGAAAGTATTGACGTAACCAAATTTGTTGGCGGGGCGATATTTGCCGCTCGTTAATTAAGAAAATTTGGTTGCGCGCCATTTCAAGCAAAAGGTCGTTATAGAGAATGTCGAACTCTTGATCTTGCTTGGCTACTTTATTTTGAATGCGCTTAAGTAGGTGGCGTGCACCGCTGGCGGAGCCACGCTCCTCATTGATTAAGATACGCCGTTTCACGTCTGCAAAACGGACTTTGTAGAATTCATCTAGGTTATTGGAATAAATGCCCAAAAAGCGCATACGCTCGATAAGAGGATTTCGCTTATCTGCTGCTTCTTGTAAAACGCGTTCGTTAAAAGCAAGCCAGCTTAACTCTTTTTCGTGGTATAGGCGTTCTTGGGACATTGTTGCTCCATATTGTACTAAATACATAAACTTAAAGGTGTATAACCTAGCGACAGCACACCTTAAGTTTTCGCCATATTATGGCTATTTTTATTCGCATGAGTTACAGATTTCTGTATTTCTCTGGCGACACATTTATCTTGTGTTTAGTTGCACCTCAAATAACGTCGCGAGGATAGAGCACTAAACTTGCTGTTTAATGGTCGCATGCGGGCTGACAACACTTTCAGGATGCGTTGACTGTGCTTTACTCGCAAAATATTGGTGCTGGAAAATGCACATACGGATCGCGGTATGATAACGTCCGTTGACAAAAAACTCGTCAATTAGTTCGCCTTCTGTGTGGAAGCCCAGTTTATTATAAATGTGGATAGCTTTGATATTTTCTTTATCTACAATGAGGTAAAGCTTATATAGATTGAGCACAGAAAAAGCGTAATCCATAGCCAATTTCGCAGCGCGAGTTGCATAACCGTGGCCTTGATGGCTTGGTGCGATGATGATCTGAAACTCAGAACGACGGTGAACATAATCGATTTCCACCAATTCAACTAAGCCGACTTTTTCACTGTCATTTTCAACAATAAAACGCCGCTCCGATTGGTCATGAATATGTTTATCATAAAGGTCACTCAGCTCGACGAAAGCCTCATAAGGCTCTTCAAACCAGTAGCGCATAACACTGGCATTATTATCAAGTTGGTGGATAAACGCTAAATCTTCACGTTCAAGTGGGCGCAACCTAAACGGATGAACTTGCCCGGTCGTCATATAACACCTCAGTTTTGTTTAAAAAGTAGATAGTTAATTATCGATTTTGCAGATCATCACGATAAATAACAGAGCAAATTTATTTTCACTCTCAGTTGATAAGGATACCACTAATTTACGATAAAATAATGACACAAAGCAGTGACTCTTTCTAACTGGTGAAGATTAATGCACTTTATTTATACTGCGACTTTTCGTGAACAGTAAAAAGGGCAGAGATTTCTCTTTGCCCTCAACATAAATCAATGTGGAAATAACCAAGTGTTATTCATTTACATAGCCTTGGGGCGGTAAACACTGACCATCTAAGTAAGCATGGTTGCCGACCATGGCCAAACGACCACTGACGAACCATTGCACAACTTGGGGGTAAATATTGTGCTCTTGCGCCTTTACCCGCTCAATGACCTCTTTTTCGGTATCATCCGGGAAAATAGGAACTTTGGCCTGTAAGATCACTGGGCCGCCATCCAACTCCTCGGTAACAAAATGCACTGATGTTCCATGCTCGCTATCGCCGTTTTCTATCGCTTTACGATGGGTGTGTAGGCCCGGATATTTAGGCAATAGAGAAGGGTGTATATTGAGCATTCTTCCTGCATAGTGTTTAACGAAGCCCGCGGTCAAAATTCGCATAAATCCAGCTAACACAACCAAATCAGGCTGATATTCGTCAATCATCCCCATTAGTGCAGCATCATATGCTTCGCGGTTAGCAAAAGCGCTCGCGCTGAGTGATAAGGCTGGGATCCCAGCCTTCTGCGCACGAATAAGCCCGTAAGCCTCAGGTTGATTACTGATCACTGCCACAACTTGCGCTTGAAGATCATGCGAAGTGGCATCCATCAGCGACTGTAAATTACTGCCGCTGCCTGAGATAAGCACGACGATTTTTTTCATTAGCGGATAACAACCTGCTCTTCACCAGCAGGCAATTCAGCAATGGTACCTATCTGCCATGCGGTTTCACCTAAACCATTAAGTAAAGTGAGTGCCGCATCGACTTCAGCTTGTGGCAGCGCGATGATGATACCGACACCACAGTTAAATGTGCGATACATTTCGTGAGTGGTCACGCTGCCCGCCGTTTGTAGCCAATTGAATACCGCCGGCCACTGCCAGCTATTTTCATCGATTTGTGCTTGGGTGTTTTCAGGTAATACACGAGGAATATTTTCCCAGAAACCACCACCAGTAATGTGCGCGATGGCGTGAATATCGCATTTTTCAATCAGCGCTAATACATTTTTAACGTAAATACGTGTAGGCGCTAACAGGTGATCTGCCAGTGATTGGCCTTCCAGTTGCGTGACCTCTGGGTTAGTTTGACTGACTTCTAAAATTTTGCGGATCAAAGAGTAGCCGTTAGAGTGAGGACCGCTTGAGGCGAGGGCGATCAGCGCATCACCAGCACTGACTTTGCTACCATCAATGATCTCGGCGCGTTCGACCACACCAACGCAGAAACCCGCTACATCGTAATCGTCACCATGGTACATGCCAGGCATTTCAGCGGTTTCACCCCCCACGAGGGCACAACCTGATTGTTTACAACCTTCTGCGATACCTGTGATCACGCTGGTGGCAGTATCAACATCTAGCTTACCTGTTGCGTAGTAATCAAGGAAAAATAGAGGCTCAGCACCTTGGACAATTAAGTCATTAACACACATCGCCACTAAATCGATACCGATAGTGTCATGACGGTTTAGGTCCATCGCGAGGCGTAGTTTAGTGCCTACACCATCTGTACCTGAAACTAAAACAGGTTCACGGTATTTTTGTGGCAGGGAACATAATGCGCCAAATCCGCCTAATCCTCCCATAACTTCTGGTCGGCGAGTTTCTTTCACTACACCTTTAATTCGATCAACCAATGCGTTACCTGCATCAATGTCAACACCGGCATCTTTATAGCTGAGAGAGGTTTTATCAGTCACTACGGCCCCCAAGGCAATTGCGTTTCGGAAAATAAACTTCAATAAATACTATTCTAACAGGCAAAGCAAACGTTTGCGATAGCTTTGTGAATGAAAAAATGAGGGGATTTTGGCTGGAGGGAAATAAGGCATTGCCGTTATCTGGTTCCTGCTTTTTATGGCAAGAATTTATGTCTATCACATTAGGGTAAAATAATGGGATACATCTATAATCTTAAATTGAGATTGGTGTGCGTATTTATCATGGCATTGATATTGCTGCCATGTTCAATCAAACAGATAAAATAGTGGTGGATATACTTACAGTGTAATAATAAAAATAGGTTATTTCTGATTGTTTTGACATCAATCAAACGCTGCCTAGTGGCATCTTCTGTAAAAAGAGTTATAATCCCGCGATTTTTTTGTGCGCTGGCGACTAAAATAGTAGGAGAATCCCATGAAGATCGTTGAGGTAAAACACCCTCTCGTTAAACATAAACTCGGCCTGATGCGAGATCATGATATAAGCACTAAACGCTTTCGTGAACTGGCCTCAGAGGTTGGTAGCCTACTGACTTATGAAGCAACCGCTGACCTAGAAACTGAGAAAGTCACCATTGAAGGTTGGTGTGGTCCTGTAGAAATAGAGCAAATAAAAGGGAAAAAAATCACTGTCGTACCTATCCTTCGTGCCGGTATTGGTATGATGAACGGGGTTTTAGAAAGCATTCCAAGCGCACGTATCAGTGTGGTGGGTGTTTATCGTGATGAAGAAACCTTTAAACCTGTCTCTTACTTCCAGAAATTAGTTTCAAACATTGATGAGCGTATGGCGTTGGTTGTTGACCCAATGTTAGCAACGGGTGGTTCAATGATTGCAACTATCGATCTATTAAAAGGCGCAGGTTGTAAATCTATTAAAGTACTCGTACTTGTTGCTGCTCCTGAAGGAATTGCAGCATTAGAAGCTGCCCATCCAGATGTTGAGCTATATACCGCGTCTATTGATCAATATTTAAATGAACACGGGTATATTGTTCCTGGGCTAGGTGATGCTGGCGATAAGATATTTGGTACTAAATAATAATTAGCCGACTTTAGAAGTCGGCTTTTTTTTGATTATAAAAATACATTAAGGGGATGAAAAGAAATGACACGTCGTGCAATTAGTGTTGAAGAAAGGCCACCATTATTACAAACCATACCGCTTAGTTTTCAACATCTGTTTGCCATGTTTGGCGCGACTGTAATTGTACCGATCTTGTTTGGTGTTAACCCAGCAACTATTTTGTTGTTCAATGGGATTGGCACCTTACTTTATTTATTTATTTGTAAAGGGAAAATTCCTGCCTATTTAGGGTCGAGTTTTGCTTTTATTTCACCAGTCATGATTTTGCTACCACTCGGTTATGAACTTGCATTGGGTGGCTTTATTATTTGCGGAATACTGTTTTGCATTGTGGCCTTGATTGTTAAGGTGGCGGGTCGAGGTTGGATTAACGTCATGTTTCCTCCTGCTGCGATGGGAGCGATTGTCGCGGTTATTGGCCTCGAATTGGCTCAAACGGCCGCCGGTATGGCAGGGTTACTGCCAAAAGAAGGGGTCGCGGTAGATCCTAATACGTTAATTATTTCTATCACAACACTGTCAGTGACTATTTTGTGTGCTGTCGTGTTCCGCGGGTTCTTATCCATCATTCCTATTTTGATTGGTTTCTTAGTTGGCTACGCCTTATCCTACTTTATGGGCATTGTGGACTTTACGCCTGTTATTGAAGCACCATGGTTTGCAATTCCAACGTTTTATACGCCACGTTTTGAATGGTTCGCTATTTTGACTATTCTACCTGCCGCATTAGTCGTTATTGCTGAACATGTAGGCCACTTGGTGGTAACTGCAAATATTGTTGAGCGTGACTTATTGAAAAACCCTGGCTTACATCGTTCAATGTTTGCAAACGGTTTCTCTACGGTGTTGTCAGGGTTCTTTGGTTCAACACCTAATACCACCTACGGTGAAAATATTGGTGTAATGGCGATCACTAAGGTGTATAGCTCTTGGGTCATTGGTGGGGCAGCAATCATC
Organism: Providencia sp. PROV119; assembly: GCF_028482435.1. Lineage (NCBI taxonomy): Bacteria > Pseudomonadati > Pseudomonadota > Gammaproteobacteria > Enterobacterales > Morganellaceae > Providencia > Providencia sp. PROV119. The sequence goes on from NZ_JAMPQL010000003.1 coordinate 194,545, forward strand.
GCAATTTTACTTTCTTGTGTGGGGAAATTAGCGGCGGCGATTCAGTTAGTGCCAGTACCTGTAATGGGAGGGGTGTCTTTGCTGCTTTATGGGGTGATCGGGGCTTCAGGTATTCGTGTGCTAATCGACTCTAAAGTTGACTACAATAAACCCCAAAACTTGATCTTGACCTCTGTGATCTTGATTATTGGTGTTAGTGGTGCGGTTATTCATATTGGTCAAGCCGAATTGAAAGGCATGGCATTGGCAACCATCGTGGGTATTGTCATGGCACTATTATTCCGTTTTATCACTTTTGTTCGTCCTGAAAAGCAGTTTGTAACCTCAGATATTGAAGAAGTTGATACGAAACATTCCACAAAATAAAACAGTTGTCTCATTGCCGATGTGATGAAAGCATCGGCAATTAAGTTTCTTCTTGTTCATTTATGCTTGAAATTTATGGTAAACTTGCAAGTGTTAATTGTTTTGCACAGTCAGAGGTGCTTCTGAACACACCATCGCAACTTTCACTACCACTGTATCTACCCGATGACGAAACGTTTGCCAGCTTTTATGCAGGCGAAAATGAGGCGTTGCTATCTGCTATTAAACTCGCCATTAACCAATCGCATGGTAGTTATATTTATTATTGGTCTCGTGAAGGGGGCGGTAAGAGTCACTTACTGCATGCCGCATGCGCTGAATTATCAGAACAAGATATGGCCGTGGGCTATGTTCCGCTTGATAAGCGTGCCTATTTTGTACCTGAAGTCCTTGATGGGATGGAACACCTTTCACTGGTTTGTATTGATAATATTCAATGTATCGCAGGTGATCCTGAATGGGAAATGGCCGTTTTCAATTTGTATAATCGCATTTTAGAAATTGGTCGAACTTGTTTGCTGATCACCGGTGATAGACCACCAAGACAAATCGATCTCTCACTGCCTGATTTAGCCTCTCGGTTGGATTGGGGGCAGATTTATAAACTCCATCCACTTAGCGATGAAGATAAAATTTGTGCGCTACAATTGCGGGCAAGAATGCGAGGGTTTGAATTACCCGAAGATGTATGCCGTTTTGTATTAAAACGGTTAGATAGAAAAATGGGAACATTGTTTGATATTTTGAACAAACTGGATCATGCCTCGATCGTTGCACAACGCAAACTGACTATCCCGTTTGTTAAAGATATCCTCCAATTATAAAGGCAGTGATCCACTGCCTTTTTTTGAGCCATTAGAGAACATCAAGAACCTGCTCTGGCGGGCGACCTAATTTTGCCGTTTTCCCTTTGACAACAATAGGGCGCTCAATTAATTTTGGGTTGTCATGCATGGCTTGAATTAATTGCTCTTGCGTTAAAGCGTCGTTTCCAAGACCCAATTCTTTGTAGATATCCTCTTTGCTACGCATTAATTGCCGTGCATCAGAGAAGCCTAATGCCTTTAATAACCGTTTGATTTCAGCAACGCTAGGGGGATTTTTTAAATACTCAACGATTGTTGGTGTGACCCCTTTAGATTCTAATAATGCAAGCGTTTCACGGCTTTTAGAGCAACGAGGGTTATGATAAATGGTAATTGTATCCGTCATGGTCATCATTCCTTACGGTTTAGCTTTACTGTCTCTTAATTGTAATTTTCTTAGCTCATCTATGCGAGCATCATAGCGTTGTTGCTCATAACTTCCCAGACGACTTTTTCGACTCGCTTCGCTGAGATAATTAATCGCGTTATCATAGTTACCTCGAAGCGCCATACCTTCTGCATAAGCGGCTAGCTCTTCATTACGCTTACCTGATTTCGCCGAGGCTTCAGCTAACAGATCCCAACCATTAGGATCTTCGGGATAATTGAAGGTATATTTGTTCAGTAATGAAATAGCCGTTTGATACTGCTTATTGTTAATTAAAGCGTTGGCAAGGTTGATTTGTAATACGGGGTTGCTTGGTGATTTTTTTAATGCATTTTGTAAACGAGTCACCGCTTGGGCTGCACGATTTTGCTCAATATCCAAATCTGTCATAACATCGATAAACCAAGGATTATCGGGTTGTTTTTCCAGTAGGTTGCTCATGATCTTGGTCGCTTCGGCATATTTCTTATCTTGCGATAACTTCAAAGCACGACCATAGTCAGCCGCTATCCTTTCTTGAGGAGTGCCTCGACTATAATTATCCAGAATTTGATCTAATGCATGCTGTTGTCCTGACGTATACATGGATAAAATACGAACACGGGCTAGCATAAAGTCTTCTGATGAAGGTATGGTAACCTTTGGATACTGATTAGAGCGGTTACGCGCATCCGCTAAACGGCTATCTGGTAGTGGGTGAGTCAGCAATATTTCAGGGGGTTTTGACATATAGCGGGTTTGATCTGACATCACTTGCATAAAGTCGGCCATAGAGTGAGGATCAAAACCTGCTCGCCTTAAGGTCTGTAAGCCAATACGGTCTGCTTCTTGCTCGTTGGCTTGAGTAAAACTGATCATTCCTTGTTGGACGCCTGCCATGGTTCCCGTTAAAGCGGCGAACCCTGCTTGTGGGTTTGCCATAACTAATAATAACGACCCAATCGTACCGGCAATCGCAAGGGGAGTGGTGCTTTTTTGGTCTTCCATCATGCGTGCTAAGTGACGCTGCGTTACGTGAGAAATTTCGTGCGCCATGACAGAAGCTAATTGGCTCTCATTTTGGCTATAGCGAAATAGTGCGGAGTGCAGCACCACATTCCCCCCAAAATAGGCATAGGCGTTAATATTGGGGTTATTCACCAAATAGAATTTAAAGGGCGTTCTCACGGAGTCGGCACTTTTCACTAACCGCATCCCCAGCTTATTGATGTATTGATTAAGCAGTGGGTCGTAAATCAATGGTGTACTGGCACGGATCTGGCGAGTGATAGCATCACCCATAATAATTTCTTGATTGATGCTCAGTGTACCACCCGCTGTCGTACCGATATCAGGAAGTGTGTCCTCAACGGCACTGTAAGCAGGGAGCACAGCGCCGTTGACGCACGCGGCTATCAATAAAACTAGAAGTGGATTTTTCAGTTTTTTATTCATGAAACAATTGCATCCCGTACAACGATTAATTTTGAGATCAATCCATGATAGCAAAAGCTACCGAAATGTCTGTTAATTGGTATAATTTTCGATAATTTAGGAACTGTCTTTAAAGCATTAATTTCCAAGGAGCTAATAAATGCTGGAAATGTTATTACAATGGTATCGGCGACGTTTTGCTGATCCACAGGCTGTTGCACTGTTTACGTTGCTCATTGTCGGCTTCTGTATCATCTTTTTCTTCAGCAATATCTTAGCCCCTTTATTGGTCGCGATAGTATTGGCTTATCTCCTTGAATGGCCAACACACTTACTTGAGCGTATCGGTTGCTCGCGTGTTGTTGCAGTCAGTATTATTTTGACCTTGTTTGCTGGAATTAGTGCCATGGTTATTTTAATTATTGCACCAACGGCGTGGCAACAAGGGATCAATCTCGTTGGTGACTTACCTAAAATGGTAACGCGTTTTAACGAGTTCGCGCAAACATTACCAGAGCGTTACCCAGCGTTGGTTGATGCGGGTATTATCGATATGATGGCAGATAATCTCCGCAGCCGTTTATCTGGAGTGGCGGAATCGGTGGTTAAAATGTCGGTGGCCTCGCTCATTGGTGTATTTACCTTGGCAATTTATACCGTACTCGTGCCTTTAATGATGTTTTTCTTATTAAAAGATAAACAAAAAATTATCAGTAGCGTTCAAAAGGTATTGCCAAGAAACCGCTTGTTGGTGGGGAAAGTTTGGGTCGAGATGAATCAGCAAATCACCAACTATTTACGCGGCAAAGTGACCGAAATGGTGATTGTCGGGGTCTGTACCTACGCTGGGTTTGCCTACTTTGATTTGCGCTATTCAGTATTGTTGTCAGTGCTGGTTGGGGTTTCAGTCTTGATCCCCTATATTGGTGCGGTGGCTGTGACGATCCCGGTGGTATTGGTGGCGCTATTCCAGTGGGGAATCGGCAGTGATTTTTGGTCATTAATTATTGTTTATCTTGTTATTCAAGGGTTAGATAGTAATTTATTTGTTCCATTACTCTTTTCTGAAGCGGTTAACCTTCATCCGTTAGTGATTATTTTATCGGTCGTGATTTTTGGTGGCTTATGGGGTTTTTGGGGCGTTTTCTTTGCTATTCCATTGGCAACGCTGATTAAGGCTGTTATCAATGTGTGGCCAGAGGATACGTCCGAGAGTCAGCAAAAATTGGAATGATGGAGAGGGAAATGCAAACTCAAATTGAACTACAGCAAGGTGATATCACGAAAACTGCCGTCGATGCGATTGTTAATACCGCGAATAGTGCTTTACTCGGTGGTAGTGGCGTTGATGGCGCGATTCATCGCGCGGGTGGTAGTGCAATCCTTGATGAATGCCGGCAAATTAGAGCAAAACAGGGTAGTTGTAAGCCTGGAAACGCGGTGATCACCACCGCAGGTAAGTTACCTGCTAAGTATGTTATCCATACGGTAGGGCCTGTTTGGCAAGATGGAATCCATGAAGAGGCGCAAATCTTAGCCAATGCGTATTTATCTAGTTTGAGGTTGGCGAGCGAATATCAAATCGAAACCATCGCTTTTCCCAATATCAGTACAGGCATTTATCGCTTTCCTAAGCCATTAGCGGCACAGATTGCCTGTGAAACTGTGGCTAACTATCTCGCCGCCAATAGCTTGCCAAAGAAAGTTATTTTTGTTTGCTTCGATGAGGAAAACTACCGTTTATACCAACAACAGCTTCAACGGTAGCAAATAGTATTAATGGCTAAACAGGTTCAACAAGTCTAAGTTGAGCCTGTATTTGGCTATCTTTTCTATCTTCCCTTTCATTACCATCAGTATGCCATTTAACTCAAATGATTCAGTCAATCAGATGACTAAAAATCTTTTAGCTTTTAGGTTAGTCAGCAATGAAAGATATAAAGGGAAGGGGGATGAGAAGGGTTGCATAAAGCTAAACAACCCTATCAAATTAAATGTTAAGCGTGAGTATTTATGTACTCGAGAACAATTTCATGGTGATTGCTTGTTTTGAAATTATCGAATACATGTTCAATAGTTCCATTTGCATCAATGAGAAAACTAATGCGGTGAATGCCGTCATAAGTTTTACCCATGAATTGTTTTTCACCCCATACACCAAATTGTTCACATACTTGATGATCTTCATCTGATAATAGTGCGAAGTTCAATAGCTCTTTTTCAGCGAAACGAGACAATTTTTCGGGTTTATCTGTGCTAATGCCTAAAACTTCAACACCCTTTTCTCTTAGTGTCTCCATTTCGTCGCGCAGGCCGCATGCCTGAACGGTACACCCTGGGGTCATAGCTTTAGGGTAGAAGTAAACTAATACGCGTTGACCCTGATAATCTGAAAGATTGATGATTTCACCATCTTGGTCAGGAAGGCTGAATTGAGGCGCCTTATCACCGGCTTTCAATGGGTTCATTACATATATCTCCGTTAACTCTGCATTTTGGGATTATTTACAATGCTTATGTTGCCTTTAGCGTTGAGCATTGTACATAGTTGTTGAAATTTATTCTTTATAATTATGCCATTATCATCCAATGGATGATGTGCCGTGATTTGTATTTCAAGTTGCGCCGGCATACCATTACTTGCAGGCTGTGTTTTTGACACAAGCTCCGCGATATTACATTGCTGGGTTGTAAATAAATTCGTAAATTGTTCTACGATGCGTGGTGCATCATCGACGACGACATTGACGGTTACCGTTGATGGGTAATCTGTCGTCTGTACGCTCTGCGTCCGTTTCATCACAATGAGTAACTCTAATTCAGCCCCTTTTAGTGGCAAAATAGCCTCAATTTGTGCAATCGCATTCCAACTACCCGAAAGCATCATAATAAAGGTAAATTCTTTACCAAACATCGCTAAACGGCTGTCTTCGATGTTGCAATCACATTCACTCACCAATCGAGTGATGGTATTCACAATGCCCGGACGATCGGTACCCAGCGCAGTAATTACAAGAAATTGCTGTTCAGTCTTAGGCAAAGTCTGTTCCTTATTTTTTAATTTGCAGATTCGCTTTTTTGCTCAATGTTTTCAAGCACAAAATCTGCTTGGTGATGATGGTAAGGAAACCACAAAAATAAGAATCTGCCAAGAGGGCAGATTCACTCTTGCGAGTCATGATCGAGAATTATTACTTCTATTTAAGTTAATCCTAGCGGTATTAACAAAATTCATTAAAAACCTGTGGTTGGGTGGTTTTCTTCTTTGAAATGAAAAAGTACCATGGAGACTAAACTATTTAGGGGGTATAGCTATGTCTCACTCAAACACAAACTATAAACAATTTTTAACTGGCAGTATTGTTGCGGTAATTACACCAATGGATTCAAATGGTCGTTTGGATAAACAAAGTTTGAAAAGATTAGTTGATTACCACGTTGAGAGCGGCACTTCTGCGATTGTGTCTGTTGGGACAACGGGTGAGTCTGCCACCTTAACTCATAAAGAACATGTTGAAGTGGTGCATACAACTCTAGAACTGGCAGACGGACGCATCCCCATCATTGCAGGAGCTGGCGCAAATGCCACTGCAGAAGCTATCTCTCTGACAAAAGAGTTTGAAAATTCAGGTGTTGTTGCTTGTCTGACAGTCACACCTTATTATAATAGGCCTTCACAAGAAGGGTTGTATCAGCATTTTAAAGCAATATCAGAAAACACGAGCTTGCCACAAATTCTCTATAATGTACCATCACGTACAGGTTGTGACTTATTGCCTGAAACGGTAGGTCGCTTGGCTAAATTGGCGAATATTGTTTCAATTAAAGAGGCGACAGGGAACTTAGCAAGGGTTCACCAAATCAAAGAACTGGTTGATGATAATTTTGTGTTGCTCACCGGTGATGATGCAACGGCACTCGACTTCATGCAGTTGGGTGGTCAGGGCGTTATTTCTGTTACAGCTAACGTTGCAGCCGCACAAATGGTAAAAATGTGTGACTTAGCGCTTGCGGGCAAATATACTGAGGCTCGTGAATTAAACAAACGTCTGATGGGTCTGCATCATCAGTTATTTGTTGAGCCTAATCCAATTCCAGCGAAATGGGGCTGCCACCGTCTTGGCTTGATTGCTGACGCTACATTACGGTTACCAATGACACCGTTAACAGAGTCAGGCCAACAAAAAGTGGAGCAGGCCCTGAGATTCGCTGGGCTACTGTAAAATTTAGGGAATTTTAATGGCAACATTATTGCAAAAATCGAAGGTTATGAAGGTTGCTGGCCTGTCACTCGTTGTGTTACTGGCAGCCTGTTCCAGCGATCAGCGCTATAAACGTCAGGTCAGCGGTAACGAAGATTATCTCGATGCCGCGCCATTGAAAGTGTTGAATATACCTCAGGGAATGACATTACCATTGCAAAATGGCGAATATGACGTCCCTAAAGTTGCCTCATCTGGCCCAGTAGGTAAAGCACTCGATATTCGCCCTCCTGTACTGTCTATTTCGCAATTAGCGGGTTCACGTACTGAAGATAGCGCGGAAGCAAGCCGCTTGTTGCTTGAAAATACACCTGAGAATAGTGCGCTATGGTCACAAGTCACTATGATTTTGGAACAGCGTAATATTCCAGTCACGACAAAAGACGATGGGTCGCGCTCGATTGAAACGGATTGGGTAAAATGGGAACGTGCGGATGAAGACGTTCCATTAGAAAGCCGTCATAAAGTCACTGTGCAACCTCAAGGGGGCATGATCGCGCTGACGGTAACGAATTTAGGCCTACGTCAAGGTACAGAAGCGGTGACGGATCAGGCTGAAATTCAGCGTTATAACAAATTATTGCTAAATGAGTTAACCGATAGCCTGTATGCTTTACGTGATACATCCAATAAAAATAGTATCCAAAGTGCATATGGCATTATTGATGTTCAATCTGGCAGTGATGCCACGGGCTTGCCTGTTGTCATCGTACGTGCACCATTTGATGCTGTTTGGGAGCGTTTACCACGTAAACTGGAAAGCATCGGTATGAAAGTGGGTGATCGCAGTCGTTCAAATGGCTCTGTGATGGTAACTTATAAAGGCCTGAGCAGTTCAGAATGGCAAAATTTAGGGATTGATGACCCATCAATTCCAGAAGCGGATTATAAAATTCAAGTCGGTGATTTAAATAACCGCAGTAGCTTGCAGTTTATTAATACTAAGGGTACACCACTGACTCAGAAACAAAATGATGAGATGGTGTCTGCACTGAAAGCGGCTTTTAGTAAAGTCGGCGACAAGTAATTATTACTTTGTTATGGAGCCGCAGCCTCTATTTGAGGTTGCGGCTTTTTTGCATTTAAGTCATACCTACAACCTTTCTTTATGCCAATCGATTAATAGCTTCATTTTTATGGTCAGCGAAATGGACAAAAAACCAGTGTTTAAGCTTAAGTAATCGTTTGCGTCTGTGCGTGGATTTTATTATTATAATTAGGTACAGTAGATAAAATATTGAATATCAGTTAGTTAGCTTGTCAGGTTCTTTTATTCAATAACTTATTGAAACAGAGCAGAAAAGTAACGGTAAAAGGGTAAATTTCAACCATTTTATTGTTACTTATCTGGATCTGCAGACACAATTTTGCAGGTTGATACCCTAATTGAATAATCCCATCTCTGGAGTGTGTAAGATGCAAAAGAAAGCTGAGTTGTATCGTGGTAAGGCGAAAACGGTCTATACCACTGAGGATCCTGACCTTTTAATTCTGGAATTCCGTAATGATACATCAGCACTCGATGGCGAGCGTATCGAGCAGTTCGAGCGTAAAGGGATGGTAAACAATAAGTTTAACCATTTTATTATGAGCAAATTAGAAGAGGCGGGTATTCCAACACAGATGGAAGCGTTGCTCTCTGACACAGAAGCATTGGTAAAAAAACTGGATATGGTGCCCGTAGAGTGCGTTATTCGTAATCGTGCAGCAGGCTCTTTGGTTAAACGTCTTGGCGTCGAAGAAGGGATGGAATTAAATCCACCATTGTTTGATTTGTTCTTAAAAGATGATGCAAAACATGACCCGATGGTGAATGAGTCGTATTGTGAAACTTTTGGGTGGGTGAACAAAGAAAACTTGGCGGAAATGAAGCGCTTAAGTTATAAAGCCAATGAAGTGTTATCAAAAATTTTTGCGGATGCAGGGCTGATCCTCGTTGATTTTAAATTGGAGTTTGGCCTGTTCAAAGGCAAGGTCGTACTTGGTGATGAGTTCTCTCCAGATGGTAGCCGCCTGTGGGATAAAGAGACCCTCAATAAAATGGATAAAGACCGTTTTCGTCAAAGCCTCGGTGGCTTAATTGAAGCTTACGAGGAAGTTGCGCGTCGTATCGGCGTAACATTAGATTAATTTGTTATCTAATCGGTTTTAAAAAGTCACTTAGAGTGCTGACAAAGCCTTCGCTGTTTAGTGAGGGCTTTGAACTAATCAGTATGAATAATGCACTAAGCGGCAACCTAAAAAACCTTCCCCTCAATGATGTCAGTTCGAAACCATGGCATTAGCTCGAAAATCATCTCACTCGCAAAATCGATGCTGTGATGCTGTTGTACACCGACACAACCCGAAGAACGACCACCTATCAACTATCGTGTCGTAGATGAGAAACATGGCATTACAATGGACACGCATGTTGCTCATTTTTCGTTTTCAAGGAATTTCCTTTTTCTAAAAATCATGGTGTAAAGGGCGAGTTGATTACGTCAGCGATGAGTTGGTTTGGTGCCTTTAGCTGCTCATCTGTTATTCATGGGCGATAAGGAGAATGATGGCTGTCTTATCAACACTTTTAGCTTTGAAAATACGATGCGCAACTTTGCGAATACACTCGACATTCGATTTTTTGGACGAAATGCCCTTAAATGAGGGGGATGTCAGAAAGCTAAGCCGCTATTATTGGTGCTATTTTTTTGTTGGTCGTAAGGTCATGAGCCGCCGCAGATGGATTAAGATCTTTGCCTTGCTCTGCTAACCATAACTGTAGTTGCTCAGTGGCAGGTATCAGGTTATAGGCTGAATGTGTGGGTTCAATATGCTTTTCACCATACTCTACCAATTTGTTATCAAGGAAAATAAAGTGTTGAACAGTATTTTGCATTTTAAGCATGGTGGGGCGCTTGGTATAGAGCAATAGGGTGGCATTTTCTATCGTTGCTGAATCAGAAGGTTCCCCCATAATAGAAACCACTTGTTGCGAAGTCATACCTGCAATAACTAAGGTTAACTTATTGTCAGCAGAGTATCCTATCACCGAAAATAGTAGGGAGAAGATACAAAATAGCGCTTGGATTGCCCGCATGATTAAACCTTAGTCATCTGTTCGAAGATCAGATCATAGAATACAAAGTGATATTTAAGGAATTCATATTTTAGTTTCATACATATAACACAGATAATTGTGACCACTTTTCATTATACAACTGTATTGACGCTTTAACTAACATCTTGGCGTTTAGGTTATCGGTTTTACTGAGCTGTTTTAGCGGGGAAGCTGCATAATGGATGTTTACAGCTTTTACTTAGGAAGATAATTAGTTTTCTGGTTTTAATTCGTCCATACAGCCAAAGTTCTCTTGCGGGTTATTTATATACATCGGGCCTATCATGCTACAAATAATAAAACAGAGCAGCATGACACACACTTGTCCAACCTTGACTCGGGATAGTTTACCATTAACATGGCATTTTTTACCTATCTGATATCGATATCTAGATATAAGCTAAGACGTTATCACCGCAATAAATCAAACCTTAGTGTTGATATCAAGGGTCGACAACCATATAAAAACTGATAACGTTCAAGCTGAAAAGTCAGATTGGCTCGCGGCTAATACGGATAAATTTATCAGCCCAACGTTTAGGGTCGCTTTCTAACGCGATATCCAATGCGTGACTCAATGAATACAGTGTTGGTGTTGGAAGCACGGATTCCGGTTGTAAATCAGGGTGGTTAAGTACGGTTTCAGGCGGACCATCAGCAATGATTTTACCTGCTGATAGATGAATAACCCGCTTGAAATGGCGAGCAACAAAATCAAGATCATGGCTAATGGCGAGTAGCGTCGTGCCCATCGTACGCTGTAATGCCAACCAACGCTCAAAGCAAGCGAGCCAACGTGCATCAAAGTCACGAGTAGGTTCATCTAATAGCAGTACTTTGGGGGAAATCGCACTCAGGCTGGCGACAGCCACCATACGCCGTTGACCTGCATCTAAATCAAGAGGGTGACTATTGGCAACATCTTGCAAATGGCAACATTCAAGGGCTTCCAACGTCCGTTTTTCTATCTCTGATTGAGATAGCTTTTGTCGTTTAAGGCCGAACGCGACTTCATCTTTTACTCGACTATGGAAAACTTGTTTTTCGACTTCTTGGAATAAAACACCAATTTGACTGGCACGTTGTATAGCGTTCAGTGCGGCAAGTTTTTGGTGATTAAAGTGGATCTCACCTTGTGTTGGGCGCAATAGACCCGCAGCAAGCCGCAGGAGTGTCGATTTTCCAGCACCATTGTCACCAACTAATGCAACCCATTCGCCCGCTTCGAGACGCAAACAAAGCTGTGAAATGGTCTCTTGGGTACTTTTAGACCAACGATAATCAATATGTTCAAAAAGTAGCATAATACTCCTTAAATGCCTTAAGTAATGCGTTGTTATCATTGGGAATGTCAGCAGGCCAAGCATTTTGATTGATTAAATAACCAAGTGCACGCCAAGCATCGGGCATATTAATGGTGGTTTGTGCCACCGAAAAAAGTTTTTTTCTATCAGTACCTGTGGCGATGACGTTACCCGCATCTAATAACATCAGTTGCTCACAAAAACTCATCGCAGGAAGTAGTTGGCGCTCAAACAGGATCACACTGCAATTGGTACGTTGAGAATAGTGTTTCAACGCAAGTAGCATGGTATGGGCGGCTTTTGGTGTGAGGCGACTAAATGCCTCATCCAATAATAATAACTTAGGCTGCATGGCGAGTGCGCTTGCGATGACAACGCGTTGGGCTTCTCCACCTGATAAGGTCGAGGGGTGTCGATGGCGTAAAGCTTCGCAGTCTGTAAGCGCAATGGCTTCGTTAACACGCTGCCTGATTTGTGCTTCGGGTAACCCAAGGTTTTCAGGGCCAAAGGCAATTTCTTGTTCCACATTGAATGTGCAACCAGATAATTGTAATTGTGGTGATTGTTGGATCAGTTGGCGTTGCGCACTGAGTACTGCTAAGTGGCCTTGTGATATGGGTTGTGATAAAACCTCAGCGACACCACTAAGTTCACCTGTAATCAATTCAGGTAACCAACCACAGAGCAGTTGAGCGAGTGTACTTTTACCGCTACCGTTGCCCCCTAAGATGGCAAGCCACTGTCCTGCTGCTAATTGTATATCAATAGGGCCTAAGGTGGTTGATCCCGCACCTTTGTGGGTAAAACATAGTCGTTGTAAATTTACCACCACCAGTCGATCCCTCCTTCAATGATGATAATGACTAAAATGGCATAACGACAAATGGCTTGAAAGAGGTTGTCTTTTGGGGCGCCCAACGTTGTTCGCTGACTCACGGCACGAAAACCACGCATATCCAAGGCAGCTCCACGGATAGCCAGTTCACTGAGTGCTTGGGTTGCGAGTGGCAGTATCAATGCCGGTAATGACATAAATCGTTGTAACAGATTGCCATCAAGGGGGACGCCTCGTGCCAACTGTGCCTCTTTGATACTGCTGATTTGTTGCCGTAGTTGTTCAACAAACAAGAGTGGCCCAGCTAATAAATATGAAAAGCTGGTTGGTAAACGGCTAGCAAATAGCGCTCTAATCAATTTTTCAGTCGACACATACTGTAGCCACAGTTGTGCACTACTGATAATGGCTAAAAGCCGAAACCATAAAGCCAAGGCTTTTTGCTGCTGTGTTGCAACAGAAAACTCGCCTGTCAGCCAGTAGGTTAGCCAACCACTATGGATCAGCCATAGCCCTAATGCCATTGGTAGCATCAAGCCAATAACATAGCGATAGCGGTAACGTGCTTGGCGCCATGCGAGTAGCATAGCAAAAGTCACCAGGCTGACGACAATTAACGGCCAGTCAAATGGTAATAGAACAACAGTAAAGCTGAGCCAGAACCATAATGTCAGCGAGGTAAAAGGATGCATATTTATCTTACTCGCGCCATATTTGGAAAGTTTTGTTGTGCACGCAGCGGTAAGCGACGCACTAATAACCACGCAATGAGTGCCGACACTATTTTATCTGCAATGTTGGCTCCTAATACGGTAATGGCAACAGATTCAAGTAGGTTTTCTCCCACAGCATGGAAGTAAGCGACGAAAAAATCGGCTCCGCTACCTGTTGTACCTGCAAATAAATAAGTACGGATAGGTACAGCAACTAACATCAATGCTAATGTAATGACGATGCCGGAAAAGATAACTCTAGGTAACGTCCGAAAAAATCCAGCATGAGCGAGTAACCCTGCACTGAGGCCTATCATCATCGCAACAGGGGCAAAAGCGGCGGCAATTGGGCCACTGAGTAATCCCCATAATAGATTGGTTAATAATCCGGTTAATGCAGCGATCCAAGGGCCGGCTAATAAAGCACAAATGATTGTGCCAATTGAATCAAGAAAAATTGGCAACTTAATGCTTGAGCTTATTTGCCCAACTAACATGTTAATAGCGATTGAAAAAACAATTAACGCTAAAGTACGGCTCGAAAGAGTAGATGATTTTGGCATGAATACACCGCTCCTTAGCGATGAACAGAAGAATGGGAGTTGTGGGGCGTGCGTTCAGAAACTGCTAATTCGTCATATCCAGATAATTCGCAATATTGACGAGTGAAAGTGATATGCTCTAATTCCCCAATAACAAGCTCTAACGTTGTTCTAACGGTACAGTCAAGCATCATATGCCCCCCTTGCACATGACCATTTTCATCTGAAATGGCTAAATGCAAATGTTCGCCTTCGCTATCTAATGTGCCGATAAGTGAAACAATTTCGTATCGACCAACAAATTGATCGGTTGTCTCTTTTCCTGCAAAACGCAAATTAACGCGAGTTAAGCTACCAACACAGCCAGCAATGAAAGCGGCTTTTAAGTGGTTCTGCTGAATAAAATGACGCAGTGTTGGAATAACATCCTCGCCGGGCCGTAATCGCAGGGCAAAATAGCGCGCATTGGAGGCGGGAGGGAAAGCTACATTCATATGAGTGATCCTAATTATATGACGACTTGAATATAAGGTGATTTGTCAACTCGGCGAAATACAGTGATATCGTCAGTGATAATAATTTTATATTGACCTCATATTATTATAAGTAACAATCAAGGAGATATCAGTAACGAAGTGTTTTCTATCGCTTATTTAATTGGAATTGCGATTAATTTGCGTTAAGTGAAAAACAATCAGTTAAAAAACAATATATCCACTTAATTAATAAGGTTAAAATGTTGAACATCTGTGTTAGTTCAGAGTGCTAAGCAGGCGATGACGTGGTATGAATAAAAATAATTAAGTCAATTGTAACGATTTTGAGTTTAAACTGTGACTAAACCGTTTATTTGCTGATTATAGAGGTGATTATGCGTTGGCAAGACCGTCGTCGTAGCGACAATATTGAAGATAGAAGATCAGAAAATTCATCAGGGGGTTTTCAAGGCAATGGTCGGGGGATACGAATTCCATTACGAGGAAAAAGTGGCGTTGTTATTCTGATTGTTATTGTCGTAGCTGGATATTATGGCGTTGATCTCACGGGGTTAATTACCGGAGAGCCTATCGGTAATCACTCTTCGCAACAAGCCCAAAATCGTACCATTAGCCCACAAGAGGCACAGTTAGCCGACTTTACGTCAGTGATGCTTGCTTCCACAGAAGATGTTTGGCAAACGGAATTTAAAAAGCTAGGCAAACAATACCAGCAGCCTAAATTAGTCATTTATCGCAATGGTACTTCGACAGCGTGTGGGCAAGGTAAAGCATTTATGGGGCCGTTTTATTGTCCAGCTGATAATAAAGTTTATATCGACCTGTCATTTTATAATGACATGAAAACCAAATTAGGGGCTGGTGGTGAATTTGCGCAAGGGTACGTCGTGGCTCATGAAATCGGCCATCATGTGCAGCACTTATTAGGCATTGAACAGCAAGTAAGAAAATTACAGCAAGGTGTAAGTACAAAAGAAGCCAATAAACTGTCGGTGAAACTTGAATTACAGGCCGATTGTTTTGCGGGTGTTTGGGGGCACAATATGGATAAAGAGGGCATCTTAGACGATGGCGACTTACAATCCGCGTTGAATGCGGCTCAGGCAATTGGTGACGACAGATTACAGCAGCAGAGCCAAGGTCGCGTGATCCCAGATAGTTTTACGCATGGCACCTCACAACAGCGCTATTTTTGGTTTAAAAAAGGGTTTGAGACGGGAGATATCAATAGCTGCAACACCTTTTCAGCGCAAAATACATTTTAAGGAGGCTCAGATGAAGCTCAGCCATAGCGTTAGTGGGGCGATTAGAACTTTCAGCTATTTTATGGCAAGTGGTTCACATTACATGCTCGAGGGGATTGATTATTTGTCGCTGTATGGCGAGGAGCCGAGTGCTATTGAACAAGCGTACGCAATATTTATCAATACACTGGAAATTGATGAGGCAGGGGAAGTATTGAATTTTACTCATGCGCAGAAAAGAGCAACGGATTATATTCGAAGTTACTGTGATGCTTCTTTTAACGTTGACCCTCCTTTTGAAGAGTGGGAAGTCGCTCTATATTAATGTATGACCTGCCCAAATATCATTTAAAGATAGAGGTTAAAGTGTTCCATTTGACGCGTACCATATTGATAACCACGCTTTTATTTTTCGGGTTGATAAATGCGTCAGCGAAAACCCATTATACCATTGATGATCTATCAACGGAGGGGATGTTAACGCTCTCCATGGATTTACCTAAATCCGAGCAGGAACAAAAATTGATCGTGAGAGGGGAAGCGTGGGGGTTAAAACCGCAAATTAACCATCCTCAGTGCCAAGGTACGTTGTTAAAGAAAAATACCGAAAATGAATGGATTGTGCCTATAGGTTGTGAACGGGTTTCGTGGCATGTCCTCCCTAATAAAGTTGCAAAAGGGCACGTTGACGCCTCGAAGCAAGCGACTATTTTCATTACCAGTGAATATCAAAACAAAAAACAGATATTGCTTTCTGAGCCTACGTCATTATTGCGCTTAGTCAATGATGAAGAAGGGATTATTCGTGCTGCCGATGGGATCGCTATCTATGGCGCGAAAGCTGAAAATACAAGCGCGTGGTCGGTTCCTGCCTATTATAAGGCGCCTGAATTTTATTTAGTGGGGGATATTCGATTGCAACAAGTGGACTTAACGAATATGAAAGTTCGCTATTTTAGTGACAACGTCACGTTAACCGATCAATATCAGCTAAATGGTTATCACCAACAAGCCTTAAAGTATTTAACCAAAGCGTTATCAATTTCACCTCAAGACAAGCGTGATAATACATTGTTGGTGATTTGGCTCGGCAGTAATGAAAAAAATGGCTTTATTGGTGGGGCGGCGGGTGGTCGCAGTTTCGTGGCTAACTATTTATATTCTGATAAAAAGGATGATAAAAACATTAACCTCAATAATGCAAAAACCCAACTTGTTATCGCCCATGAGCAATTTCATCAACTTATTGATATGGTAAGGGAAAATAAATCAACGCAGCCAGCTTGGGTTGAGGAAGGCCTTGCCCAATATTATGCTTTGAAAGCATTAAAACAGATGGAAAGCCAGCCACAAATTGTTTCATCAATTGAATCTGCAATGATGCCATTAAATGCTCCAGTGACACATACTTTTATTGAACTAGATAAGCGATTTAAAGCAGGGGATCGCTCTGTTTATGCTGAGTTCTATTCTCAAGGCGCTACATTTTGGCGAAAATTAGATACTATTTTACAGAAGGTCGCCAATAATCCATCAGGATTAGACCCGTTCATTACTGAATTAATGACATTACCTTCCGAGTCGAATGGTGATTTACCCGCATCTTTCAAAAATAAAATGATCGCTATCGGAGGAGAGCCTGTAAATATCTTATTTCAACAATATATCGGGCAATAATATGCCGTGACGTTTGCTTCTTATTCGGTGAGCCAATAACATAAGCCGTACTTTTTATCTTTCGCTAATTTTATAAGCAAAAGCAGCACGTTTTACAGGGAATACAATATGAGTCAAGTCGATCCTACCTTGATAATTTTACTGGTTTTAGCAGGCCTTGGGATCATCAGTCATAATATGACGGTGACATTAGCTATGTTATTTTTGCTGGTGGTGCGGATCACACCTTTAAATAATTTCTTTCCTTGGGTAGAGAAATATGGGTTAACGATTGGGATATTAATATTAACTATTGGTGTGATGGCTCCTATTGCTAGTGGTAAAATTTCAGCACAAGATGTATTAGGTTCCTTTTTAAATTGGAAATCACTGCTTGCTATTGTGATCGGGGTGTTAGTTTCTTGGTTGGGAAGCCGTGGTGTTACGTTAATGTCACATCAACCTTCAACAGTAGCAGGCCTACTTGTTGGCACGGTTATCGGCGTAGCACTCTTCCGTGGTGTTCCTGTTGGTCCTCTTATCGCAGCAGGGATCTTGTCATTATTGATCGGTAAATCTTAGCGGGTATATGAATTATTCACTTCCTAAAATCTGTGCTCAACTTAATGACTGTGGTCATCGGCGCTTGTTGGTGCTCTCTGGTGAGAGCTTGTGGATAGATAAACAATTAAATGAAATTCAATCAATTATCGCGGGTGATTGGCAGGCCCTTTCATCAACAATAACGGGGGCATTGCCCGTTAAAAATGCACATTTATTATTAGGCAGAGAGTTTTTACATGGGGTCTTTGATGCAAGAGAAGGTTTGCATAGCGAGGCTCTCGCTATGCTTGCTGGGGCATTAAAGGCTGGGAGCTTGCTGGTTTTATGTACGCCACCACAAGCTGAGTGGGCGTATTCATTGGATAACGATAGTATTCGATGGAATGAGCAAAATGGCATGATCGCCACGCCTAATTTTGTGCATCATTTACAGCAGTTGATACAGGCGCAATCTGACGTGCTGGTTTGGCAACAAGATAAGCCAGCGCATTTTTCTCTTTTACCCGAAAAAGAGCATTGGCAACCACCTTCGGGTGAGGCGACACCGGCTCAGCAATATGTACTGGAACAGTTGTTATCCGCAAATGACGGTGTTTGGGGGATCATCGCTCCCCGTGGGCGAGGGAAATCGACCCTTGCAGGAATGTTGATCCGCAACTGGCAAGGGGAGTGCTGGTGCTGTGCGCCTGCTAAAGTCGCGATACGAACACTAGAAAAATCAGCCGGTCAGCCGCTCAATTTTTGGGCGCCAGATGAATTATTACGTTACTGTAAGAAGAATGGTGACATAAAAGCTGACTGGTTGATTATTGATGAAGCGGCAGCAATTCCAAGTTATATTCTGCGCCAACTGGTCAATTATTTTCCACGTGTTTTATTAACGACAACGGTGGATGGCTATGAAGGAACAGGGCGAGGCTTTATCAATAAGTTTTGTGCGCAATTGGGCGGTTTTACAGCTCTCGATTTAGTCGAGCCTATCCGCTGGGCTAAGCATGATCCCCTTGAACATTGGCTCAATCAGGCATTATTACTAGAAGAGCCTGAAGGTGTAAACGATCACTCGCCATTACAGCTAATTGAGCCTATCAGCCAGCAACAATTAGTTGATGATCCTAAACAACTGAAAAGTTTTTATGGATTACTCACCAGTGCACATTATCGAACATCCCCTCTCGATCTTCGTCGGTTACTTGATGCAAGTGGCCAGCAATTTATGTTGGCCAAATCGGCGACGCAATTGATTGGAGCCTTATGGATGGTTGAAGAAGGTGGGTTAGATAGCCAACTAAGTTGGCAGATTTGGGCTGGTCTCCGCCGCCCTAGGGGGAGTTTAGTGGCCCAATCCCTTGCTGCTCATTATTACTTCCCTGAGGCGCCTCAGATGTCATCACTACGTGCAACGAGGATCGCGGTTGAGGCTGCTTATCGCCGACAAAAAATTGGCTCACAACTGCTTGACGCTCAAAAACAGCAGGCCGTTTACCAAGGCAAAGATTTTTTATCAGTGAGTTTTGGTCTGACACCGGAGTTATTACGTTTTTGGCAACAAGCGGGTTATCAATTAGTACGTGTTGGTGAACACCTTGAAGCAAGCAGTGGATGTTACACGGCGATGGCGATTTTACCACTATCATCACAAGCACAACGCATGTGTGAGCAAGCCAAACACAACTTGCCAAGGGATCTCTTTTGGCGTCGTGACCTTGAGCTATTTCACTTGCCGACATGTGATAAGCAGCATTTAACGCCCGAAGATTGGATTGAACTGGTTGGATTTGGCTTTTATCATCGTACGTTGGCAGCGAGTAGTGCGGCGATACAACGTTTATTAGCGCATCAAGAAGGTGGGTTGAAGCTGCTGCGTTTCTATTTTCAACTACAGTTATCTTTGGAAGAGATTTGCCAACAGCTATCATTAACGGGGCAAAAAGCGTGGTTACAACAAGCAAGGGCAGAAGTTAAAGACGTTGTGCAACGTGACCACCCTGAGCTTGTTAAAACGATAGCGCAAAAAATTAGCCCTTCTTATCTTTAGGCCAATCATCGTTATCATCCCAAAGATGATTGTTATCTTTATGAGGGGGAAGCTCGGGTTTATTATCAAGAAATTTTTTATGATCTACTCGCATCATCTCTTTGATAGAATTCCAGATGACGCCAACTAAAATCAGTAGGATCACCCACCAATAATCTGCTAACCAATGCATATGTCGCCT
Organism: Providencia sp. PROV119; assembly: GCF_028482435.1. Classification (NCBI taxonomy): domain Bacteria; kingdom Pseudomonadati; phylum Pseudomonadota; class Gammaproteobacteria; order Enterobacterales; family Morganellaceae; genus Providencia; species Providencia sp. PROV119. Next base: position 214,514 of record NZ_JAMPQL010000003.1, read on the forward strand.
TTGTGCTTGCTAATAAGAGGTGATTAAAAAGGTGGATGAAAAGTTGAAACTTTTACAGGCACACATTTGGCATCACATTACTATTTGAATTTCGATAGGGTATCCCCTAGTTATTGGGTTTATTTAATCATGTTTTTGAAGCCGTTGGGAGAGCCATTTTGAATATAAAAAAAGGATTGTTGATCCTAATAGGTTGGCTCGCGGTAATATTAGCATGCTTAGGCGTTGTATTGCCGGTACTGCCAACAACCCCCTTTCTCTTATTGGCGGCATGGTGCTTTTCTCGCTCATCGCCGCGTTTTCATCACTGGTTACTTTATCGTTCATGGTTTGGTGGCTATATCCGACATTGGCAAACGTATAAAGGTTTGCCAAAAGGCGCTAAACCTAAAGCGATAGCCGTGATATTAGTTACGTTTACGATTTCAATTTGGGTTGTGAACTTTTGGTGGTTAAAGTTAGGTCTATTTGTCCTGTTATGCTGGCTAGTGATTTTTATGTATCGATTACCGGTGATAGATAAACCTGTACCGAATGATAATAAAGTATGATGGTGTTAAATGAAAAAGCGCCAAGAGATTTGGCGCTTTTTGAGGCTATTCTGGAATTTTAATGTAGCGATTAAAAACATATTCTAGATTCGCTAATAGCCAATCTTTACCCAAGATAACTTCTTCTTGTAAAACAGATTGAACCACTTGAGGGGTCAACAGTTGCTCAGCGTCATGGGATAAGGGCCAATAGCTAATATGCCAAGGTTCATAGGCAACACCTGCATTTTTAGCGGTGAAAGGGCGGTAGAAGTCATATGTGGCCATATTGTCACTTAACCACTGATTCAGCTCAGCAAAATAGCCGCCTTGTTCGTATTCCCATGGCTCAAGTTGCAGTGATTGCCCTTCAGGGAGACGCAATGGGTCATAGACGTCAATTTCCGTGCCCCAATGGTGGCGGCTTGCGCCCGGCAGGGCGGACCAATGCAAAATAGCTTCACATAATTCGCCTTCGCTTAATACGCTAATATCTAGCGGATTACTTTGTTTATCAAGAACGGGGCGCTTTCCGGTAAACTTCTCATTCCAAATCAGTTGCTGACGTGAAAAATCACGGAATGCACTGGCGGATTGGAGCTTGAAGCCAGCCTTCGCCGCCGCTTGTTGCATGGACAAAAATGCTTTTGTCGCATTAAATTGTAGGCGGTGATTACCGCCTAATGTCACGAGATGGTCGGTTGAACGGCCGGTGAGCATGGCGATGGTCATCATAGTAACAGTAGCTCCATTATGCGTTCATAAATCCGTGCCAGTTGCTGTAGGTCATGTACACTGACACACTCGTCAACTTTATGAATAGTGGCATTGAGTGGCCCTAATTCAATGACCTGTGCCCCCATTTGAGCAATAAAACGCCCATCAGATGTCCCACCACTCGTTGAGAGCTCTGTAGTGCGCCCCGTGAATTCATGAATAGCTTGCACGGTGGCGTCGACTAATTTCCCTGTACGGGTTAAGAAAGGCTGGCCCGAAAGCTTCCATTCAATTTCATAGCGTAATTGATGTCGTGCTAGCATCTCTTCAACACGCTCACGGATGATTTTGTCGGTTAATTCTGTGCTAAATCGGAAATTAAACTGAACGAAAAACTCACCCGGAATAACATTTGTCGCACCAGTACCCGCATGAAGATTGGCGATCTGCATACTGGTCGCGGGGAAAAATTCATTACCTTGATCCCACTGTGTTGATACAAGTTCTTGTAAAAAATTTGTCGCTCGATGTACTGGGTTATCGGCAAGGTGTGGGTATGCGACATGCCCTTGCGTGCCTAAAATCGTTAAATTCGCCGTGATAGAGCCTCGGCGGCCATTTTTAACGATATCACCGAGTTGAGTTTGGCTAGAAGGCTCACCCACTAAACAGTAATCTAACCGCTCATTACGTTGCATCAACGTTTCAACGACCTTAACCGTACCATTTGTCGCCTTTGCCTCTTCATCGGACGTGATTAAAAAGGCTAACCGACCACGATGATCGGGATGTTTTTGTACAAAACGCTCGGCAGCGACGACCATAGCTGCAACGGAGCCTTTCATATCCGCTGCACCACGACCATAAAGGTGTTGGTTGATAATGGTTGGTATGAAAGGGGGCGTTTGCCATTTTGTCTCATCCCCAGCGGGAACGACATCCGTATGGCCTGCAAATGCTAAGGTCTCGCCGTCGGCACCTCGATAAGCCCAGAAATTAGCCGTATCATCAAATAACATTTTTTCAACGGTGAACCCTACTTTTTCGAGTCGTTCAATTAATAATGCCTGACACCCTTGGTCATCAGGGCTAATTGATGGGCGAGAGATGAGCTCTTGAGCGAGTTGTATAACAGGACAATCCATCACTGCGCTCCGGCTTATTGAGTAAATTGTTGATATTCATCAGCGGAAAAACCGACAAGATAGCGGTTGTCTGCTGAAACGAGAATTGGGCGCTTGATCATCGCAGGTTCAGCCAATAACACTTTTTTGGCGCTTTCAGCATCAACAACGGCATTTTTTTCAGCATCACTGAGTTTACGCCAAGTTGTGCCTCTTTTATTAACTAAAACTTCCCAACCGAGCTGAGCGATGAATGTCGATAATAAGGCATCATCAATCCCCTCAACACGGTAATCATGAAATTGATAATTAATGCCATTATCTTCCAAGTAACGACGCGCCTTTTTGATCGTGTCACAATTTTTAATACCATACATAATGTAAGGGGAAGAAGTGCTGTTTGACATAAAATTTTCCTTTGATGATTTACTGTTAGCCCTACATAATGCGCGAAAATCTATTCAGGATCTAGCTTTCTGTGGGAAAGAAAAGTTAATCTAATGATTAAATTAATAGTTAATTAAATTATTTCATAATAAATTAATTATAGTAAATATATTATTTTGCTCTCATGTATATTAGACTTGCTTCTAATCGGGAGCGTACATTTAGTTTTTTAAGTAAATTACGGATGTGCACTTTTACTGTTTCTTCTGAAATAAAAAGTAATTGGGAAATTTCCCTATTTTTTAATCCAGCCGCCATTTCATGCAATATTTCGCATTCTCTGCGCGTTAATGATGATAATGGGTCATTAATTTTATGGCGATTAACGAGATATTGATAGACTTTTTCGCTAAATACATGGTGCCCAGCCGCTGCTTTTCGCATGCTATTCATCAGCATATCAAGTTCACTATTTTTAAGCAGATAGCCTTGTGCGCCTGCATCAATAGCATTGTAAATATCTGTTTTTAAAGCTGAAAATGATAAAACTAATAAATACGACTTAAGGCAGCGTTTACGTAATAAGCGAATTGTTTCGAATGTTTTAGTACCATAAATATTGATATCAGTTAGTATTATGTCAGGTTGTAGTTTGTCAGCAATATCAAGTGCTTCAGAGCAATTACAGCATTCAGCTGCGACAGTGAAATATGCATCTGAGTCGATAAGGTGCCGTAAACCATAGCGATAAATAGGATGTTCATCAATAATCATAACGGTTTGGGAAGACATAGTAGATTCCTTTTTATGCCTGACAATAATAAAAGAGGGCAGCTTAATAGCAAACACGCCATTACATTAAATATGTTATAGCCTTCAATTTTCGCCTTTATTACTATTTTTTAATGCTCATTGTATTTAATTATTAATTTATATAATTAATATTCAGAACCCCGAAATAGAAAACCAAAAAAATAATAACTCGATTTTTATATGATTAAAATTATCAAAAGTAATTATATCTATAATATATAATTGGCCTTCAAGTATATTGGTTGGGTGAGAGTTTGAGGTGATATTTTAGGCTAACTCGTATTACTAACTGATGTAACCGAAAGAATTTTCTGGAAATTGTCATCAAGATCATGATTTGCTTGTCTGAACTGTTTATACTGTTTACTGCTTTTACCCTACCTACTTTGAAAGGACTTGATGATGGATGATAAATTAAAACAAAGTGCTCTTGATTTTCATGAGTTTCCTCATCCAGGAAAAATAACTGTAACACCGACTAAACCATTAACGACTCAACGCGATTTGGCTCTTGCATACTCACCAGGGGTTGCGGTTCCATGTCTTGAAATCGCCTCAGAGCCACTATCAGCGTATCGTTATACCGCGAAAGGGAACCTTGTCGGTGTGATCTCAAACGGTACAGCGGTTTTGGGATTAGGTAATATTGGGGCCTTGGCGGGTAAACCCGTTATGGAAGGGAAAGGGGTGCTATTTAAGAAGTTTTCTGGCATTGATGTGTTTGACATCGAAGTTGATGAAACCGATCCCGATAAACTTGTTGATATTATTGCTTCTCTTGAGCCAACTTTTGGGGGTATCAACCTAGAAGATATTAAAGCGCCTGAATGTTTTTATATTGAGCAGAAGCTGCGCGAAAGAATGAATATCCCTGTGTTCCATGATGATCAGCACGGAACCGCAATTATTTGTACGGCGGCGGTGATCAACGGCCTTCGTATTGTTAAAAAAGATATCGGTGATGTTCGCCTAGTCGTTTCAGGTGCAGGTGCAGCGTCAATTGCATGTATGAACCTGCTTGTTGCACTAGGCTTAAAACACGAAAATATCACAGTCTGCGACTCCAAAGGGGTGATTTATAAAGGCCGTGATGAAAAAATGGATGTCACAAAAGCCGCCTATGCCATTGAAGATAATGGCGCAAGAACCCTTGCGGATGTGATCCCAAATGCAGATATTTTCTTAGGTTGTTCTGGTCCTGGTGTGCTGACCCAAGACATGGTGAAAACCATGGCGAAAGACCCGCTTATTTTAGCGCTTGCTAACCCTGAACCTGAAATTCTACCGCCATTAGCAAAAGAAGTACGTCCAGATGCCATTATTTGTACAGGCCGCTCTGATTATCCTAACCAAGTGAACAACGTATTGTGTTTCCCGTTCATCTTCCGTGGCGCGTTGGATGTTGGCGCAACGACCATCAACGAAGAGATGAAACTCGCTTGTGTTTATGCGATTGCTGATTTAGCGTTGGCAGAGCAGAGTGAGGAAGTTGCTTCTGCTTATGGCAACCAAGACTTATTCTTCGGCCCTGAATACATTATTCCGAAGCCTTTTGATCCACGTTTGATAGTTAAAATTGCGCCAGCAGTGGCAAAAGCGGCGATGGATTCAGGGGTTGCTACACGTCCAATTGCAGACTTTGATGCTTATATCGAAAAACTGAACCAGTTTGTCTATAAAACAAACTTGTTTATGAAGCCTATCTTTTCACAAGCCAAAAAAGAGAAAAAACGTATTGTTTTGGCAGAAGGGGAAGAAGAGCGCGTATTACATGCGACACAAGAGTTGGTTTCCCTTGGCTTAGCATTCCCAATTCTAGTTGGACGCCCAAGTGTGATTGAGAAACGTATTCAAAAACTTGGCCTGCATATTGAGCTAGGGAAAGATTTTGAAGTGGTTAACAATGAAAACGATCCACGTTTCAAAGAGTACTGGCAAGAATATTACCAAATCATGAAACGCCGTGGTGTTTCACAAGAGATGGCACGTCGTGCGGTGATTGGTAACCCGACTTTAATCGGCGGTATCATGGTACTTCGTGGTGAAGCGGATGGTATGATCTGTGGAACCGTTGGTAGTTACAGCGAACACTATAGCATAGTAAAAAATCTGTTCGGTTTCCGTGAAGGCGCTCATGCAGCAGGGGCGATGAACGCACTATTATTACCAACGGGTAACACGTTTGTTGCCGATACCTATGTGAACGAAGATCCAACACCAGAAGAGCTAGCGGAAATTACCTTAATGGCAGCCGATACGGTGCGCCGTTTTGGTATTGAACCGAAAGTGGCACTGTTATCCCGTTCCAGTTTCGGCTCTTCTGATTGTGCATCCGCACAAAAAATGCGTGATACATTAGCGCTGGTCAAGGCTCAAGCGCCGCATCTTGAAATCGATGGCGAAATGCATGCCGATGCTGCATTGATTGAATCTATCCGTAAAGATGTCATGCCTGATAGCCCACTAAAAGGGTCAGCAAACTTGTTGATCATGCCAAATATGGAAGCGGCACGTATTAGCTATAACTTATTACGTGTAACAAGCTCTGATGGTGTGACGGTAGGTCCGGTGTTAATGGGGGTTTCAAAACCTGTACACATCCTCACCGCGATAGCTTCTGTACGTCGTATTGTTAATATGGTGGCATTGGCTGCTGTTGAAGCACAAACACATCCACTATAATTTAACTTAATATCTAAAGGCCTCTAAATTTTAATATTTAGAGGCCTTTTTAATTGAAAATCATTCTCATTATCTGTATTTTGGGTAATCCTGTACTCAATAGATGGAAAAGATAATGATATCAGTAACATTGAAGGCAAAGTCCTCCCTTATCGCAATGGCGCTATTGTTGGTTGCGGGTTGTGCACAGCAAATAGAACAAAAGCCGGTAGAGCTAGATAGTCAGCTTACCGGACAAGGGCAAATCATTGACTTACAATCAGGTCAATCCATTACACCTCAACAGCTTATTGAGCAGTTATCTCAATCATCTCGCGTTATTGTCGGTGAAAAACACGACAATATGTATCATCACCAAATAGAGCAGTGGCTGGCTCAAGAGATGCACAAAACGCGTCCACAAGGCTCAGTGTTACTTGAAATGCTCCAACCAGATCAGCAAAAAAGTATTAACTCAGTGAAAGCACAAATGCAGGGAGATCCGTATATTCGCGATGAAAAATTGCAGTCGTCGATTAAATGGAATAGTGGATGGCCGTGGGAGCAGTATGGCGAGTTGACTAAACAACTATTAAAAGCCCCGTACCCACTACTTTCAGCAAATTTGAATAAGGAAGAGGTCAAGGAAGCATACAAAAATCCACCAGTATTAAATGGCGTATATTCGACTCAACCTGTCGTGCAGGAGTTGATCAGTAAGACGATTGAAACCTCTCATGACGGCAAATTAACACCGGAGCAGGTTGAAAAGATGACGGTTATTCAACAAATGCGTGATCGTCGTATGGCTAAATCACTGTTACAAGCACCAACCCCAGCCTTGTTGTTTGTGGGGGGGTATCATGCGACACGAGCTATTGGTGTACCGTTACATGTGCAAGATCTGGCTCCTGATGCTGAATTTACTGTGCTGATTATTTCAGAAAAAGGGAATGCTATCGATAATCTTCATGCGGATTATGTTTGGTATACGCCTAGTGTAAATCAAGCGGTTGAAAAATAATCATTTTATAATTATTTGTAATGTAATTGTGATAATGAAACAAATTTGAATAAAAATAGTTTTCATTTGCATATGTAATTGATTATCATTTGAGTTTTTGGCACAGCAAATAAGATTAAAATGAGTACGATTACATTTGAGCACTACCAGAACCAAAGTATGAAAATGGGTAGTGCGGTTATTGTTGCAATTGCATTACATTTTTTAGTTATTGGACTTTTTTTACGCAGCTCTGACGATCAACAGTGGGATAATCCCGTGCCACCACCATCCGTTGTGGTGGAAGTTTCCATGGAAGCGGAAGCTAAACAGGTCACAGAAGTGAATATCGGCCAAGTGCAGGAGGTCTCTGTGGCAAGTAAAGCCCAAGAAGCTGAACCTGAGCAGTCTGAGCTACCTACCGCACCCGTAAATGAAAATGCTGAACTGTTAGTAACCAAAACCGAAAAGAAAAAGCCGCAACCGACGCCTAAAAAAGAGAAGAAAGAACCGCCTAAAAAGCCTATTAAAAAGCTTGAAAGTGATAACTCAAAATCAAATTCAGCGCCTGTGACTAGTGATGCTGCTGCATTGAAACAGAGCAATAAGATTGCGGCTGATTTCAATAGTCAATCACAATCGCAACTGGATGCAGAAAAAGCGTGGCAGGCTCTCGTTCTCGGCCAATTGAATAAATTTAAACGCTACCCTGATGATGCTCGGCGACGTAACCGCACAGGAATTCCTGTGGTTGAATTTGACGTTGATGCGCAGGGCTATGTTATTAAAAGCTCACTGATTAAAGGGTCAGGAACTCGCTCTCTTGATAGGGAAGCCGAAAAAGTCCTTTCTCGAGCACAACCACTTCCCATCCCTCCAGCCGAAATGCTTAGGAATGGCAAAGTTACGGTAAGAATGCCAATAGACTTCACACTTGAAAACTAACGGTTAATCAGGGTAACAGAATGATTATAAGAACAGATTTATTGTCAGTATCCACTCGAATCGCTAAATTCTGTCTAATAGCATTTATTGGACTACATGCAGGGCATGCCCTTGCGGAGGAACAGATGTCAGCACCAAAAGCGAAAAAGCAGCCATATACAATGACGACACACGGTGATGTGCGTGTCGATAACTACTATTGGATGAGAGACGACCATAGAAAATCACAAGAAGTTATTGATTATTTAGAAAAAGAAAATGCCTATAGTCAACAGCAACTGGCGTTGGGCCAGCCATTAAAAAAACAGATTTATGATGAATTACTTTCACGCATGAAACAAGATGATGAGTCTGTACCTTATGACTTTAATGGCTATACCTATCGTAGCCGATTTGAAGCAGGTAAAAACTATCCTATTTATGAACGCAGACCTGTGAATAGCGAAGGAGAGTGGCAAACACTGGTTGATGGTAATCAACGAGCGGAGGGGAGCGAGTACTACCGTTTAGGTGCGCTTACCGTTTCACCAGACAATAAAATCGTGGCGATTGCGGAAGATAGAGAGGGTCGTAATAACTATGCGGTCTCTTTCCGTTCATTAGACAGCCAAGCGTGGAAAAATGATGAGTTAACGAATACATCGGGCAATATTGTTTGGGCCAATGATAGCAACACTTTATTTTATGTAAATAAAGACCTACAAACCTTGTTGCCATATCAAGTGTTCCGCCACCAAATCGGTGAACAACAGCATCAAGATGTCATGATGTATGAAGAAAAAGATGATACTTTTTATGTCAGCATCTCTAAATCAACTTCCAAAGATTATATTTTTATTGGAATCACAAGTACTGAGACGTCGGAATATCGCTTAATTGATGCAAACAAGCCACATAATGAGGCTAACGTTTTCCAACCTCGTAAAACGGGCGTTGAATATTATCCTGATCATTTTCGCGGTCAATTTTATATTCGTTCGAACCATCAACACCCATTGTTTGGTCTGTATATCACAAGTCATGATGGCAAAAGCGATTGGGAGACTTTAGTCGCTCCACGTGATGATGTGGATTTGGAAGATTTTGAGCTATTTAACCAATGGTTAGTACTGGAAGAGCGGCAAAACGGTTTGGTTAATCTCCGTCAAATTAATTGGCAAACCAAAGCTGAAAATTATGTCCGTTTTGATGATCCCGCTTATATGGCATGGATTGATAACAACCCAGAGTCTGATACCGATAAGTTGCGCTATGGCTATTCATCAATGACGACACCTTCTTCTGTGTATGAAATTAATATGCAGACACAAGAAAGGCAGTTATTAAAACAGCAAGAAGTGAAAGATTTTGATAAATCCAAATATCAAAGTGAACGTTTGTGGGTGACGGCACAAGATGGTGTGAAAGTTCCTGTTTCATTAGTTTACCGAAAAGATTTATTTAAAGAGGGGCAAAATCCATTATTAGTCTATGGCTACGGTGCGTATGGTTACAGCATTGATCCCTCATTCAGCTCTTCACGTCTGTCACTGCTAGATAGAGGCTTTGTGTACGCGATTGCCCATATTCGCGGTGGTGGTGAACTGGGTAAACGGTGGTATCTACAAGGGAAAACAGTGAATAAAATGAACTCATTCACTGACTTTGTTGACGTGACAAATGCACTGATAAATCAGGGTTATGGAAAACAAGGCCATGTCTATGCCATGGGAGGAAGTGCAGGTGGACTGTTAATGGGAGCCGTAGTGAATATGGCGCCTGAACTGTATGAAGGGGTTGTCGCTTCTGTTCCATTCGTTGATGTGGTGACGACAATGTTAGATCCATCAATTCCATTGACCACCGGTGAATATGACGAATGGGGTAATCCTGAAAATGAAGAGGCATATTGGCGTATTAAGGCCTATAGCCCTTATGATAATGTCAAAAAACAAAAATACCCTCATATGTTAGTGACAACGGGCTTACATGATTCTCAAGTGCAATATTGGGAGCCGGCAAAATGGGTGGCAAAATTGCGTGAATATAAACAAGGAGATTCATTATTATTGTTAGAGACAAATATGAATGCAGGGCATGGTGGTAAATCAGGCCGCTATAATGCATTGGATGATATTGCCCTAGATTACAGCTTTATTTTAATGCTGGAAGATAAAAAACATTATTTTCCACAATTGAAAAACGAATATACTAATAACTAATTATTGTAAAATGGTTCGGCTATTGTTTCTTAACGATAGCCGAACAGTTGCATAGCAAAATTAAAGCATTAAATTTTATTTGGATGCATGTGAGCGCATGTTTAATTAGCGCGTTTACAGGAATGGTTTAATGAATAATAAATTAAAAATAGTAGGAGCCAGCTTATTATGTGCTGGGCTTCATAGTATTGCTTTTGCAGAAGATACACAGCAACAACAAAATAAAGATATCGTACAATTTAGTAAATTAAAAATTTCAGGTACTGAGAAACAAACGCCATTAGTTAAAGCCTTGGAAAAGCCTGGGGCATTTAGTGCAGTAGGTACGCAAAATAAACTGGAAGGATTAGATAAAATTATTCGTACTATGCCGGGAACTTACACCCAAATGGACGCGAGCCAAGGTACAGTCAATGTCAATATCCGCGGTTTGAGTGGATTTGGTCGTGTTAATATGATGGTGGATGGTATTAGCCAAACATATTATGGCATTTCACCGAGTAACTACACCCATGGTCAACAACCAAATAATGATTTTGGGGCATTAATTGATCCCAATTTTATTGTTAAAGTTGAAGTTGAAAAAGGGCAGTTAAATGGTGGAGAGAGTGTCAATGCACTTGTAGGTAGCGCTAATTTTAGAACTATCGGTATTGACGATGTGATTTTTGATGACAACTTATATGGCTTAAGAAGCAAAGCCCGTTGGGGGGATAATGGATTAGGCTATAATGGCATGGTTGCCGTTGCAGGGAAAACGCCAGTTAATACCAATGATGGATATTTAGGTGGCTTAATTGCAGTCAGTGGTCATAATATCCCCGCGAATTATAAAAATGGAGCAGGTTATGATAGTGATGATTTTGCCACTGATCATACTTTTAAACAAAAACCCCAATCGCAACTCACCAAATTGAAATATAAACCTGATGATAGCCATGAATTAGAATTTAGTGGGCGTTTTTATCAAAATAAATTAACTCGCCGTAAAATAAATAGCGAGGATTATTATCTTAAATATAAATATACGCCACTTAATGAGTTAATTGATACTGAGCTTATTATTAGTCATGGAGAGAGTAAGCAGACATTTGAAGGGGATTCATTGGGTTGGGCATTACGTCAAGGTGAATCCAAAAATAATGCAGATGGGATCAATCTTGCCAATACGAGTCGTTTTTCTTATGGGGAGACGGACTATGAATGGAAAATAGGTTCTAAGCTGTTAAAAAATAAATATGAACGTAAAGTAAGTTCGGTATCTGACCAAAATACAATCATTTATAACCAGTTCTCACCCAGTGGCACATTAGACTTAATGAGTTTGTATACGCAATTCAATGCTAAATATGATATTTACTCAGCCACTTTTAATCTGAATTATGCACATTACAAGCTAAAAGGGTTTAAACCCGCTTGCGATGATGACGTTAAATGTTTCCCTCAAGGCGACGCATCAATAAACTTAAAAGAGGGAGGCTTCAACCCGGGGGTATTGCTTTCGGCAGAAATCATTCCTGAATTTCAACCTTTTGTAAGTTACGCACACTCAATGCGTGCACCAAATTCCCAAGAGGTATTTTTCTCTCAGAATGGCGGTAACTCAATGAACCCATTCTTAAAAGGAGAAAAAGCACAAACATGGCAAATTGGTTTCAACAGCATGAGACCTGATCTCATCGTGCAAGATGACCAATTCACGATGAAAGCGCTTTGGTTCCATACTAGAATTAAGGATTATATTACCAGTAAGCCTTATTTGTTGTGTCGACCAAGATCATACGCTGAATTTACATGGTGTTTGATGAATGAAAGTGTCTGGGATAAAGAGTTCCCGGATTTTATGCAGAAAAGTTATATCTATATGAACGATCCACGCGAGGTCAACTTACGGGGTTATGAATTACAAGCTAATTATGATGCAGGCGTTTTTTATTCAACATTATCTTATACCAAAGAGACGGGTGACCAGCCTAATTCGATAGCCAGCGTTGCTGATTTTAGTGCGGGGGATTTTACTGAGTTACCAGACTATTATTTGACGCTAGATACAGGTGTTCGGTTATTAGATGAAAAGTTGACATTAGGCTCAGTCATTACCGTTACAGGGCCAGCAAAGCGTATTGGCGTTGAATCATTAGTTGATAATAATGGTGATGCATTGAAAGATAAATATGAAAGGCAACCGACAGTTATTGACTTGTATGCTGATTATGAAATCAATAAAAATGTCACATTGATGTTTACAGTGAATAATGTGACCAATGAGGTTTATTCTGACGCCTTGAACCGTTCAAATTCGACGGCCATTATGGAAGTGCGTGGTAATAATAACGCAACGGCAAGAGGGCGTTCATATATGCTAGGTGGTGTCGTTCGCTTCTAACTCGTAATCAATATCAGGGTATCAACGTGTTGATACCCTTTATGCCTATTTTAAAACAGAACGAGGTGCACGTTTCATATTCATTTTAGTGATATCAGTGACTTCACTTTCTACCCACCCATCATTTAGGCGTGTTTTAAGCTTTTGGCCTAATTTCACCTGAGAGGTTTTTTTCAATACTGCACCGTCAGAGGTTTCACTAATACTAAAGCCACGAGCCAATGTAGCCAGTGGGCTGACCGTTTCCATTTTTGAACAAGCGACCGCAAAACGCTGCTTATAGCTATTCAGTAACTCGGTCATCATATTCTGTAAATGGTATTGTGTCTGTTGTAGCGACCGATGTTGCCGTTGTAGTTGAGGCCGCAAGTCTTGTTGTGACAGCCGACGTTGCAATTGGTCATGACGTAGCTGAGCGGTTTGCAACCGCCTTGTGATAGTTTGGGTCAGTTTCTGATTAAGCAGGCTCAATTGATGTTGTTGCCTTGCTAAACGGAGTTGTGGATGTTGTTGCTGTAAGCGATGCTGTAAACGACTAAAACGTTGCTGCTGCCCTGCAAGGTAATAATCCATCGCCATTTCAAGACGCTGTTGAGCAGAATGTAATTGGCGAATTAATTCCACTTGGTTACGGCTAACCAATTCAGCGGCAGCCGAAGGCGTCGGAGCGCGAACATCGGCCACAAAATCGGCGATCGTGATATCCGTTTCATGACCTACCGCACTAACAATAGGTAATCGGCTAGCAAAAATAGCTCTAGCGACAATTTCTTCATTAAACGCCCATAAATCTTCTAATGAGCCACCACCACGCCCCACAATCAGTACATCACACTCACCTCGTTTATTGGCTAACTCAATCGCTCGGGCAATTTGTGCAGGAGCTTGATCTCCTTGAACGGCTGTTGGGTAGATCACAACTGGGAGTGATGGGTCACGGCGACGTAAAATATGCAGAATGTCGTGTAATGCAGCGCCTGTTGCTGAGGTAATAACACCAATGCGTTTTGCAGGGGAGGGTAAGGGCTGCTTATGTGTTACATCAAATAAGCCTTCTGCGCCTAGCATTTGTTTGAGTAACTCAAAACGCTGCTGTAGCAGACCTTCGCCAGCCGGTTGCATGCTTTCAATGATAATTTGATAGTCACCACGAGGCTCATAAAGTGTGACACTTGCCCGTACTAAAACTTGTTGACCATTTTGTGGACGAAATGTGACGCGTGCATTTTGTCCGCGAAACATAGCCGCACGAACCTGAGCTTTGTCATCTTTTAATGTGAGATACCAATGACCAGAGCTAGGTTGCGAAAAGTTTGATATTTCGGCTGTCAGCCATATTTTACCCATTTGGCGGTCTAGAAGTTCACGGACAGCTTGATTGAGTTTGCTGACAGAATAAATTCCACTATTTTGTTGAGTCGACATGTGAGCTAGATCAAATTCTAAAACAATGACTTAATTGGTTGATACTAACCTAGTCAGAGGAGTTATCAAGTTTTTTTTCAAAAAAGGACTGGAGGCAATCGGTTTCGGTGTGTATAATGCCGCGGCAATATTTTATACCTTTCCATAACGCTGCCTGGTGAGATATTGCCTATGTTACGCATAAAAAAAGAAGCTCTAACTTTCGACGACGTATTGCTCGTTCCTGCACACTCAACCGTATTACCAAACACGGCCGATCTATCAACCCAACTGACTGCAACTATCCGCCTGAATATTCCTATGCTTTCTGCAGCGATGGATACAGTGACTGAATCTGATCTTGCGATTGCACTGGCTCAAGAGGGTGGCCTTGGTTTTATCCACAAAAACATGTCTATTGAGCGCCAAGCGGAAGAAGTTCGTCGCGTGAAAAAACATGAAAGTGGGGTTGTAACTGATCCGGTTACCGTTACCCCTGAGACAACGATCCGCGAAGTTCAAGAAATGGCAGAACGTAATGGTTTTGCTGGTTATCCTGTTGTGGCTGCGGATAAATCGCTTGTGGGGATCATTACAGGTCGTGACGTTCGTTTTGTTACCGATCTGGATCAGCCTGTCACTGCGGTAATGACACCGAAAGAGCGTCTCGTTACGGTAAAAGAGGGCGAAGCTCGCGAAGTTGTACTGCAAAAAATGCACGAAAAACGCGTTGAAAAAGCCCTAGTGATCGATGATAACTTCCACCTGTTAGGCATGATCACAGTTAAAGATTTCCAAAAAGCAGAACGTAAACCAAATGCTTGTAAAGACGAACAAGGTCGTCTGCGTGTTGGTGCGGCAGTTGGTGCTGGCGCGGGCAACGAAGAACGTGTTGATGCGCTGGTGGCTGCGGGAATCGACGTATTATTGATCGACTCTTCACACGGTCACTCTGAAGGTGTATTGCAACGTATTCGTGAAACACGCAAAAAATACCCAGACTTACCGATTATCGGTGGTAACGTCGCAACGGCTGAAGGTGCAAAAGCACTAGCGGAAGCGGGTGTGAGTGCCGTTAAAGTGGGTATCGGCCCTGGTTCTATTTGTACTACGCGCATTGTGACGGGGGTCGGTGTACCGCAAATTACGGCAATTGCTGATGCTGTCGAGGCATTAGAAGGAACAGGTATCCCTGTAATTGCCGATGGCGGTATTCGTTTTTCTGGCGATATTTCTAAGGCGATTGCCGCAGGGGCAGCCTGTGTAATGGTTGGCTCCATGTTTGCAGGAACAGAAGAATCTCCGGGTGAAACTATCCTTTTCCAAGGACGTAGCTATAAAGCCTATCGAGGCATGGGCTCATTAGGCGCAATGTCTAAAGGCTCTTCAGACCGTTACTTCCAGTCTGATAATGCGGCTGACAAATTAGTTCCAGAAGGGATTGAAGGGCGTGTTGCTTATAAAGGCCGTCTAAAAGATATCATCCATCAACAAATGGGTGGATTACGTTCCTGTATGGGGCTGACAGGTTGTGGTACTATTGATGATCTTCGTACTAAAGCCGAGTTTGTCCGTATTAGTGGTGCGGGTATCCAAGAAAGCCACGTACATGATGTAACCATCACTAAAGAGTCCCCGAACTACCGTCTGGGACAATAACAGATAATGATTCAGGGTAGCTCCGTAGTTAATTACGGAGCTACCAATTTTCTATTTTTGACTTGAATTTTTGGAATTCTCCTCAAATGACAACAAATATCCATAAGCATCGCATTCTTATCCTTGATTTCGGCTCACAGTACTCACAACTGATTGCTCGCCGTGTTCGTGAAATTGGCGTTTATTGTGAACTCTGGGCGTGGGACGTTTCAGAAGAGCAAATCCGTGAATTCAATCCAAACGGTATCATCCTTTCTGGTGGCCCAGAAAGCACCACAGAAAATGATAGCCCACGTGCTCCTGAGTATGTATTTAATGCAGGTATACCCGTTTTAGGTATCTGCTATGGCATGCAAACCATGTCAATGCAACTTGGTGGTGCCGTCGAGGTTTCTGGTGAGCGTGAATTTGGTTACGCAAAAGTTGAAATCACTGAGCAATGCGATTTGTTCCGTGATATTCAAGACTCACTCAACGAAAATGGTACGCCAGTGCTGGATGTCTGGATGAGCCATGGCGATAAAGTGACTGCGATCCCCGCGGATTTTAAAACTATCGCAAGTACACCAAACTGCCCATTTGCAATCATGGCAAATGAAGAGAAAAAATTCTATGGTGTTCAATTCCACCCAGAAGTAACACACACTTACCAAGGCCTCAATATTCTGAAGCGCTTTGTGCAGGATATTTGCCAATGTGAAGCTCTGTGGACGCCAGCGGCGATTATTGATGATACTGTAGCACGCCTCAAAGAGCAGATTGGCGATGATCATGTGATTTTAGCACTGTCTGGCGGTGTCGATTCTTCTGTAACCGCTTTGTTGTTAAACCGTGCGATTGGTAAACGACTCACGTGTGTATTTGTTGATAACGGCTTGTTGCGTTTAAACGAAGCTGATCAAGTGATGGAGATGTTTGCAGGTAAATTTGACCTAAACATTATCCATGTGAAAGCAGAAGATCGTTTCCTGAGTGCATTAGCAGGTATTCACGACCCTGAAGCAAAACGTAAAGCGATTGGTCATGTATTTATCGATGTGTTTGATGAAGAAGCTTCAAAACAAACGCAAGTTAAATGGTTGGCACAAGGTACTATCTATCCAGATATTATTGAATCTGCGGCGTCAGCGACAGGTAAAGCGCATGTCATTAAATCTCACCATAACGTCGGTGGGTTACCAGAAGATATGAAGTTAGGCCTAGTTGAGCCATTGAAAGAGCTGTTCAAAGATGAAGTTCGTAAAATTGGTCTTGAACTTGGCTTGCCATACGACATGCTATATCGTCACCCATTCCCAGGTCCAGGCCTCGGCGTACGTGTTTTAGGTGAAGTGAAAAAAGAGTATTGTGATCTTCTGCGTCGTGCCGATGCTATCTTTATTGAAGAGCTACACAAAGCAGAGCTTTATCACAAGGTTAGCCAAGCATTTACGGTATTCCTGCCTGTGCGTTCTGTTGGTGTGATGGGTGATGGTCGTAAATACGATTGGGTTGTTTCTTTACGTGCAGTTGAGACAATCGACTTTATGACCGCTCACTGGGCTCATTTACCATATGATTTCTTAGGCCGTGTTTCAAACCGCATTATCAATGAGGTCGATGGGATTTCAAGGGTCGTGTATGATATCAGCGGTAAGCCACCAGCAACGATCGAATGGGAATAATCCCTCAATAAGAATTAGCTGGCATTGACTAGCAAAATAACGACGTAAGCCCATGTAAAATTGGGCTTTTTTGTTTTTGTTGCTTGTTGTGTCTGAAGCTCAATTACGCTAGTTAATATTGATTATCTATTTGAACTACGAGCTTGTTTTTTCTTGATTATATCATTGGCAGATTTTTTTCTGAGTTTATAACCATAGCTACTCTGCCACTAATTCTTTTTAGAGTTGATACTTTCGAACTAAATAGGGTTAACTCTTTTTTAAATTTTATTTTTCGATATTTTCTAGCGTATTTTTTGCCTGGGACTCATTTATTTTACAAGTTATTAATAATAATTGTTCTTTTAACTTGTTAGATGAGTTGGACAAAGAGCTGGAGCGACGAGGACACTCGTTTTATCGCTATGCGGACGACTGCAATATTTATAAAAGCTAATAACGATACAGAAAAGCTTACATCTCAATCAGCCAACGGTGAGTTCACATTAGAAGAACTTCAAAACTATGTGGGTGGTGATATTCAAACTGTTTCTTTTCAGGAACCGATTGTAATAGACGATATCGCATACTCATTAGCGATTTGTGATGAAGAAGGAAAATATAAAAATTATCTTCGCAATGAGAATGCAACCTAACTCAGCTCCGGAAAATTACTGGAAGATGATTTTTTAGTCGGTAACATTCTGTTTTTAGAATCGCACGAAATTTCATGATAATTTGCTTTACATGAACTTTAATTGCAGTGAGCATCAAATATTTAATCATCATCGAGAATATGTGGCTATAAAATAGCCGCTTTCTATTTTTGAACCAAAAGTCTTTTTTTGGCTAAAATACAACCATAATCCACACGCATAAAAATCATCATATTCTTATGATAATTGTTGCGCAAATGTTAAGCGCGAAGTCACCCTTCTGTCGTTTTTATAGGTTAATATAATATATGCTATATTAATCCATAAAGTGCCATTGGGGTAATAATATACAAATGGTTAAAATGCTGTTAAAAATTTTAGCTTGAAAATACGATAGTTACAAAAATGCTTTTTTCCTTCTTTTTGCTAAAAAATTATTGACATTTTAACTATTGCCAATTTTATGCACGTTAATTTCATGTCGAAAATTCCACATAAATTCCTATGGAAGTTTTAACAAAAAAATGGCTTAATTCTTTAAATCAATTTAATTTAGGGATGAGTTATGTCAGACATTATCTATTTAACATTGCAAGGTCAAAAACAGGGTTTAATTTCAGCTGGTTGTTCAAGTTATGATTCTATCGGAAATCGATATCAGTCAGAACATGCTGACGAGATATTAGTTTATTCCACAAACTATGATATCAGTAGGCAGCAAAATGTTTCTCATGCCCCTTTTATCCTAACAAAAGCCGATGATAAATCATCACCTCTCTTGCTTACTGCAATATCACACAATGAAATACTCGACTGTGAATTTAAATTTTATCGTATTGATAAAAGCGGAGGATTACTACATTACAAAACAATAAAATTGAGTAAGGCATCGATTATTCGAATTGCTAACGAGCACCCTAATTCCTTGCTAAATAACGAGCTACAACCGTTTGAAATGGTATCTCTCCGATATGAAAGTATTACAATAAATCACATTGCAGCAAGTACATCAGGTTATAGCATCACACAAAAGGCTGTTAAATAATGATTAGGCCAATCGTTGATGTACACCAAAATCGCTATGATATTCCTGTGATTGTGGCATCTAATCCACTTTATACTGCAATAATTACAGATCCCGTCAATATATATGTCATGGTTGATAATGACTGGTTAGGTCATGTTGGATTAGTTATTGATGATGGTGATAAAGCTATTTTATATGATCCATCAGGCGGATATATGGGCTGTGGTGAGAAATGCCTTGCAAATCAAATGGCTCACAGGGGATCCGGTGAATTTATGCCATATCCCGATTTTGATTGGGATACTTATCTTTCGTACCATAAATGGAGTAGCGATGATCTCGTCGTCATTCAGTTCACTATACCAAGTGAACACGCAGAAAGATTAAAAAATATTATATTTAATAATAATTATGCAGATCATTTTCACTGTGCAACCAATGTCTCCAGAGTATTAAGGGAAAGCGGAGGGATATTTAAAAATTTAGAAGATGGATTTAGAACACCTTGGGGAGTGAAAAATGAACTTTTAGATATGAAACCACCAGAGGTATTATTTCCTCATGTCAAATAATAAATCAGTCATTTTCCCATTGGGGTTATCGATGGCTATAGGTGTTGTTGCGTATTATATACTAGTAATACGACAATCTTTTTTTCGTGTCTATGGTCATTATGGCGAAATCCATGACATATTAATTAACTACTATTATGGGATGGGAATTTTTTACTTCATTTATACCATATCTACTGTGTTTATTTTTTATTTTTACATAAAAAAAACCAGCATATTTAAACTAGTTTTAATATATTTAGCCATACCTACACTAGTTCCTATGATAAGTTGGTTTTTTTATTCTTGCATAAAAGAGTCCATATATAGAAAGTCTTGTTTTGATATGACTATGTATGATTTTTTTATAAAAATATTTATTTCATTTATTGGTTCCTACTCTTTTATTTTTGTTGTTTCCTCAGTGATAAGTGGCTTTCTGTTTTGGAGTACAAAAAAGATTTATTTACTTTGTTACAATAAAAAGAAAATTTAAGGAGTCACCCCAAATGGAGTTTTATTGAAAAACAAATCGGAAATGCGTTAAATATAGATAATCTCCATTTGATTTTAGTGATCTCCCCCTCAAACAGCTGATTTAACATTGAAAAAACACACTCTGTATTCCATTGAATACGGAAAAACTGAGTCTTGATGAAAAAAGAATTTATTATCAATGAATTAGAGCCAAAATTAAATTTATCATATGACTTATTTAATTTATGGAATTTAAGACTAACATTGTCATGGTATTAATTTAACGGGAAATAAATTTTACTGATTGCTTTTAAGTATTTAGTTTTTTTCTCTCATAGGGTAAGAAACAAAAAACTCTATTTTGATATATTTAACTCTCCTCTTATGTTTAAAAATTGAACTAAAATATCGACAAGTAGCAAAAAATAAAAAATTCTGCGTATGGTATGGATGATGGTACTGAGAAAATCCACCTTTCTAACTAGCTGTTATGTTAATGAATATTCTTATCATTGATAATTGAGTGGGAATAATTTAGCTATTGTTGATAACAGTTTTTAGTTGTCGATAAATCTAAGGACATCAGTTACTTACTGGTGCCTTTTTGTTTTTAACAGTCTTTAATTGTTGATAATTGCCGATAATTTTGACGCTATCAGAAATAATAATGGCTAAAAAGGGCGATCAAGCTATTGGTAGTATTAAAATTAAGAATCCAATTGAGCTTAGTTACTTAGAAAATTTAGCGAATAATGCTTTAATTATCTACGTAGTCAAAAAAACTCTTAGCCTTAATATATCGCCTATATTCTTATAGTTCATTGTTTAGCCCATCAAAGTCGACTTCACCTGTTATTTTATCAATATCAAAAAAAGCAACAACGGGAGTGGTTGCTGGATCACCACCTCCTCCTCGACAGCGCGACGACTGGTGATCTTCACGTACTAATAAACGAAACCTATTATTATCATTTATACCTTCATAAAAGTGGCAGGAATATTCTACATTCATCCAGAGCGAAACAACTCTAATGGCTAAATCAAGGCTGGATGGATTAATATCATTGCGATAACTGTCACCATGATTTAACTGCCACAACCGCTCTTTTTTTATCCATCCTCTAACAATTTCACCCGTTGATGTATAATAATTAACAAGAATAAATGTACCTTCAGCATCTTCTTGCCCTGAAACTTGGTCTCCAGGGATAACAAATACGTCGTCAACGATGCATGAGTCATCAGGTGCTGAGTAAAAATTCGCTTTTTTATTACCGATAATTTGATAGTGATTATTCTTTACAGGAAAACTAATACCGATTTGTTGTTCTTTTATATTCGCACACTTTTTAGAGGTTGTGATTTTACTTTTCAGACTTTGAAAAAATTGTGCTTGTACCCATCCTGTAACAAATTGATTATTTATATCTCGATAACGAATATATAAATACTCTACACCCTTTATTTCACCAATTTCACGGAAGACTTCTACTTGATCACCTGAAATAATAAATGTTGCTAATCGGCAATTCTTATCCGGTGCAGAATAAAAATAAGCTCTACTTCCGTCTTTGACTACCATTGTTTGGTAATTAAATCCAGCTTCAGCACCATATATAGAAGCGATAAGATCGCATTGCTCATTAGCATGTAATGATATTGAAAATAATAACAAAAAATATAAATAGAAACGTTTCATTTTATTCTTTGAAATTCAGGATAGAGAGTTTCCTTTTTATCAAACATATAATGAATTTGCTTTCGGATTATGATTAGTTATTGCTAAAGTACGCTAAACTCCCATCTGGGCTAGTTATTTCCATCTGGTGAATAATGTTCCTTATTTTCTACAGAGAAGGCTCTAAAACAGACGTATAAACTTTTGTGATCCAAGAAGAATAGACAACACGTCAGGCTAGGGGAAGTCTATTTCAATAAATACACCTGCCGCTATTGTACATAGAACAAAACAAGCAATCGTAGCGTAGAGATAATCGTGCTCACGTAAAAATAGCACTAGCATGAGTATGACTCGAGCAACAGGAAGAAAAATAAATAAAATAATACCTATTTTTATGATGGGATAACCGCCGAATGATAATGGGAAATAGGCAGCAAGTGCATTGAGAATAACGCCGATGGCTATCAGTACTGTCGCAAACCATGTACCATACCAGAGCAAATTCGCAATAAGTTGATCCCGTATTTCTATATTTCTTGTGAGCTTCTTCATTCTACACAGACTCAACCAAAAGTTGGATATCAAAAGCACTTAACAGCATTTGAACTGCCAATAGTGCGAGAATGATGACGAAAAAGATCCGCAATTTTTCCGCTGGTAACCACATCAGTAAGCGCGCGCCAATGAGCGCACCAATAACCGAGCCTAAAGTGATAGGCCCCGCAATATCAATATCGATATCACCACGAACAAAATAAGCGCAGGCACTGGCAGTCGCAGTAACACCGATCATAAAGTTTGATGTGGCAGAAGAAACTTTAAGAGGGAGTCGTAAAGCAGAATCCATCGCAGGAATTTTAAGAACACCAGAACCAATACCGAGTAGTGCGGAAAGTAAACCTGCACCGTACATAAGTAACATACCGAGTGGTAAATGCCCTATTTGATAACTGACTTCTTTTCCGACATGATCAGGGTAGCTGGCGTGTAATTGTAATCGACTTGCCCAGCTTGTAGGTGGAGAGGTGACATGATGTGTTTGATGCCTTCGAGTCAACATTTGTTTAGCAGAAAGCACAAGAATAATAGCGAATAGCCCATATAACACTGGCGTTGAAATTATTCCGATAAGAAACACACCCGTTAATGCTCCAATCGTCGTAGCCGTTTCAAGAACGATGGCCAATCTTACATTTGCAAGGCGTCTTTTAAGAAAGGGAGCAGCACTCACACATGAGCAAGCAATCACAGAAATAAGACTTGCTCCGATCGCAATATGAATATCAATACCAAAGATGAATATCAGGATGGGTACAATAAAGATACCACTTGCCATACCTAATACGCCGCCAAGGGCGCTTGCGCTAAATGCAGCTAAAACTAGCCATAAAGATCCCATGACTTAATTTCCCTATCATGAACGGTCACGTGGACGTCGAACCAAGCGAGTCACAAAACGAATTAGATCGCCACGGTAATAGAGTTTTTCGTAATCAATAGGGCGATGCCCATGAGTATAGGATGTACGTTCAATCATAAAGACAGCACCCCCCGGCTGAATATTGAGAGCCTGTGCGACTTCAGCAGAAGCGGTAACTGCTTCAAGTCGATATTCTGCTTCGGTCAGTGGTAAGTGATATTTATCTTCCAGTAGAGAAAAAATTGGCTCAACATCAAGGTTATGCGTAGTGATCTTTTCACCAATCTCCTGTGGTAGGTACGTCTCATCAAAAGACATTGCGACACCATCGGCTAGACGGACGCGTTTAATTTGCATCACCAAGCTGCCTGTGGAAACTGAAAGCTGCTTAGCGACATCAGCTTTAGCGGGCACGACCTGTGTTCCGAGCAAACGAGCCGTTGGTGTACGGCCTAGAGCCAACATATCTTCAACAAAGCCTGTCAATTCGGTCAACTCTTGTGTGATTTTAGGCTCTGTGACGAAAGTGCCTTTGCCTCTTCGGATTTCGACTTGCCCACGAGAAACTAGGTTTTCAATAGCCTTACGGATAGTCGTGCGGCTGACATTGAACCTTTCGACCAATTGTTCTTCGGATGGGAGCTGACTACCGGGGGGTAAAATACCGGTAGAGATGTCAGCTGCTAAAGCCGCTTGGACTTGAGCATAAAGTGGTGTGTGTTCTTGTTCAATTTTCATTCGCTAATCATGACATCATGATGTCGTAATGTCAATTTACTAGGCGTAAGATAATTGAAGATTGAATTTTTTATTAGGTGATTAAGAACAAGACTAAGCATCATTAAAGAGGCGATAAAATACAAAGCGTTAGCTAAGAGAAAGAGTATGGATAGATGGTTTTTACGCGTGAAGAAGTATTAATCGAATGGTCGGAAAGTGATTGCCGCCTTATTAAATGTTCAACCTTAAATTCGCGTTTACCTCGTCGATTAATGACTTTGGCACATCCCATTCCTTTGCTAACGTTGGCCATTTCGAGACATGTTCAATCGTTTCATCGATGACTGCATTACCGAAGTCATCGGGTAGGGAGTCTGCGATTAAACCAGGAAGGCCTTTAAAGGTGTTAAAGTCTAATTCTGGGAAGCGAAATATTGTTGAAGACAAAGGCATTTTTAAAGGGGATAGTTCAATCCTTTTTTGAGAAAACTGGGTTCGTATTCAAAAGCACCAATCTTTCTCTCTGTATCAAAACTGAGTGCACCGATGGTTTGATTATGATAATTGACATTAATAACTTCCATTACCATTCAATGTGCTCCTCTTCATTCTCTTGTCGCTGACCAGATGCTCTTTGGCGCTTTTTTCCTTGTAATTTAGCTAGTTGTATAGGTGAAATAGGTTGTGCAGGTAAAAATAAATCAAGTTGCTCCGTTAAATTTAAAGCCTGCATGATAGCGATAAAAATTTCTAGTTGCGCTTTACCTTTCTCAGCATTGATAACTGTTTTACGTGCGACACCAGCAAATTCTGCGACCTCAGATTGCGTTAGGTTTTGATTCAAGCGAGCTTGTTTTAATCGTTCTCCAAGTTGCTCTGCAAGTGCAATAACACTTATTTTATTATTCATATAAAGACCCTATTTGGTGACTTTAAATGCAAAAATAACCGATAATGTAACTATTATGGTACTTTATTTTTATTAAGTAAAGGTTGCTGGTAGTGTAACCAAAAAAGAACTTTAGCATAAAAATACTTATTTAAAGTAACTAAAATGGAACTTTATAAAAATTAGTTTATTTGTTGTTGATAAACCGCGTAAAGGCAAACATGCTTGAAAGCCCCTTAATTGAAAAGGGGCGGATGGACTAGATAACTTTTACCGTGCAAAGGGGTAATTAAGTTATCGGCAGTGAACTATTCTGAGGAAATGCTTCACCAACCATTTGTTCGCTTTTTAGCCATAATGCTTTGGCAAGTTGTGGGTCGATAGCATAAGTGCGAAGACCGAAAAAACCCGGTCCATCATTAACTTGTGCAACTTGGCAATCTTCGCAATATTGACCACCAATTTCATCCGCATCAGCGACGGCAGCAGCCCATACGGTGGTTGCTGCACCTTGTGGGATTGTTTTAGTTTCTAAACTGGATAAACCGGCTTGCTGGTTAAGTGAATTGATCATGGTGCCAATTTCGGCTTGATCTTCAGCTGACATATTGCGGCTCAAGTTAGTAGCAATATTACCGGGGTGAATAGCGCAAGCGCGAATACCCAGGTTGCGATAACGGCGGTCAAATTCAACAGCAAATAAAATGTTGGCAGTCTTTGAACGACTATAGGCAAGTTGTGGCTGATAGTCAGTATAGGAGAAATTAAGATCGTTAATATCAAAATCGAATAAACGGTGTCCTGCTGAGGAAACGCTAATAACACGAGCGCCTGAATTTAATAAAGGTATTAGGCGATTAACAAGTACAAAATGACCTAAGTGGTTAATACCAAACTGAGTTTCAAAACCATCGGCAGTATGACCAAATGGTGTCGCCATCACACCAGCGTTATTAATGATAATATCAATTGGTTTTCCGGCTGCGAGTAGTTTGTCAGAGCATGTGCGTACAGAGGCAAGCGATGAAAGATCTAATTCAACGAGCTCGAAACTGCCTTGTGGGTTAGCGCCACGAATAGCGTGAGCTTGCTTTTCACTTTTAGCAGTATGGCGAACGGTACCAATAACATGAGCGCCACGTGCGGTTAATGCTCTAGCAATTTCAACGCCAAGACCAGAAGAAGTTCCTGTAACGAGAATACGTTTATGACTTAAATCGATGTTATTTAAAACGTCATCAGCGGTGGAGGTGGCACCGAATAGGTTCTTTTTCATGTAATTCTCCTTAATATATGAGCACTAAAAAAGCCCCGCGCTCTTAATTTCAATATGGAAAACAACTTACTACATGATGGTGATTGACTGATTTTTTAACAAATCGAAACGGGAGCTGTAAAACAGTCAACGAGTATTTTTGTGCGTTGAAATAATTCGGTGGTGGTTGGGTTATCTGCAAGTTGGCCATTTAATGCCAATAAAAAGACCTTTGCTGCCATCTCATCTTGTAAAATGACTGCAACACATTGCAGGATAAATTGCTGGTGCTGCTGCACAATACTAGGGGCAAGCTGCTCACAGATATCATAAAATTCTGCACCCATCGGTGCGCCTATCCTGTCAGCCCAAGGTTCGAGGATCAGTAATTGGCTAACTTGCATTAAACGCTCTTGTGAGGAGCGTTGTGAGTGAGCCACTTTTTTGGCGCTAGGTTGCCTTGATACCAACCATTCAACAAATACGTTGATGAAAATTTGCTCTTTATCTTTAAAATGTTTGTATAACAGTGTACGAGAAAGATGGGCTCTGTTCGCAATATCCTCAAGTGAGGTTTTTTTAAATCCAAAATTTAAGAAGCACCAACGAGCAGATTGTAAAATATGCGTTTGTCGTTGATTAATTTCTTCTTGGTGCATCTTTATTGGCACATCCACGCTCCATATAGGCTAATGCGAATTTGACATTATTAGACAATCTTATTTGGATGTTGACAAAGTTAACTAATATTGTCAATTCGTCAAAATAACTAGATGTAAAGCTCGCTTTATGGAAGTGACTAAATACGTTACTTCCATGATGGGCTAAATAACGTTGATAAATAGCATGATTAATCGGGTTTGTATGCGCGTCATAGAAACGTACTTTTAGCTAATGCCGATAGGAAAACCTTTTTTAATGTAAATTTATCAAATGGTTATGTTTGTTTTGTTGAATGGCTTGGTTATTATTCACCCTTAATCAAAATAATTAATTATTCACTTTTACTGCATTAATTGCTTGTTCAAAATATTCAACTTGATATTATTTCTATCCTATATGCATCAAATGTATATTTTCACTCTCCATAATTATAAAAATAATTTATTGGAGAATCTATTTCATTGATTACTAAGGATATAAAAGATGTCATTTCGGTTGAGATATCTTGCTTTACTTCCTCTATTGGTCGCAACAGCTTGCCAGCAACCTGCAAACACCAACACCAAAGCGATCCCTGACGCACAAGTCCAACCCATTATTGTGAATAATTCTTGGATAGAAATTTCTCGTAGTGCACTCGATTTCAATATTAAAAAAGTGCAGGCGTTGCTGGGGGATAAGTCATCGCTTTGTGCTGTATTGAAAGGGGATGCGTATGGTCATGATTTGACGCTGGTAACGCCTCTGATGATTGAAAATAATGTGCAATGTATTGGCTTAACAAATAATCAAGAATTTAAACAAGTCAGAGAGTTAGGTTTCAAAGGCCGTTTGATGAGAGTGCGTAATGCCACTGAACAAGAAATGGCACAAGCAACAGCCTATGACGTTGAAGAGCTTATCGGTAATCTCGATATGGCACAGCGTTTAAATGATATTGGTAAAAAGCAAAATAAAGTAATACCAATCCATTTAGCGTTGAATTCAGCGGGAATGTCACGTAATGGGCTAGAAGTGAGTCATGCGCAAGGCCTCAATGACGCAAAAATGATTGCTCAATTACCTCAGCTAAAAGTTGTTGGCATCATGTCGCATTATCCTGAAGAAGATGAGGCTCAAATCCGCAAAGATTTAGCGAAGTTTAAAAAGCAGTCACAACAAGTCCTTGATGTAACTGGATTGAAACGTGAAGATGTCATTTTGCATGTAGCGAATACCTATGCAACCATCACTGTACCTGAGTCATGGCTTGATATGGTGCGTGTTGGCGGTATTTTCTATGGTGACACGGTAGCAACGAAAGACTATAAGCGTGTCATGACATTAAAATCGAATATTGCCTCGGTGAATCATTACCCTAAAGGAAACACGGTCGGTTATGACAGAACCTATACGCTAAAACGTGACTCTGTATTGGCTAATATTCCTGTCGGTTATGCTGACGGCTACCGCCGAGTATTCAGTAATGCGGGGCACGCATTAATTAATGGGCAGATGGTGCCTGTATTAGGAAAAACATCAATGAATACCGTGATGGTCGATGTGACTGACTTAAAGCAAGTCCAACCCGGAGATGAAGTTGTTTTCTTTGGTAAACAAGGTAATGGTGAAATCACTGCCGAAGAGGTTGAAGATATCAGTGGAGCATTATTTACTGAAATGTCAATTCTTTGGGGAGCGACCAACAAACGTATTCTTGTCGATTAAAGATAGCATTGCAGTAGGAAAAGAGAGCGAGTAGATATTCGCTCTTTTTATTTGTTATTTAGGCGTGTCACTGCTGATATTGGCGTATCCATTAAAATATGAGTTATGGCATCGCTATCGTAATAACATCTTGATATGTTAGCTTGAATGATCATTTGATTATTTGATAGTGTCGGAAGGCACACAATAGAATTAGAAGGGTAGCATATGTATCAAGTTGATTTGCATGCGCATACTATTGCCAGCACACATGCCTATAGCACGGTTAATGAGTATTTTTCCGAGGCAGCACGTAGAGGGATAAAACTGTTTGCCATTACAGATCATGGCCCTGAAATGGACGATGCTCCACATCAGTGGCATTTTGCCAATATGCCTATTTTGCCACGTATTGTGAATGGCGTTGGTTTGCTCTACGGTATTGAAGCGAATATTAAAAATAAGCAAGGTGAAATCGACTGTAATGAAAAAATGAACAGGCAATTAGATATTATCTTAGCGGGCTTTCATGAACCAGTTCTTGCACCACAAAGTCAGGCAGATAATACAGAAGCGATGATTGCCACAATTCAAAGCGGCAAAGTACACATTATTACGCATCCGGGGAACCCTAAATACCCGATTGATATTCGTGCGGTTGCTCAAGCAGCAAAAGAGTGTAATGTCGCATTGGAAATGAATAACTCATCATTTTTGCATTCTCGCGTTGGCAGTGAATCAAATTGTCTGGCAATAGCTAAAGCAGTGAAAGAAGTGGGTGGCTGGGTTTCATTGGGCTCTGATTCACATTATGCGGGATATTTAGGTAATTTTGATAAAGTGGTTGAGATGTTAACCGCGATTGATTTTCCCCAAGAGCAGATCTTAAATGTCACTCCCCGCAGGGTATTGGATTTTCTTGAATCACATGGAAGAAAAGCCATTCCTGAATTTGCTGATTTTTAAATTATAAAGCCGTTTAGTCATCATTAAACGGCTGAAATAGGTTGCTAAAGCGATAAGGTCATATTAATACAAGGAAGATAGCTTTGAGCTAATGCAGAATAATATTGGCCTTTGTTTTGAGAAATAAACCCTTGCTTTTGATAAAACCGTTCGGCATTAGGTGTCGATTCTAAAGTGAGTTGTTTGATATGACGGAATTTAGCTTCTTGTTTGATCCTGTCCATAATTAAACGGGCTGCGCCTAAACCTGAATATTCAGGTAAAGTAAAAATAGCATCAACACTGTGCTGTTTAAGGTTTAAGAAACCTGTGGCGATTGGAATATTAAGCTCATTAACAACCACAAAAAATGGATTTTCTTCCACCATAGTTCGATAGCTTTCTGGCATTTTGTCTGGCGTCCACGCCATAATCACACTATGGCTAAAGCTTTGTTTACAAGAGTGACGAATCGCGTTATTTCTGATAAACCAAAGTTGTTCGGCTTCAGATGGTACAGCGAGTCTAATTTCCATTAAGCCCCCAGTTACATAATAAATTTCTGTGTTATCAAATCAGAAATCAGATTAATAAACAACTTAATCACCAAAGTACTGCTGAAGATTAAAAGTAATCCCATAAAAGAGCCGTATCCCTTCGTCTTTTTGGTCGATAGCGATAATAAAATCCAACGCTAAGATATTAATGACAATAAAAAGAGCTAGTTGTTATTATTATTATAAAAGGTCACCCTATGAAAAAATACAAAGTAAATGTATGTTTATTCTCGGCTTTATTCTTTACATCGCTCTATGGTTATGCAAATCAAACTGACAACGAATGTCATGTGCCTGCTTTATCGCAATGCCCTCAGCCTGTTGATAGTCACTACCCAAATGTTAAAGACATGCTGACATGGGATCAAAATGAACGATTGCTTGGTTTTCGTAATGATTACCGCTCTTACCCCGGAGATGTATTCCATGCAATTAATCCCAAACCGCTAGAAAGAGAAATTCAAAACTTAGTTGATGTCACTTACCAATTGAAAGGGATGACATATAACCTTGATGACTATATTAAGCGTAATGATGTTACTGCATTAATGGTGATAAAACAGGGAAAAGTCGTCTTTGAATATTATGGTAAAGGAAACACGCCAAAAACGTTATGGACCTCGCGTTCGGTCGGAAAATCAGTTGTTTCAACTCTAGTTGGGATAGCACTACAGGAAGGTAAAATAGCCTCATTAGACGATGCCATAGTTAAATACAATCCAAGTGTTAAAGGAACCGCTTGGGAAGATGTGACAATAAGGCAGTTGTTACAACACACCTCTGGGGTTGAGTGGGGGGAAGATTATGAAAACCTAAACTCAGATTTTGCCAAAATGACCGAGTGTGAAGCAAACCCGAAAATCTATGAGTGTGTGCAACAGTTAGTTATCAATCCTAAACGAAAATCCTATGCAAAAGCTGGGGAAGTGTGGCAATACAATTCAGGCGGTGCGTGGTTATTAGGGGATACACTTGAAAAAGCAACGGGTGTATCGATAGCACAATATCTCGAAAATAAGATATGGCAACCTTTTGGTATGACGAGCGACGGGGTATGGCAAAGCTATGAATTAAATAAACATAATACAGGGGCACATGGTTTTAATGCCACGTTAGAGGATTGGGGTAAGTTTGGGCTATTTTTTGCAGGGAATGGAGTCTTGCCAGATGGTCACAAATCATTACCGGATAATTGGGTGAATGAGTCTAAAAGCTGGGTACAAGCGAAAAACTCGGTGAATCCAAGTTACCCAGAAGGGATCTATGGCTTTGAATGGTGGAACAATAGCGTTCCGCAAAAAATGCAAAATGCACAACCTAAAGAGGGCCTAGATGGGAACAATACATTGTGGGCATTGGGAATTTTTGGGCAAATTATTGTGGTCAATCCAAAAGAGCAGCTAGTCATTGTTCAGTGGTCCACATGGCCAGTTGCTCATCCAGCAGAAGATGGGCAGCCGTTAGAAGCCTCATTAGTTTTTAATGCAATTAATAACTATCTAAACAAATAATATACTTAATAAATATGAAACGATCGCTCAATTAAAACAAGCGATCGTTTTTATATGTAAAAAGAGTAAATTTGGAAAATAAAAAATAGATTGACTCCTTGTTGAGCTTTCATTGATATTTCACAGCCAATAGATGACGATTTTTTTTGATTTGTTGCCTGTCGGATAATTTAAAATGTTGTAATTTGTGTTATGTGGTTTTTTATATTTACTTTGAAGCGGTAAAATGGCTTCTTTATCATGATATTACTCAATAAATAAATTCAATTGGTTTTTATGAGTGCCTCGCATTTTGTTATCTTGTTGTTTTTGTTTAATAAATAAATCAATGAGTAATTGGTGTTATTTTTTTAATAAAAATGAATAGGTAAAGAAAATAAAGTTATCACTAAAAGGAATTTTCTATCATTAGACTCATTGTTAATAAAGTAAATAGAACATCAACAAATCGCATAAATATTACCCCATAAATAACCTATAAAAAATTTATAAATCTTTAAGTTTTTCCTATTGTAGTGTATTTAAAAAATATGATTTATTGATATCGCAAGAACATCCTTGTATACATAAATTTGAAGGTATTTAGAATGAAAAAGTTATTAGCAATTGCGACGGTATTGTCATTAGCCATTTCGGGTTCGGCACTCGCTGCAGGTACAGCAAAAGAGGGGAAAACATCGCCTACGGTGAAAACACAGCAAAGTAGCCAATCGCATTCATCGAGCAACAGCAAAGCTCATAATCAACCAGTAAAGAAAAAGACTCCAGACTCTACTAAAGGTTAATGAGCCACCACTAATGTCAATCCAGTCTCAGTGCCATGGGAAATATACAGCCCGTGGCGCTGAATCTATATGGTATACTGCTTTTTATTTATCAAGATATACCTGTTATGAGCTATCAATGCCCCCTGTGTTTTAGTCCTTTAAAATTGAATAATAATAGTTGGCAGTGTTCCAATAACCATCAATTTGATCGTGCAAAAGAAGGTTATGTGAACTTACTGCCAGTACAACATAAGCGTTCTAAGGATCCTGGTGACAGTGCCGAAATGATGCAGTCTCGGCGGCAATTTTTAAATGCAGGTCATTATGATCCAATGCGTCAATGTGTGACTGAGAAATTAGCGCAATACCTTTCTGAGCAGAGTGAAAATGTATTAGATATTGGTTGTGGAGAAGGGTATTACACTGACTATTTTATGCAAAGCTTAATAAAACAGCGGGCAATTAAAGCTGTTTTTGGGTTAGATGTATCAAAAGCCGCTATTCGTTATGCAGCAAAACGCTATCCATCAGTCAATTTTTGTGTTGCCTCTAGTCACCGTTTGCCTTTCCCTGAACAAAGTATTGATGCAATTGTTCGTATTTATGCACCTTGCAAAGCGGAAGAATTAGCTAGAGTTCTGCAACGTTCGGGAATACTGATTACTGTAACACCGGCTCCTGAACACTTACAGGAATTGAAACAGTTGATTTATAGTGAGGTTAAATTACATCCAATTAAAGAAGAAGCCTTGCCGCAATTTAAATTAGTGGATGAAACCAATTTAAAGTACTCAATGCACTTAACAGGGGATGAAGCATTTGCATTATTACAAATGACCCCTTTTGCATGGCGAGCTTCTGTGGATGTTAAAAATACATTACAACAGTCAGAACCAAAAGATTATACGGCTGATTTTCTGATACGGGTGTATCAACTTATTGATTAACAAAATGAGATTACTCCCCCTACCAGTTCAGTAGGGGGGTATAAATTATGCGCTGTACATAAATACTTCGAGATGTTCGAAGAGGATATTAAAGCCAATAGCGATTAATACTATCCCACCGATAATTTCTGCTTTTTTTCCTAATAGTGGCCCCACATAACGACCAATCATCATACCTACCGTGGCCATGATCATGGTCATGAGGCCAATTGTCATTGCGGTATGCACAATATCAACTTGTAAAAATGCAAGACCAAGTCCGATAGCCATTGCATCAAGACTAGTGGCAATAGCAGAAAGTACTAAGCTAAGAGAGCTGTTGCGTGAAGGCGGTGTGCAGCAGTCATCATCGCTTTTGGCTTTAATACCTTGCCAAATCATACGAGAGCCAAGAATGAAGAGCAGGCCAAAAGCAATCCAATGATCCCAACGAATAACATATTGGCTTGCGAGAATACCAATTCCCCAGCCTATAATTGGGGTGAGTGCTTCAATAATACCGAAAATAAAACCAGTGCGGAGGATCTCTTTAAAGCGGGGTTTGTGCAGAACAGCACCTTTACAGATAGCGACAGCAAATGCGTCCATGGAAAGGGCGAGTGCTAAAATAAGCGTAGCGTAAAAGCTCATAATATAAACCTCGGTTGGGTGCATCCATATACACATGAATTACCCCCAACCAAAAGGCTTATTCATGTGTCTATGGTCTTGCCAACCAAGATGGCGTCCGCACCACGTTTAAAAAACAAACGAGTATGTTGATACGGACATTCTGGATATATTTCCAGAACAGGCTACTCCCCAATGACGTGGTTCGAAAGATATCATAAATTAATTGAAAGGCAACACTTAATTTTATGTGGATATTAAAATTTATTGAGAATAATTTTCATTTGCAGAAATAAAAAAATTGAGGTTAATTAAATTTGTTATTAACCTCAATCTTAATGTGAATATATATAACCATTATTTATGATTAATGAAAAATTCATATATTCTTTGTAAATCATCAAGTTGAGAAACTTGAATGTGGATTTTCTTATGCTCTAATCCGATAATTAGAATTCCGTCTTCTGATAAATTCATTGTTTTTATTCTGTCGTACAATATAAATGTGTTTGCAAAATAAAAACCTGTTTGTTTAAAAAATAGCTTTGGTGCTCGAATAAAAGCCAAATAGACTGACATTAAAATTGTAACCATTAATAAATAAGTGGTTAACATACTACCGTGTCGTGAAATATTGGTATAAATAACGATACAGATTAAGACAATAAAGATAATTGCATCGACACGATGTTTACGTCTGAGGTTAATTTTGAGTAGGGTTTTTCCCTTAAGTAAATGTTGAATAAACTCATCGTAAATTGCATACAGCAGCATCAGTAAAATAATAATGGCTAGTATGAAATCATTTAAGGTCATTTTCAGTGCCCTTGGCTAAGTAAACGTGCTAGAGAGCTTAAAAGTAAAAATGGGAGGCTGCAACCTCCCATTTCAGTTTATTACAGCAAATTATGGTGCTAAGAACTTCAACCAAGCACCTAAGATACCAAGGCCAAAGAAGCCAATGATGATCCACAGTGGGTTAACTTTACGGCGAAGTAGCCACATACATGCAAAAGTTAGTAATAATGGAACTAAACCAGGCATCAAATCATTCAAAATATCTTGAATGGTTTTGATTTCCATAACTTTTGTTGTTGGGTTCTCAATATTGGAAACAACGACGGGAATGTTGACCTTGGTCCATTTATTCACCAAGGCACCCATAACAAATAGCCCCAGTATTGATGCACCTTCAGTCAGTTTTTGTAAGAATCCGCCACCGATATCTTGAACAATATCAACCCCTTTTTTATAGCCATACGCAACGCCATAGTAGAGCGTTAATAGGCGAACAAGGTTGAATAGAACAAAGAAGAGGATTGGGCCGAGTAGGTTACCAGTCATTGCAATACCGGCGCCTAGGGCTGCAAATACAGGACGAACAGTACCCCAGAAGATTGGGTCACCAACCCCGGCAAGAGGTCCCATTAAACCCACCTTAATACCGTTGATGGCACCATCATCAATATCTGCACCATTCGCACGTTGCTCTTCCATCGCCATGGTGACACCTAAAACAGGCGCAGCAACGTAAGGGTGGGTGTTAAAGAACTCAAGATGGCGTTTGATTGCTTGTTTACGCTCATCGTTATTTTCAGGATACAGGCGACGGATCACCGGAACCATTGAATAACAGAAGCCCAGCGCTTGCATACGTTCAAAGTTCCAAGAACCTTGTAACAAGTTAGAACGCAAGAAGACGCCGCGAATATCGCTTTGTGTAAGCTTTTTCGCTGTTGGATTTGTTGTATCTACCATGGTTGCGCTCCTCCTAGTCTAATTCATTATCAAGGTTGTTGTTGCTATTATTTTGTGCGACAACAACTTGAGATTTATTGTATTTCGGGCTGAGTTGGATATACAGGATAGCCATAACCGCACCGATCACACCCAGCGCAACAAGGTTAAATTCGGTAAATGCCGCAGTAACAAAGCCTAAGTAGAAGAATGGCATTAGATAGCCTGCACGCATCATATTGATAACCATTGCATAACCGACAACAACGATCATACCACCAGCAATGTTCAGACCATCAGTAACGACCTGTGGAATTGAATCCAGTAGTTCTCTTACCTCAGAGGTACCAACAGAAACTGCAACGATAAGCGCTGGGATCGCAATACGCATTGCTTGAAGTAATAATGCAGAAACATGGATCCAACTGATAGCGGTTAAATTACCACTGACGGCAGCACGGTCAGCAGCATGTTGGAATGCAACGGTAACGGTACGCACAATAATGGTAAGGACTTGTCCAGCCGCCGCTAGTGGAATTGCGATGGCGATACCAGCCCCGATATTTTGTCCACCAGCAATGACCAGAATGGTTGAAATAATTGATGCAAGTGCGGCATCAGGTGCGACAGCAGCCCCAATGTTCATCCAACCTAATGCGATCATTTCCAGCGTACCACCAATGATGATACCGGTTTTCATATCTCCCAAAACGATACCGACAAGCGTACAGGCAACGAGTGGGCGATGGAACTGGAATTCATCGAGAATAGAACCCATACCAGCGATACAGGCCACGATGAAAACCAGTACTATTTGAACAACGGTGAGTTCCATTGTTTAATCTCCTGTAACCAAACAAGTTTGGTAAATCTGTTTTCGAGTAATGGTTAAAATTAAATAATATTAACGGTTTAACTAAGACTAATTTTTAAATTTTTTAATCAAATCCATCATCTGAACTTTGCTGTCAGAAGCGACTTTTCGTACTTCTAATTCAATATTTTTATCATTCAGATAGTTGAACGCTTCAATATCTTTTTGGTTGATAGAAACCGCATTCGTAACTTGAGTTTTTCCTTCATGGAACGCCATACCACCGATATTGACAGAGGTGATATCAACACCAGCTTCAACCAAACGTTGTACATCCGTTGGGTTTGTGAACAATAACATGACGCGTTCGCCTGCGTATTTTGGGTTGTTATAAACACGAATACACTTAGCAATATCAACGACATGTGCTGTTACGCCAGGAGGAGCAACTTGTTTTAGTAATGTTGAACGTACCTGATCTTTTGCCACCTCATCGCTGACGACAATAATGCGTTTAACGCGAGTTTCTTTTGTCCAGCGTGTAGCTACTTGACCATGGATTAATCGGTCATCAATACGCGCAAGTGCAATCACCATATGTTCGCCAGGGCCAGCAGTGACTGTTTGTACTGGAGCAGGTTGTTGAACGGGGGCTGGGGATGGAGTAGCAGCGGCTTCTGGCTCTTTAAATTTCAGTGCCCGAATACCACCACGGCCTGTTTCTAAAGCAACGGAGATTAATTCGTCTATTGAAGGGTTATCGTCACGACACATAAAAGTTTCAACTAACATAGGCACATTAACGCCAGTGACTATTTCATAGTTTTCATGCTCGTTTACGATACGGCTAGCTGCGTTAAAGGGACTACCTCCCCATGTATCAACTAAAAATATTACCCCCTGGGAGGTATCTAAATCAGCTAGTTTTGCTGTGTACTTATCAAATAGGGTGTCTGCGTTTTCCCCTGGTACAAAGTCAATAAACGAGACATTTTCTTGCTCGCCTATCAACATTTCGGTGGTTCGTAGAAGCTGCTCTGCCGCCACACCGTGTGTACCAATCATAATAGCTATACTCACTTGATTTCCCTCTTAACAGATATAGAACGGAATTTGTAAATCAGGTCAAAATTGAATCAGCTTAATTAAACCTCCTAATAGAAAATGATATTGATAATTTTAGCTGAATAAATTCACTCTATTTTATTCAGTTAGAAAACTGTTAATTTGCTAACCATTAGAGTCAATATCCGTAGCATAACATTTCGCATTAGTGTAAAAACTTGTTTTGCGTCAGAAAATTAAAAACATGTATTTTATTTTAAATAAAATACATATATTGTCTGAGTATATTGGTTTTATTAAATAAATAAACTATATATATGACAAAAACAGTGTATGTGACTGTTATCGGTAACAAAAAAATAGCAAAAAGAGTAAGGGATTTAAAATGTTGAGCAAAAAATAGACGAAAAATGACACGTTTCAGCAGTAGGAAGTTCTGAAAAACGTTTGTTTTGTAAACAAGGGATTTAAGTAACGATTTAATTAAGTTTTTGTTACAAATTAAAAATAGAAAAGCCAAGTAGGCGAAAGATGACGTATTAAAGATCACCCTAAACAATTAAGTCAGATAATAATCAACAATACTTGATAAAAAATGCCGCGTGTTTAATCAAAGTAAAATACGCGGCATCGGTGAAGTGATTCAATTAATGACTAGTGAATAAAGACCCTAGTCACATTGGACTTTTATTGCTAAACCTCCGCGAGAAGTTTCGCGGTATTTGGCATTCATGTCTTTGCCCGTCTCGTACATCGTTTCAATCACTTTATCGAGAGAAACACGTGGCTCACTCGTACGGCGGAGTGCCATACGCGTTGCGTTGACGGCTTTGACGGATGCAATCGCATTACGCTCAATACAAGGTACTTGAACTTGTCCTGCAACAGGGTCACAGGTTAAACCAAGGTTGTGCTCCATACCGATTTCAGCGGCAACACAAACTTGTTCAGGGCTACCACCAAACAATTCAGCAAGACCTGCCGCTGCCATTGAGCAAGCAACACCAACTTCGCCTTGGCAACCCACTTCCGCACCAGAGATAGACGCATTCATTTTATAAAGAATACCAATAGCCCCCGACGCAAGGAAATAACGTGTGTATAATTCCGGCGTAACAGGCTCAATGCAGTGGTCGTAATAAGCCAAAACCGCAGGAACGATACCACAGGCACCGTTGGTTGGGGCAGTAACAACGCGACCACCTGCCGCATTTTCTTCGTTAACCGCTAATGCAAACATATTAATGAGATCAACGACATTCATCGGGTCATTGGACAGTTTGCTTGATGATGTGACAAGACGGTTCAATGCTGGCGCACGACGAGGTACGCGCAGTGGCCCCGGTAGAACTCCCTCGGTATTTAACCCGCGTTCAATACAAGCCTGCATGGTTTTCCACACATCGGCAAAATAGGCATCGATCTCTTCTTTCGTGTGAAGGTCAAGCTCATTCTTCATCATCAAGCTAGAGATGGATAACCCCGTTTTTTTGCAGTGAAGCAAAAGTTCTTCTGCTGAGTTAAATGGGTAGGAAACGGGTTTACTATCCAGAACAGATTGACCAAAATGTTCCTCATCAACAATAAAACCGCCACCAATTGAGTAGTAAGTTTTGGTATAAATTTCTTCTTCGCCTGCAAAGGCATGGATAGTCATACCATTTTCATGTAAAGGCAGATTATCTAGGCGGAAGTTCATTCCACCTTCCCGTGGGAAATCTACCGTGTGAGTGCCGTTAGCTAAGGGTAGCTTTTCAGTCTTTTCAACGTTTTCAATAAAGCCAGGAATAGATTCGATATCAACAGTAGCAGGTAAATTGCCAGCAAGGCCCATAATGATTGCAATATCAGTATGGTGGCCTTTTCCAGTGAGAGAAAGAGAGCCATAAACGTCGACCGCAATGCGTGTGACGCTTGGTAATAATTGTTTGCTTACCAAATCATCGACAAATTCTTTTCCCGCCTTCATTGGGCCGACGGTATGAGAGCTTGAAGGACCTATGCCCACTTTAAACATGTCGAATACGCTTATCACGCAGGACTCCTTAAAAAAAGTAGATATTTAGTGATTTATTTTAAAGGGCGCTACTTTACTGTTATTTAGTAGTGTTAACCAGTAAGTTTAAATTATTTTTTAAAATAAGGTAGTAACAAAAGGCCAATTGCTACAGAATAGCACAAAATGTATTCAATTACGGCACAAAATGACTACTTGAGTTGCAGAGCTAGCTGATGAAGGATGGCGGCAGTGAG
Organism: Providencia sp. PROV119; assembly: GCF_028482435.1. Taxonomy (NCBI): domain Bacteria; kingdom Pseudomonadati; phylum Pseudomonadota; class Gammaproteobacteria; order Enterobacterales; family Morganellaceae; genus Providencia; species Providencia sp. PROV119. The sequence continues at coordinate 254,217 of NZ_JAMPQL010000003.1, forward strand.
ACCCCAAACGAGATGTCCGTTATGCCAATAGAAGAAAATACGCTTACTTTGACCAGCACGTTTGATATCAACATATTTATGTTGATTTAGTGATAGCGCATCAAATAGCGGAACCTCGAATACAGAGGCCACTTCACTAGGATTAGGGCGATAATTAATGCCTTCGGGGAGCAGGCCGATGATTGGGGTGACTTCGTAACCGCCAATACTTTGTTGTGGCGAGAGTTGCCCAAGTACTTGGACTTTCTCTGGGGGAATAGCCACTTCTTCATAGGCTTCTCGCAGCGCGGTAGTCACTAGAGAGCCATCTTCAGGGTCACGTGCCCCTCCTGGGAAAGCCACTTGCCCGGCATGTGAACGCAAAAAAGGGGAACGCTGCGTTAATAATAATGTGGGAGTGGTTTTATTGATAATGGGCAGAAGAACGGCAGCAGATTTGCTCGCCGTCCGTTGAGTTCGGCGAGTCACTGGCAGGGTAAACTGAAAGCGGTTTATAAACTCATTCAGTTTGGTCATCGTGCTCTACTTCTCCTAACACGGGTAATATCAGCCGTAGCTTATCAAAAGTTTCTTGATACTCTTTATCCGCTTGGCTATCTGCCACAATACCACCGCCAGCCCAGCAAAAAATCCGTTTTTTATCTGTTAACAGTGTACGGATGGTAATGTTGGTATCCATTTTGCCACAAAAACTAATATAGCCTATAGCGCCACAATAGCCATGACGACGATGGGGTTCAAGCTCTTCAATGATTTGCATCGCCCGAATTTTAGGGGCACCAGTAATTGAGCCTCCCGGGAAACTTGCACGCAGAAGATCTGTTGCCGTATAGGGTTTATCAAGTGTTGCAGTAATTGTGCTAACTAAGTGATAAACCGCTGGGAAGGCTTCGACAGCGAATAATTCAGGGACCTTGACTGTTCCTGGTTGTGCAACTCGACCAATATCATTACGGAGTAAATCGACAATCATCAAGTTTTCAGCACGATCTTTAGGGGAATTCGCCAATTTTTCGACTTGCATGGCATCGGCGTGTTCATCCTCTAAACGAGGTAGTGTGCCTTTGATTGGACGTGTTTGTATCTCACCATCTTGTAACTGAATAAAGCGTTCAGGCGAGATGCTGATCACCGCATTATTAGGAAGACGAATGAAAGAAGAGAAAGGGGCGCGATTTGCTCGGGTTAATAATAAAAATGCATCCCATTCATTACCCTTATATTTTGCTTGAAAACGCTGCGCTAGATTTATTTGATAGCAATCACCGCTACGCAAGTATTCATGTATTTGGCCGATTTTCTCGTGATACTGCTCTTGTGACATATTTGAATGCCATGAACTGGTAAGGGCGAACTTGGTTTTACGTGAAGCTTTTTGTTTCTTCAACCAATCAAGGCGTTTATTGGTATCAGAATAACTGAATAAGGTGACCGTTTTTTCTTGATTATCGACAATCAACGCCCATTGATATATCCCAACGGCCATATCTGGAAACGATAAATCCGTAGTCGCTATGTGTGGCATTTTTTCGATACGACGACCTAAATCGTAGCTCCAAATACCGAGAGCACCGCCAGTGAAAGGAAGCGTATCATCACTAGCATGGTCAGGGGCGTAGTGTTCAATAGTTTGTTGAAGGAGGTTAAATGGGTCTGCGTCTGAACTCTCAACCGAATGCGGGTGGGTGATCGTCGTTTTATCACCAATAGTGGTTAGCGTTGCAATAGGATCAGCCACAACAATATCGTATCTGTTATGCGAATGCTCGGCATTGCCTGAATGGAGCAGCATTGACCAAGGTTGATGGGCTAGTGGCGTAAAATAGTCAATAGCAACATCAGGATAATAGGGGAGTTGTATTTTATTGATAACCATTTGTATATACTAAACGCTAAGTCGATAAAAAAGAACTGATAACCAGATTAGCATATATCTTATCTTAAGAAGCCAAGAGCTGTTAAAATTAAGCTAAAATTTTTTATTTTCTCTCCGCACGATTTAAAACTAACCAGTTAAGAAGGGGTTTTGACATGTTTTCAGGTATGCCAGCGCTTAATCATCAACAACAGCAAGAAGCGGTTGAACGTATCCACCAATTAATGGCTGATGGGATGAGTAGCGGAGAAGCGATTGCGCTCGTTGCACAGGAAATCCGTGAAAGATACAAAGATAAAGAGCAGATCCAAGTACGTTTTGATGAAGAAAATGAACGTTAACAAAACAAACTATTAACATTTATGCTAAAATCTGATACATATTAGTTAAGTCATACCATTCTGGCAGTTTATAATTATTTCTACTATTTTAGTTATATTAGATAAATGTCGTATAAAATTAACTATGGTCACTGATATAATTTGTTACCCAACATTTTTATAGGGATCGGAGGAAGCATGAAGGCTGGTAAGAAAATTGGTTTTGCTTTAGGTGGCTGCGCACTGTTATTTAGTTCGATTGCATTCAGCGCCAACCAAGAAGAAGGTAAAGCGGCTCCGTTTATTAGTTGTGGAAAATTGGCAGAGCCTCAAATTGCTGCACAAGTTAAAAACGATTTTATGAATAATCGCTTGCCACGTTGGGCAGAAGAAAAGGCATTAGTTGGTAAAAAAGCCGTCGCATGGGTTAATAATCAAGATGTGACGAAAACAGAGACGGGTTACCAAGTGCCATTAACAGTCAGAGGCTCTAAGCAAGATCTGCAATATAATGTGACTGTTGATTGTGAAAAATCCACTATTACATATCACTCTGTAAAATAATCTATCTCGATTTGTAGCGATGTCCTAAAAAGGAGAAGTGATGCTTCTCCTTTTTAGTTATTCGTGCCTAAAAATCATATTTAGCGATTTTTGGGCTCGTAGGGTAGACGAGAAAAATGTTGTGAAAGCTGGCGGTAGTGGGCTAACCGTTCACGAAAATAGGCTCTAAGGTGCTCAGGTTGCTCCTGCTCGACAGCTTCTGCGATCACGGCAACATTATAGCGCTCTTTAAAGGCAACCCCCGAGGCTTGTAGGTCAACATTGACTTTATCCATTTCGTCTTTGGGTAACAATGCAAGGTTATGACTCATATCCACTCTCAATCACTTCAATGTAGAGGGGGTAGTGTAGCAATTTATCGGAAAAAATCACTAGCTGCCTCGTTACTTATGGCGTAAATATAGGGAAATAATATTTTGAATTGATTGAGAGAAATAATTATTTTCACGTAAGATTATATTTAATAACTCAACTATTGATTATAATGAGAATGTATTATTTTATTAAATAACAATGATAATTTTTTTCATTAAAACACAAGTAAATACCACTAAGGATAATGAGATTGATTATTATTAATTTTACAAAAAGTTATTAATTATCAGTAAATTGTATTTTTTTGTTTTATTATTGTTTTAGGGTTTTAATTATTTTTAGAATGTGCATAATAAAAGCATTAATCTTGATAACTAAGGAAAGAAAATATGTTAACGAATGACATGATCAATAAATTAAATGAGCAGTTAAACCTCGAGTTTTATTCTGCGAATTTATATTTACAGATGAGCGCATGGTGTAGCGATAAAGGTTTTGAAGGTGCTGCGGCATTTTTAAAAGCACATTCTCAAGAAGAAATGGAGCATATGCAGCGTTTATTTGACTATCTTAGCGATACTGGTGCACTGCCAAAATTAGGTCAAATCGCCGCGCCTCCTGTTGATTTTAAATCAATCGGTGATGTATTTACGCTGACTTATCAGCACGAGCAACAAATTACTGCGGAAATTAATAAACTGGCTCATTTAGCCATCACTACCCAAGATTATTCCACATTTAACTTCTTACAGTGGTATGTTGCTGAACAACACGAAGAAGAGAAATTGTTCAAATCAATCTTAGACAAATTGGATATGGTCGGTGAAAGTGGCAAAGCGCTATTCCTATTGGATAAAGATTTAAAAAATATGTCTACATCCGCCCACGTTTAATATAAAACATCAATAGGTTCATGATTTGTAGTGATTAATTTCAATGCTCATGAGCCTTTTTCTTTTCATTTTGTGTTGATAATCACATCTTCAACAGCCAAATTCATTTTTTGGCAGCGAAAGCTTGTTTCTTTCGTATAATGATTGCTAAATAATCCAAATTCACCTGCAAATTAAGGGGTTACTAATTATGGCAATCTATCAAATCAAATCATCTTGGCGTAAATTGAGTGCTGTTGCAGTCCTATTTTTAGGTATGTCATTTCAACAGGCATTCGCTCATGCGCACTTAAAAGATCAACTACCAGCAGAAGGTGCGGCGGTTGAAAAGGCTCCTGAATCAATCACCCTTAATTTCTCTGAAGGTATTGAGATTAATTTTGCAAAAGTGAAAGTGACGGGGCCTAATGACAGCGTCGTGAAAACAGGCAAGCCTGCGTTAGATTCAAACAATGACACCAAGGTTATCATTCCAATTGAAAGCAAATTAGAAGCAGGAAAGTATGATGTAAATTGGAGTGTGGTATCCGTTGATGGTCATAAAACGAAAGGCGAATATAGCTTTACTGTGAAATAATCATGTCTTTAGAGGCATTTTATACAGTTATACGCTTTTCCCATTTTATTGCTGCGATGTTGATGTGTGGAATGTCAATATTCGCAGCGATATTAAGTGTGGGTGCTTTTAGTCAAATCCTTCGTCGCTATCTTAATCGAGCGATTATCTTTAGTGCAGTAGTCACCGTGGTTACAGCCTTTGGCTGGATGGCTGCCCAAGCTGGGCTGATGGGGGATGGCTGGGAAGAAGCACTAGACTTTGATATTTGGTCAAGTGTATTTGGCACAACGTTTGGGCTGGTTTGGCGTTGGGAATTGGTGTTTGCTGTCATCACATTAGGTGTGATTTTTATCCGTTCACAAAATATCCGGCTTTATCTGTTATTACTACTTTCTATTGTGCTCCTCGGTTTACATGCCTTGATTGGCCATGCCGCGATGTATGGTGGTGTCATTGGGGCGTTAAACCGTTTAAATCAATTTCTTCATCTTATAAGTTCAGCCTATTGGTTTGGCGGATTATGGCCGTTTTTGATTTGCATTCAGTTCTTGCGAGATAAAAAAGAATTAGCGCCAGGCTTAGATAAGCAAATTTTTGCTAGTTTGATCCGTTTTTCTCGTGTAGGGCACGTTGCTGTCGTTATTGTTGTGGTGACAGGCATAATCAGCTCGATGACATTACTGCCAAATTGGCCGTTTAATTATACCGGTTCAGAATACCAATCGTGGCTTTGGTTAAAAATCAGCTTAGTTGCACTAATGGTCATTTTAGCCTTAGTGAACCGCTATATACTGGTCCCGAATATTAAAAGAAAAGGGCGGTTACAGTATTTGATTATTAATAGTTGGATTGAGCTACTGTTAGGTACTACGGCAATTTTAGCCGTTGCTATTTTTGCGACCTATCAACCTGTATAATCACCTGATAGTGAACTTGATGTTTTAACAAGGTAAGTTGTATGAAACTGAAATTAGCGCTGTGTTCTGTATTACTGGCAAGTACTAGCTTTACGGTGGCTGCGGCACCCATTGAGACAGTAAGTAAAAAGCAGTTTGGTGATGATTGGCCATTTACCCGAGAAGAAGTGATGCTGGAATGTAGAAGTAATGGTGCACTGATTGTTATCAACCCTGCCACACTCATGCAGTACCCACTCAATGATGTGGCACAGGCTCAAATGGAGAAAAAAGAGATCAAAGCACAGCCGATCGATATTTTATTAAAGCCAATTGAGACGGAAAAAAGCGCGGAAGAGCGCGTAGAACCACTCAAATTAGCGGCAAAGAAGCTGTGTAACAACTCGTAACCTCATCTTTATTAAAGAAGAACAATGCCATAGGTTATAGGCGATTATGCTTATAACTTGTGGCATTTTTTATTATCAACAAAAAGTTGAAAGGTTGTACTTATCATCGATATAGGGTGTACCTATCAATCAAATAGCTCGATATTGGAATATTAAGAAATAAATTGTGTTAATAATATGTAAAATAATTGATAATTAGTATGGTAAGAGTGCGTTTAGCAAGCTAGTATTAAATTGTACTTTGTTACGTCTCAATGGCAATTTTTAGCGCACGGCTCTGCCAGAGCCATTTCCCAAGGCCCGGTAATCGGAATCTACCAGGCCTCTTTTTTTGCCTGTTGTTTGTAGCCCACCTAATAGTGATTTCATCAATTAAGCCACTCTCATCACCCAATGATGATTATCTTTGTCATAACGATGACGGTATAACAGAACGGGTTTCTCATTGATGAGTGCAGGAATACTGGTATTTTCATCCCAACCATCTAATTGCATACAAAACTCAGTATCAGAGTCACAAGGTATACTGAGGGTATCACTTTTATGATCTGACATGATGGCGTCATTGATTTCATAGGAAGATATTTTCAAATTAACTATGCGCATAATGTTACCTCTCGATTAATGTGTAGCTGTGGCGTTACGACTCAACAAAATTAAGCATAGTACAAATGGAATCGATTTCCAAAATGTTTTTTAAGGGCAAGTTAAAAGAAAGGTGCAATATTGTTAAAATATGCACCTTTCTAGTGATTACTGTTTAGGGATGGATGTTCCCCATTCTAACCAGTCTTTAGGAGGTTCTAATTTTAGAATGAAATGCTGATCTGGCTTCGCTTTCGGCGCGAGAGGCACCGTTGGTGGGGTCGCCAAGGAGATACCTCCCCGAACAAACTGCTTGAAGGTGCCACTCTTGATCATGCCGCCTGTGAGGCCAAAGGAGAGGTTATAACCTGAAGAGATCCAAAATTGGGTATTGTCGCGGATCAGGTATTGGAACTCTTTACCAATTCGAGTCGCAACATATACGCGGTCGGAAAGCTCTCCCAAATATAAACCAGTAACTGTACCAATTTCCATTCCCCTAAAGAGAAGAGGGGTTCCAACCTGAATAGAGCCAACTTCGGTGGCATCTAATATAATTGTTAAGCCATCTAAGTAACGCGAGTCTGTAATATTGGCCGTTTGTAGTTCAAATTGGTAACGATTTCTATTTCCTCGTCCTGGCTCGGCACTGATATAAGGTTGGATCAAGGTATCGAGGTTATTGACGCCAGAAGGAGAAAGCTCTGGTGTGACAATAGCAAAGCGACTGCCACTCTTCGTGAAAGCTTGCACATACTCTGGATAAAGGATCGCGCGTGCATTCACTTCGCGGTTATTTGGCGATAATTTCAATGAATCGATTTGTCCAATATCGATACCTAAATAGCGAATTGGCATCCCTTCTGACAATTTAGACGCATCAAAAGTGGTTAAAGTCACGACACTCCCAATGGCTTTTGCCGCAGTTTCGTTTGGATAGAGGGTATGTTGCCTTGCACTATCAAGTTTGGCCGTTGGAATATTATCAAAACTAATGGCACCTCTAATTGCTCGTGTAAGAGGAGCGGCCTGAACGGTTAATCCACTGCTATTGAGTTTGACTTTAGCGCCGCCTTCTGCCCAAAAGACGCTTTTATCTGTTAGTAGATGACGGTATTGACTAGAAATATGAATATTAACCGCGAAACCGTCTTTGGTTGGGTTAATTGAGACTATTTCACCGACAGTAAATTGGCGGTAAAGTACTACTGAACCTGCCTGAATATCAGGAAGGGTGTTAGTGTTTAATGTAATTGTGGTGGTGGGTGATGAACCTGTTATACCCGCCTTAGCATTATCATCACTTCGATATAATGGGAACGTTTCAGGCAATGGCTCTTTACCTTTTCCAACCAATAAATGAACTCCACCATCTAACCACTCTTGCGGCGTTGCACCTTGAAACTGGATCCCCGTTAAGCCAAGTTGGACATCAACGCGGCTATTGGCAACAAACTTGGTATCGTTACGGATAAGATGGCGGTACTCATCCAAAATCGCGACTTGGAAGGTAACTTTATCATCAAGTAAGTTACGCTGTAACACTTCACCTATTTTTATTCCACGATAAACGATAGGTTGTCCGGCATCGACGCCATAGGTGTCAGGAGACCATAATGAAACCACTAAACTATTTTTATTTTGCTGTTCATCCTGTCCAATATCATGCCTGTTTGGATGCAAAACAAATTGTTGCCCTTCCTGTGCTGGGGCACTATTAGTCGGTGAATCAAATGCAACAGCACCATTGATTACAGCAGAAAGGCTTTCCATTTTGACATTCACACCAGATTTTAAATCAAAACCGCCTTGGAAGCCTGAAACATTCCAAAATTGACTGTTTTCTCTCACTAATCGGGTATACCGTTTTTCTATTATGGCGGCGATAGAAACCCCTTGGTCATTAGGCAAAATCGTGTAGTCAGAAATATAACCAACGGGCACTTTGCGATAATAAATCGGTGAGTTTTCATGCAATGAGCCTAAGTCTTTAGCCGTGAGATAGATGAGTAATTGCCCCTCTTCGGTTTGTAGTTGTGGCGGGGAGTCTTGAGCGATAAAGTTGTGTTGCTCTTCACCAGCCCCAGGTTGCATACCGATGTAGTTACCGCCAACAAGTGCATCTAAGCCAGAAACACCGGCTAATGAGGCTTTAGGTGTGACGAGCCAAAATTTGGTGCCAGAGGTGAGTGCGGGCTTCATATCTTTATTGATACTGGCCTTAACAATAATTTTCTTCATATCTTGGCTAACGGTGACAGATTGCACCAATCCAACTTCGACACCTTGGTAGCGGATCGGTGTTCTACCTGAAACTACACCGGGAGCAGAGGAAAATTCAATTGTCACCTCAGTACCTTGTTCCAACCAATGTTGGAAAAGTAACCAACCTGCGATAAACACAGCGACAAGAGGCAATAGCCAAAAGGGTGATATACGTGCTCGTTTACGTAAAATCGCCTCTTGTTCTTGCTCTACAGGTTCATTTTGTTGATTTTGATTTTCCATAAGAATCCCAAATTAAACGACTATCAAGCCACTCGACAGCGAGTATGGTTAAAATTACAGCGATACCGAAAAACAATGCGGCAGGGCCCATAGTAAAAGACATTAGCTGATCACGGTTAATCAGCGTCATCATGAGTGCGATAACAAATAAATCCAGCATTGACCAACGGCCAATCCATGTCACAAATTTTAATAACTTCATCCTCAATACCGGATCCGTCTGACTGCAACGTTGAATGGAGCATAACAGTAAAATCATGATCAGGATCTTAATAAAAGGCACTAAAATACTGGCGATAAAAACAATGATAGCAATGGGCCAATTACCTGATTCAATTAATGAAACGACACCAGAGTAAATGGTGTCTTCCATGCGTTGCCCGTTAAGATAGACAACGGAAATTGGCATTAAGTTAGCAGGAAAAAGCAAGATCATCGCTGCAATCAGTGCGGCCCATGTTTTTTGTAGGCTATATGGCTCGCGGTAGTGTAAGGGGCGATGGCAGCGTTGGCAGACTCCTCGTGAATTTGCAGGCCCGGTATAGTGGCAAGCTTGGCATGTTAAAGCATGAGGGTCATTAGCTTGCTCTTTTTTAGGGTAGAAGAGCTGCCAAAGTTGTTCGACATTTAGGTGGATTAATATTAACAGACTAATTACTGTCATGGTAATAAAAGCGATTAAACCATTTCCCAAAAATACGCTGGCGTAATCTTGCATTTTGATTGCAGCAATCCCCAATCCAATAAGATAGACATCCAACATAACCCATTCTTTTAAACGACTTAGTATCAGTAAGACGGGGCGTAGATTTAGACGAACACGCCTTCCTATATAGAGATAAACGATAGAAATCGGCAAAAGCAGAGGTGCGCCGATGGCACAGAAGGCGATAATGCTCGCAGTGAATGGGTCACCTTGAGAATTGATGAGCCTAATACCTTCGATCACGTTGGCATAGATTTGTGTCCCCAATAAATGGATTGAAATCAATGGCTGCCAAAATGCGATAGGTGCCAACATTAATAATGTAATAGAAAGAATAAATAAGCGGTTTAGTGACCAAGAACGGCCATCGTCAAGCTGACTGTGGCAACGCGGGCATATCACAACCTGTTGAGTATCATGTGAAGGAATAGATAATTTAAGATTGCAATAGCAGCAGTGTTGCGAAATTATGTCACTATGATTAATGTGATTCATTGTTTTACTCATGGAGTTGTTAGCCGCGCGTGTAATCTAGTGTAAAAAAATTTACGGCTTAGTGACAACTTGCTAACCTACAGGGTGCACAAATTGTTTACTCTATTGCATCATTTAATTATTACAAGAAAATTTTATGGATAAAAACAAGTATTATCACGAACTTTCAGATAGTTTGTCTGCACTATTGGCAGGAGAATATGATTTAATTGCAAGTTTGGCGAATACAAGCGCGTTGTTGTATGAGCGCCTAGAAGGTATTAACTGGGTGGGTTTTTACTTAAGAAGTGGACAAGAGTTAGTGCTTGGTCCTTTTCAAGGAAAGATAGCCTGTGTCAGAATACCGTTTGGCAAAGGTGTCTGCGGTACGGCATATAGCCAAAATAAAATTCAGCGTGTTGATGATGTGCATGCTTTCTCTGGTCATATAGCCTGTGATTCGGCAAGTAATGCCGAAATCGTGCTTCCATTGGAAGTTAATGGTCAGGTTTTAGGCGTGCTGGATATTGATAGTCCAAATTTCAATCACTTTGATCAAAATGATGAAATTGGTTTAAAACATCTTGTAAGCCAGTTGTGTCAACATCTGGCAATGTGTTCGATGCCAAATTATCATTAAATATTGGTATGTTAACTTAATAGGAACGTGGCAATTGTCTGCAACGCTATTATAATGTCGGCTTGTTCATGCCCGTGCTGGTTGGCAAAATCGTTGTTATCAGGAAATTTCATGGAAAATCAACCTAAGTTGAATAGTAGTAAAGAAGTTATCGCGTTTTTGGCTGAGCGTTTTCCACGCTGTTTTATCGCTGAAGGCGAAGCACGTCCGTTAAAAGTCGGAATTTTTCAAGATATCGTAGGGCGTTTGACCGAAGAAGATGGTATTAGCAAAACGCAATTGCGTTCGGCATTGCGTATGTATACCTCTAGCTGGCGTTATCTCTACGGTGTTAAAGAAGGCGCTAAGCGCGTTGACTTAGATGGTAATGATTGTGGTGAATTAGAGGCGGAGCATATTACGCATGCTCGTCAACAATTGACTGAGGCAAAAGCTCGAGTTCAAGCGCAACGTGCAGAGCAAAAAGCGCAGAAACGACCAGCAGCTAAAAAATCAGGTGATAAAAACACCCGCAATCCGGCAGCAGCAAAAGACAAAGCGCCGCGCCATCGCCAGTCAGAAAATAAAGAACGCCCACAAAACTCTTCGACTAAACCTCAGCGCCGTAGTGGTGCAGCATCTCCAGAGCAAAAATTGAAATCAGTGACTGATATTAACGCACTTCAGGTCGGCCAGACTCTGAAAGTGAAAGTTGGTACAAGTCTGATGGATGCGTCTGTGCTGGAAATTGCTAAAGATGGTGTCAGAGTTCAGTTGCCAACAGGAATGGCAATGATTGTGCGCGCGGAACATTTAAAGTTCTGATACGGAGGTCAATCAGGGCATGAACAAACTTTTAAAGATTGCATTAGTCGTTAGTGTTGCCACTTTTGGTAGTGCAATTGCGAATCCTCAAGCAGTGACACAGTTCACTGCTGCTCAGTTACCTGTATTAAAACAGGATACTCAGCATGGCACAGTAAGTGAAAGGGTAACATCTAGGTTTACCCGCTCTCATTATCGCCAATTTGATTTGGATAAAGCGTTTTCCGGTAAAATTTTTGATCGTTATCTGAATATGTTGGATTACGGTCATAACGTTTTGCTTCAGTCAGATGTTGATGAGTATGCAAAAGATAAAGCTAAAGTCGGTGAATGGCTGGAAAATGGAAAACTAGATACGTTCTATGACCTGTACAACCTTTCTCAGAAAAGACGCTTTGAACGCTTCCAATATGCATTAGCTCGTCTTGAGCAACCAATGAATTTTGATGCGAATGACTTTATTGAAGTCGATCGTAGTAAAATGCCTTGGCCAAAGGATAAGCAAGAATTAGATAAGCTTTGGGATCAAAAGGTCAGGTATGATTGGCTGAACCTGAAGCTATCGGGCAAAGATGATAAAGAGATTAAGGAAAAACTCACTAAGCGTTATAACTTTGCTTTAAGACGTTTGACGCAAGGGCAAAGTGAAGATGTTTTCCAATTAATCATGAATGCTTTTGCTCGTGAAATAGACCCTCATACCAGCTACCTTTCTCCGCGCAATACTGAACAGTTTAATTCTGAAATGAGTTTGTCGTTAGAAGGGATTGGTGCAGTCTTGCAGCAAGACGATGAAAATACAGTGATTAATTCATTGGTTGCGGGTGGACCGGCAGCAAAAAGTAAAGAATTAAAAGTAGGCGATAAAATTATCGGTGTAGGCCAAACTGGTAAGCCTATGGTTGATGTGGTTGGTTGGCGACTCGATGATGTGGTCGCACTGATCAAAGGGCCTAAAGGAAGTAAGGTCCGTTTGGAAGTGGTATCTGACACAAAAGGGGCTAAGCCCCATGTGGTCACTATCGTTCGTGAACAAATTCGTTTAGAAGATCGTGCCGTTAAACTGAACATTAAAAAAGTCGGGAATGAAAAAGTCGCCGTACTAGATATTCCGGGTTTCTATGTTGGTTTAACCAATGACGTTAAAACGCAACTACAGAAAATCGCGAAAGATAACGTTTCTGCCCTAGTTATTGACCTGCGAGGTAATGGCGGTGGTGCATTGACAGAGGCCGTTTCATTATCCGGTTTGTTTATTCCTAAAGGGCCAATTGTGCAAGTCCGTGACAATAATGGGCAAGTGCGTCAGGATGCAGACGATGACGATGTCATTTACTACAAAGGGCCGTTAGTTGTTCTTGTTGACCGCTTTAGTGCTTCCGCCTCTGAAATTTTTGCGGCGGCAATGCAAGATTATGGTCGGGCGCTGATTGTCGGCGAACCAACTTTTGGTAAAGGGACTGTTCAACAACATAGAAGTTTGAGTCGTGTTTATGACCAAATGCTGAAGCCTGATTGGCCTGCATTAGGCTCAGTGCAATACACCATTCAAAAATTCTACCGTGTTAATGGTGGCAGTACTCAGCGTAAAGGGGTAACACCGGATATTGTTATGCCTACAGGGCAAGATCCTGCTGAAACGGGGGAAAGCTTTGAAGATAATGCATTGCCATGGGATAGTATTCCGCCTGCCAATTATAGCAAGGTCGGGGATGTGACTTCCGATTTATCAGACTTAAAAACTAAACACTTAGCACGTATTAGCCAAGATACAGAATTTAAGTATATCGATGAGGACATTGCACATTATAAAGCGAATAAAGAGAGTAAAAATCTTATTTCGTTAAATTATGCACAACGTCTGAAGGAAGATAATGAAATTGAAGCAACGAAACTAAAACGTATCAATGAGCGTAATGCAAAAGAAGGTAAGCCTCTATTGAAGTCAATTGATGATTTACCTAAGGATTACGAAGGGCCTGACCCGTATTTGGACGAAACAGTTAAAATTGCTATTGATCTTGCTAATCCTGATACCCATTTATTGCCAAATAAAAAATAATTTGGTTAAACAGTAAATTAAATTAGGGCCAGCAATCGCTGGCCTTTTTCATAGCCTGTGTAAAGTTATGTTAATTTTTGGTTTTTTCGTGTTAAAACACTTGAAAAAGTATGAAAAAACCTTATTTATACCCTAAATTCTTCGTGATATTTATTTTTACCAAGGAATCAAAAAAAGATGATGCGAATTGCCTTATTCTTACTCACAAACTTAGCCGTTATGTTTGTGTTTGGGATAATTTTAAGCTTAACAGGTGTTAAAGGGAGCAGTGTTCAAGGCCTGATGATTATGGCTGGCCTATTTGGTTTTGGTGGCGCGTTTATTTCGCTGTTAATGTCAAAATGGATGGCACTTAAATCGGTTGGTGGAGAAGTGATTGAATCGCCCCGCAATGAAACTGAGCAATGGTTAATCAATACGGTAAGCCGCCAAGCTCAGCAAGTGGGTATTCAAATGCCACAGGTTGCGATTTATCACGCGCCGGATATTAACGCATTTGCTACAGGAGCACGTCGTGACGCATCATTAGTAGCGGTTAGCACGGGTTTACTAGAAAATATGAGCCGTGATGAAGCAGAAGCGGTTATTGCCCATGAGATCAGTCATATCGCAAATGGCGATATGGTGACAATGACGCTATTACAGGGGGTTGTGAACACGTTTGTGATCTTTATTTCCCGTATCATCGCTCAATTCGTTTCTGGCTTTATGTCGAGCAATGATGATGAAAGCGAAAGCAGTAACGGTAACCCAATGGTTTACTTTGCCGTTTCAATGGTATTAGAAATTGTATTCGGTATCTTAGCGAGCATTATTACCATGTGGTTCTCTCGTTATCGTGAATTCCATGCAGATGCTGGTTCAGCGAAGTTGGTCGGTAAAGAAAAAATGATTGCTGCGCTGCAACGTTTGAAAACCAGTTATGAACCACAAGAAGAAGGCCGTTTAATGGCGTTTTGTATCAATGGTCGTGGCAAAGCATTTAGTGAACTTTTCTTGTCACACCCGCCATTAGATAAACGTATTGAAGCGCTACGTTCTGGCGAATATTTGAAATAGTTAAGTTGGCTAATTAGCCATAAAAATTGATGAAAACCCATGGTAGTGAAAAATCTATCATGGGTTTTTTATTATGGGCAAAAATTAATTTAATGCAGATCAAATTAGTGTATTCTTTAAGTGGAATTTCGTAGATTTTCTTTGGGGTCAGGTAGATGAAGGGTCTATGATGAACGAAGAAATGATGAAAATGAGCCTTAACAGAATTAGATAATATTAAGGATATAAAATGGACATACTTGTAAAAACGTTGGTTTTTGGCAATGAGTTTATGACGGTAGAAAATCCAGCGCGCTTAGTTCCCTTTAAATTTGAAATTTACCAATCTCCAACGGGTTTTTATCACCGCATGTATAAAGAAGTAGGAATGTCCGGTGCTAATTTAGGTCAGGCTTTTACTGTATGGGCTTTTGAAGAACAAAAAGCGCACCGTGACCCATCTGGCGAAATAACGTTGGAAAAATATATCCAACATTGCCAAGATATTTATAACGGAAAAGTCAAAGATTAATCTAGAATAAAAAAAGCCCCCTTCATAGAGATTTGAAGGGGGAGCTAAATGAATAAAGAATGGTTTAATTCGAGAGCAAAGATAAATTATTTCGATAAAGGATATTTAGTTATTTGTGCAGTTTTAAGTGTAATTGAACAACAAAGCCCCTTAAATAGCACTTATCGTTAAAATAATCTATTGGCGAAAACCTGCTTTGATCTGTTCAAGCGTATTACGATAAGTCTCAGCTTGTTTTTCATCTTCCATCGATGCAATTTCACGCTCCATTTTAATCAGAATTTTACCTGCATCAGCTTGACCAATTGCTTTGAGCATATGTGCAAGCAGGTTTTTTATACAGGTCACTTCTGCTGCTAATTCATTCACATCAGGTTGAGTTGGAAAATGTGCTTTCATTAATAAAGTATCCTTTAAAAATTCGTGAGTTTGCTAATATTGTATCATAGAAAGGTTATAGATTGCGCCATAACATGATGAATTAAGATGAAGAATTCAGATAGGAATTAAAAGGTCGCAATGTAATATCAAAAGGATTAGTGATGTTAACTTTAATAGAAAAACAGTGGCTAGCAGAGCAATTCCCTTTATTTGTTAAGCCTCGACCAGAGCAGAGTCACAAAGGCACGTTTGGAACGCTAAATATTATTGGTGGTAGTGCAGGAATGACCGGCTCTTGCGTACTTGCTGGCGTTGCCGCGCTCAAAAGTGGCTGTGGCAAAGTGATTATTGGGTTTAATCAATCGCCACTCACATTGCAACTTATAGAGCATGCCCCCGAATTAATGTTGCGCCAAGCCAATGAAGTGATAAATGGTGAAACACCAACAGCATGGGTTATTGGTTGTGGTTTAGGTGTATCTTCAGATGCGCAATTATTGATAAATAGAGCATTATCATTTGTTGAACAGCAGCAAAGCGTGTTAATTGATGCTGATGGCCTGAATCTACTTGCTCAGATGCCCCTATCTCAAACCTTATCATCACAAACAGTACTCACGCCGCACCCTAAAGAAGCCGCAAGGTTGTTACAAACAACAGTCACGGCGATACAAGCGGATAGGTTGAGTGCCGCGCAACATCTCAGCCAGCGGTTTGGTTGCTGGGCAGTGTTAAAAGGTCACCATACAATAATTTCTGCCCCGAATGGCCAAACTTGGCGCAATGAAACGGGTAATAGTGGGTTAGCTACAGCGGGGAGTGGGGATGTGTTATCAGGGATTATCGGCAGTTTATTGGCGCAATCATTACCCATTGAAGAAGCGGTGAGAGCCGGCGTTTGGTTGCATGGTAAAGCGGCAGACTTACTAATAGAAAAAGGTATAGGCCCTATTGGGTTAACGGCTCATGAAATCATTGATGAGGCGCGAGCTATCAGAAATAGAGCAACTTTTTATTGATGTTCTCGCATTGACTCACTTTAAATACCTGAGAAAAATGTGATACCATTCACATAAATTAGATTGCTTTTCAATCCTTGAAACGAAGCAATATCAAACCTCAGCTTAAATCCAATAACGTGGCTTCTATACCGATCAGCTTTTGATTGGGGGATGGGTTTTTGCTGATATCAACAAAGGCGCAAGCAAAGACAATGACACAGGTTTCTAGAAAAACAGCTTGGATCCGAGTTGTGGCACTAGCGGTCGCCGCATTTGTTTTCAATACCACCGAATTCGTTCCCGTTGCATTACTGAGTGATATTGCGGCGAGTTTTAACATGACAGTAGCCCATACCGGGTTGATGATCACCATTTATGCGTGGGTAGTGGCCATTATGTCATTGCCGCTGATGCTACTTACGAGCAAAATTGAACGGCGTAAGTTATTAGCATTACTATTTATTGTCTTTGTTTTAAGTCATATCCTTTCTGGTTTTGCATGGAATTTTGAAGTTTTGATTGTGGCGAGAGTAGGGGTTGCATTGTCGCATGCGATATTTTGGTCGATCACCGCCTCGTTAGCTATCCGCGTTGCACCTGCGGGTAAAAAGGCTCAAGCGTTAGGTTTATTAGCGACAGGTACTGCGTTAGCAACGGTGTTAGGTTTACCAATAGGGCGTGTTATTGGTCAGTTATTAGGGTGGCGTGTCACTTTCTTATGTATTGGTGCTATCGCATTATTAACCATGATTGCATTGATTCGCTTTTTACCTAAATTGCCGAGTGAGCATTCAGGTTCATTAAAAAGCTTGCCAGTACTTTTTAAACGCCAAGCGTTAGTCGGATTGTTTGTTCTGACGGTCGTGGTCGTCACAGCGCATTTTGCCGCCTACAGCTATATCGAACCTTTTGTTCGCGATATCGCGCTACAGAGCCAAAATTTTGCAACCCTATTATTGCTGATTTTTGGTGTGGCGGGGATTGCGGGAAGTATGATCTTTAGCCGTTATAGTGGTAAATATACACTATCATTTCTACCTGTGGCGATTGCTGTTTTGACGATATGTTTATTATTGTTAATGCCAATCAGTGGTCATGTAAGCTGGCTGGTTATCTTAAGCATATTCTGGGGGATCGCCATCATGTGCGTGGGCTTGGGTATGCAGGTGAAGGTGATTGATCTTGCACCGGATGCCACTGACCTTGCAATGGCAATCTATTCGGGGATCTTCAATATTGGTATCGGTGGTGGTGCTTTGCTCGGTAACCAAGTGATTGTGCATATGGGGATGGCAAGTATCGGTTATGTGGGGGCGATATTTGGCTTGATCTCATTAATTTGGTGTACTTTTATATTTAGACGCTATAGCGCGTCATTTCGCGAACAAGTTAAAACAGCGCCAATGGCACACTAAATAAACTACTTAACATGTTTAATCCCCCTGTAATAGTAATGATTCTATTGCAGGGCGTTTTTTTATATTTGGTCATTACAGCAATTGATAACTATGCTAAATTTCTTAGCATTTTGATAAAGTTAGATAATAAAAAGGTGACTTGATGAAGGGGCTAGGTTTTTTATTGATGTCTATAGTCGCAGAAGTGATTGCTACAACGACATTAAAGGCATCAGATGGTTTTAGTCGTTTTTGGCCATCGTTGATTGTCGTCATTGGGTATGCGGTCTCTTTTTGGGGATTATCCCAAGTGGTTAAATTGATCCCTTTAGGGATAGCTTATGCAATTTGGTCCGGTTTAGGCATTGTACTCGTTTCGGTCGCTGCAATATTTATTTATCAACAGAAACTCGATTTACCTGCAATTATTGGTATGCTATTAATCATAGTCGGTGTTTTGGTCATCAATCTGTTTTCTAAAAGCAGTGTTCACTGATTCAGGGAACAGAAACAGTTATGGATGGGGATTAGGATGAATCGAAAAAAAAGCAGTCTGCTTAAGGTTACTTTTTGGAATAGCCTATTCGTTGGTAGTCTGTTTGTTTTAGCAGGTTGTGGGAGTTCAGAAACCATAAATACGGCACATCATGTCGATCGCTCAGCTTCCCAATATGCGCAACAGGTGGTTAATTTAGGGCCTCAAGCGCAAGAAGCGTGTGTTTCTGCGGGTGGATTACCTTCATTAAACCTAGAATTGAATGGTGCCCAAACCGCCGTTTGTCAATTTGCTAATGGTAAACGTTGTGCCGCTGATGTCATACTTACAGGCAGTTGTATTTAGTTAAATTCCCTCAGATAAAAAGTCCATCACGCATCATGTTGGGCTTTTTTATATCAATTTTGTAGTTAACCCATTTGTTGAGTTTATTTCCACGTTTCGCTCCCTTGCTTTTCATTTAAATGATAAAGCGCACGCAATTATCTAAATAATGCGGGTAATTTCGGCTGTTATTTATTTAAAAATCGTTGGCAGTAGGTCGGCTATTTTTAGCTAGGGGGATGAATGCAGCGCATGAGTGGATAAAACAGAATGAGTTTTTATTTTTTAATCTAGATGCCATGATAAGAAGTGGCTCCCAATGGCATTCATCGGGAGCCATCGCATTAGCGCCTGCCAATGCGCTTTATAGGACGCGAATTGTACTATTTACGCTATGCTTTTTTGTGTGATGGAAAAAATTGGCTGATAGCGACAATGATAGCCACTAAAAGATAAGCTGCATAAATACCAATTAGCCATTGTGGCATATCTAACCCTAAGAAATCCCATTGCCTAACCGTACAGTCACCCGTTGCTTCAAAGACAGCAGGCGCCCATTTATCTAATGGTAACCACTCGGGGAAATTGACGAAGAAATCACATGATGCAAATGGTGAAGGGTTGAGTTGCAGCATGGTATGCTCCCAAGCAAGATCTAAACCGCGCCATGCAGCGTAGCCCCAAATAATGATGGCAACCCAACGTAAAGCGATTTTGCGTGGCGCTATTGCGCCAATTAACCCTGCAATCATAATGCCAAACAGTGCAACACGTTCATAGATGCACATGACACAAGGCTGCAATTTCATAATGTGCTGAAAATAGAGCGCTGCACATTCAAGCATAAACGCAATAAAGGCCATTAACAGCCAAGCGCCTCGTCCTTGTGAGCAGTAGTTAAAGAATCTGAACATACTTTACTTCCCTAAATTAATGGTACGCACATTTTGCCCCTATTGGTAAGACAAAAAAAGGTGCCAGAGAATAATTATGCGATTTTAAATAAGCCTTTACCTAACATTACAAACTAAACCATTTTATTTGTAATTTCAAATAAGGAGTAATGCCGAATTAGGGGGATAGAGTAAACAAAAGCTACTCCATCTGACGATGTGAGTAGCTTTGAATATAGGTGAGTTGGTGGTGATTAAACTTAAGGTAGGCTAATCCAACCTAAGCTTTCTAACCAGTGTGTGACAGGTATTAACCAAAACTCAACACCGATTAACCCAACCACAGTCATGA
Organism: Providencia sp. PROV119; assembly: GCF_028482435.1. Lineage (NCBI taxonomy): Bacteria > Pseudomonadati > Pseudomonadota > Gammaproteobacteria > Enterobacterales > Morganellaceae > Providencia > Providencia sp. PROV119. The sequence continues at coordinate 274,243 of NZ_JAMPQL010000003.1, forward strand.
CGACGGTATAAGGTAAAGCCATCCATACCATGCGGCCATAGGAGAGGCGAATTAATGGCGATAATGCAGACGTCAGCAGGAATAGGAAAGCCGCTTGCCCATTTGGCGTGGCAACCGACGGAAGGTTGGTTCCCGTATTAATGGCAACGGCGAGTAACTCGTACTGATGGTGTGAAATTAGCCCTTCACTTGATGCCTTTAATGCCTCGGTAATATAGACAGTACCGACGAAGACGTTATCTGAAACAGCGGAAAGAAGACCGTTGAATAGATAGAACAAGGAGAGTTGTGATGATTCAGACGATTGCAATACAAATTGAATAAATGGTGTAAATAGCTGCTGGTCGATGATCACCGCTACGACGGAGAAAAAGACGGTCAGTAGTGCGGTAAAGGGCAATGCTTCCTCAAACGCCTTACCTAAGGCATGCTCTTCTGTAATGCCACAGAAGGCGGTGGTTAATACGATGACGGATAAACCGATAAGCCCGACCTCAGCGAGGTGGAAGGCAAGGGCGACGATTAACCAAATACCAATCAAGCCTTGCACAATAAGTTGTGCTTTCTCTTTTTGGGTACGTTTAGTGCTATTTTTTTGGTCATGATCAGTCAGGACTTGGCGAACGGTTGCAGGTAATTCCGCCCCATATCCAAATAATTTAAATTTTTCGACCAAAAAACACACAATTAAACCACACGCAAAAACAGGTAATGTAATGGGGGCCGTACGTATAAAGAAAGTCACGAAATCCCAATCGACATGCTTAGCAATAATCAGGTTTTGGGGTTCACCAACCATCGTCATGACTCCCCCTAATGCTGTACCGATACCGGCATGCATCATGAGGCTGCGCAAGAAAGCTCTAAATTGCTCAAGTGTTTGTTTCTTCTCAGCCGTATCGATATAACTGTCATTTTGTAGATCAGTATTGCTGTGTTGGCTAGAAGCGTATTGATGATAGATAGAATAGAAACCGATGGAGACGCTAATCACAACGGCGATAACAGTGAGTGCATCTAAAAAAGCAGATAAGAAGGCACTTGCTAAGCAGAAAGCTAATGACAACGTACGTTTAGAACGAACATTCAGTAACAGTTTGGTGAAGACGAACAACAACAGTTGTTTCATAAAATAGATACCGGCGACCATAAAGATCAGCAGCAGTATGACTTCCAAATTGTTACTGATCTCATGAGAGATCTGTTTTGGGGTTGTCATGCCAATGATGACGGCTTCAATGGCTAAAAGCCCACCGGGTTGCAGTGGATAGCATTTGAGTGCCATGGCGAGGGTAAAGATAAATTCTACTACAAGTAACCACCCGGCGATGAACGGGCTGACAAAATAAAATACCAGTGGATTGATAATTAGAAATATTATTATTGCGAGCTTATACCAATCTGGAGAATTCCCTAGAAAATTTTTTAAAAAAGCTCTTTTTACACTAAAATCCATTATGAATTGTTTTCCTCTTACTTGATGTATTGTACAGTAAATTCACATACTACTCTTATCTTTTACATAAATTAAGTCTGATCAGTAATAGATAATATATTCATTATATGGGAGTTTATGATTGGTTTTGTTGTTTATGTGGGGGTCTAACTATCTCAATTTACGACAATCTGGTATGATTTCTATAATAATCCGTCTGAAAATGTTTGGAATAATAAAAATATGGTCATAAAAGCTCAAAGTCCTGCAGGGTTTGCGGAAGAGTATATTATTGAGAGCATCTGGAACAATCGCTTTCCACCAGGGTCGATTTTACCTGCTGAACGGGAACTCTCGGAGTTAATTGGTGTAACACGTACGACGCTTCGTGAAGTATTACAGCGTTTAGCGCGTGATGGTTGGTTGACGATACAACATGGCAAACCAACCAAAGTGAACAATTATTGGGAGACTTCAGGCCTGAATATTCTTGAGACCTTAGCAAGGTTAGATCATGACCGTGTGCCACAACTGATTGATAATTTGCTAGCGGTGAGAACCAATATCGCTGCTATTTTTATCCGTACTGCTTTTCGTCAAAACCCTGAAAAATCATTGGAAGTTTTGTCTGAGCGTGAGAAGGTCGAAGATAACGCAGATGCGTTTAGTGCCTTAGATTACAATATATTCCGCGGGTTGGCTTTCGCGTCGGGTAACCCTATTTATGGCTTGATTATTAATGGCTTAAAAGGGCTTTATACCCGTGTTGGTCGTTACTATTTCTCTAACCCGGAAGCACGACGCCTTGCGCTCAATTTCTATCAACAATTGTCAAACTTATGCCGCGAACAAGCGTACGATCGTATTATGGAATCCGTTAGAAATTACGGTAAAGAAAGTGGTACGATTTGGCATAGTATGCAAGGGAATATGCCTAACGACCTCGCAAATGCGCGCTAACCATTCCGCGCATCCTAATTTTAACTCACGTTACTGTATGATGTCTGAAGCCAGTTTGGTGCTATTAACCAACTGGCCTTCTGGCTGTCAGAAAACCAGAAATTGCAAGTGACTTGGTCAGCTACTGAATATTGCCTGACGCTTTTTTGGGTGCACATGATATGGGGTATTCAATATTGAGAGCAATATTTTCTGCTTGAGTGATCATTTTGGGTGATTGTGGCTTTATATCAGGATAATAACATTGAAATAGTACTTTGCTATGGATTGTTTCGACAGCCTCACATTCAGTATGGCAAGTGAGCAGAGGGCGAATGCTAAAACAAACTTTCCCCTCGTGCTCCACTTTAAAATGTTTAAATGATATGCAATCTGAATCTGCTACACTGCGATTGGTCATTAAACAGGACATTACGATTAAAATAAGAAATGGTCGTTTTTTTATCATGCTCCCTCCGTCAGATTTTATTAATTGATTGCTGACTTTAGCAGCTAATTTCACGTGGTAACATTTTGATTTATAGTAATAATTAACGTTTATTAACGTTCGTTTCTATATTGTTTTATACATTGTGGATTCAATAAGATAGAGAAAGAGGCGTTTTCAGCAGACTGAGACCCAGAAGGCTTATACTTTGTAAATCTGATTCATCCAATACGAGAAAAGAGCAAAAACCATTTTTGCGATAAAAATGGGTAATTGTTTTTGTGCTTGAAATCACTAAATTATCTACAATTCTGAAATAAAAAAATCAACAAGACTATAATTCATCTTAAGGTAAATTTGTGAATTTATTTTCTATGTTATTGCATGGAAATAACATATATTAAAAAACAGGTCATCAAAATAATATACCAACAAGATAGTATAAAACTCTAAATTAACGTATGGAAAAATAATTCAATCGAAATTAATTTTCTATTAATTGGCTGTTTTTATTCTGTTTTTAACTATTCAATTAGAAATGAGCACTAGCATTTAAATCTGAGGTGTAAAGTAATTGTAACTGTTTTTGAATTAATTGTCTGAATTGTTAAAAGTGTTAATTAACCATATTGGAAAATGAATACTAGAATATTATTCTAATGAAAATATTCGTGCTAAGCAGCAGGGGGAGTGATGAAAGTTTTGGTCTTAGGTGCGGGGGTCATCGGTGTTACTACAGCTTGGTATTTAGCACAAGAAGGGCATGAAGTGACCGTATTAGATAGGCAAATGGATGTTGCTGAAGAGACGAGTGCGGGTAATGCTGGACAAATTTCCCCGGGCTATGCGACTCCATGGGGTGCCCCAGGGATCCCATTAAAAGCGGTTAAATGGATGTTCGAAAAGCACGCTCCATTAGCCATCAGGCCTGACGGCACATTATTCCAATTACGTTGGATGTGGCAAATGCTTAAAAATTGCGATATTCAACATTATGCGATGAATAAGAGCCGTATGGTGCGGATAGCGGAGTATAGCCGTGATTGTATTCGCCAATTACGTGCAGATACAGGGATTAGTTATGAAGGCCGTCAAGGTGGAACATTGCAACTGTTTAGGACCGAAAAGCAGTTTGATAATGCCGCCAATGATATCGCTGTCTTACAGAAAGAAGGCGTACCATACGAGCTGTTGACCGCCAATGAGTTAGCGAAAGCGGAGCCTGCGCTTGAATATGTGAAGGATAAATTGACGGGGGGCTTACGTTTACCTAATGACGAAACGGGTGATTGCCAACAATTTACTAAGAAACTGGCGAAAATGGCCCAAGATGCGGGGGTTAAATTCCAGTTTGGTCGTCATGTTGAACAGATCCTGACGGATGGCAATAAAGTGAGTGGTATTCGTTGTGATGGTGAAATATTACAAGCGGATCGCTATGTAGTTGCGATGGGCTCATATTCCACATCATTACTGCATAATTTAGTGAAAATACCCGTTTATCCATTAAAAGGGTATTCATTAACAATGCCAATTATTAATGCTGAGCGCGCACCGACATCAACAGTTTTGGATGAAACTTATAAGATCGCAGTAACGCGCTTTGATGACCGCATTCGTGTTGGGGGCATGGCAGAAGTGGTTGGCTTTAATTTGGATGTGCTGAAAAAACGCTGCGAAACATTGAAGATGGTAGTACAAGATCTCTATCAAGGTGGCGGTGATATTTCTCAAGCGACGTTTTGGACGGGGCTTAGGCCTATGACGCCAGATGGAACGCCGATAGTCGGCCCAACGGCTTATAGCAATTTATATTTAAATACGGGGCATGGAACGCTAGGTTGGACGATGGCATGTGGTTCAGGTAAGTTATTAGCTGATCTTATTTCAGGGAATAAGCCTGACATTGCATCCGACGATTTATCGGTATTTAGATATATTGATGGCTTTAATACAAAATTAACCCATAGTGGTGATTTATCGCCTGCGCGTTGAGCAATTGGCTGAAAAATATTCGGATAGTATAAAAAGAAGGAAGAGATATGCCTCGCCCAATCAGTGCGGTAATTCATCTGCAAAATTTTACTCATAATTTGTCCGTAGTTCGTCAGCACGTTGGGCATGCAAAAATATGGTCTGTCATGAAGGCAGACGCTTATGGTCACAGTATTAAACATGTGTGGAAAGCACTGGCGGCATCGGATGGCTTCGCGATTTTAGATCTAAATGAAGCCATTTTATTGCGTGAACAAGGTTGGAAGGGGCCTATTTTGTTATTGGAGGGCTTTTTCCAGCCTGATGATTTAAAAGTCATAGATCAATACCAATTGACTACGGCGGTGCACAGTTATTGGCAATTGGATGCGATTGAAAATAGGCACTTTCAAAATCCCATCTCCGTGTATGTCAAACTAAATAGCGGAATGAATCGCTTAGGTTTTGAGCCGCCGGAATATGCTCAAGTGGTGCATAGATTGTCTGCAATGGAAAATGTAGAGACGGTCACCTTAATGACACATTTTGCGAATTCGGATTTATCGACAGGCACAGATAAACCTCATGCGATAATTAAACAGTTTATCGATGGTCAGTTTCCTGTCTGTATTGCCAATTCAGGGGCGACGTTATGGCACCCAAAGACCCATTATGATTGGGTTCGCTCTGGTGTGATCTTATATGGCGCATCGCCAAGTGGTCGTTGGCAAGACATTGCGGATAAAGATTTACGTGCGACAATGACATTGCAATCACAAATTATTGCAACACATGAGATTGCGGCTGGGGAATCTATTGGTTATGGCAGTAAATTTACAGCACCTTACCCAATGAAGATAGCCACGGTCGCCTGTGGTTATGCGGATGGCTATCCACGTCATGCGCCAACAGGCACCCCCATTTGGTTAAATGGAACGCGTTGTCCTCTATTAGGAACTGTTTCAATGGATATGCTAACAATAGATGTTAGCGAATGCCCAACTGCTAAGATTGGTGATCGCGTTGAGCTATGGGGTAAAAACTTACCGATAGACGACGTTGCTCAGGCGGCAGGCACTATTGGTTATGAACTGATGTGCGCGTTGGCGAAAAGAGTACCAGTCGTATATGAAAATTAGAATGATTGTGTAAACAGTATTAGACATAGTTATAAATTTAACTAAAAATGTGATCAGTCGTGGGAGTGTTTTGGCTAAAGAGCACATCAAGGTATGATGCGCACTATTGTTCAATCTTCTAATATTTCAGGTTAATATGCGTAAAACAATCAAATTAACATCACTTGCTGTCGCATTAGGTTTATTATCCTCCGCAGCTATGGCTGGAACTTGGTCTGTAGGGGGTTCGGTTTTGGCGCAATCAACACCTTATAAAGGTATAAAATCGAAAGACTATGTTACGCCAGTACCGATTGTTAACTATGAAGGTGAAAACTTCTATTTTCGTACGTTAGCAGTAGGTTACTACTTGTGGAATGACCAAGAGGATCAACTTTCGCTTGATGCTTATTATTACCCTCAATTCTTCAAACCGAAAGATAACGACGACCGTGATATGCGTGAGCTTGATCGTCGCCGCGATACGGTAATGGGGGGCTTGACGTACAAACACAAAGCCGATTGGGGAACAATCCGTACCGTTGCGTCGGGGGATATGTTAGGGATCAGTAATGGTTTGCGTGCAGAAGTTGCTTACCTTTATGGTTTCTATGGCGACAATTGGTCGTTAGTTCCAGGTGTAGGTATCAAGTGGGATAGCAAAAATCAAAACCGCTATGAGTATGGTGTCTCTTCAAAAGAGTCGCGTAATAGTGGTTTAGCTCGCTATCGTCCGGGTGATAGCTGGACTCCATATGTTGAATTATCAGGTAACTATAAGTTCAATGATAATTGGAGTGCCTTTGCAATGGGGCGTATTGACCGTCTGCCAAATGAAGTGAAAGATAGTCCAATGGTTAATAAATCAGTTTCTGCAATTGTTTGGAGTGGGGTAACTTATACCTTCTAATTGCTAACCACGACTTGACAAAAAATCCCAAAATGCGCTTTGTGCTTTTGGGATTTTTTATTGGTATTTGAACAGGGCACGAATAGTTGCTGACATGGTTGATTATGGCGAATTTGCTGGTGGTAGATGGCTATTTTAGTCAGGATCTTTATAAATATCGCAAGGATAATCGGGGAGGTAGGATAAGACGTGAGCGATCTTGGCTTTTGCAAAATACTCATAAGCTTTTGCATAATCTTTGGTAACCCCCATGCCATTTTCGTACATTCGGCCTAAATAGAGATAGGCATCTTCGTTATGTTGTGCAGCCGCTTTATGATACAGCTCTAGAGCTATTGTATAATTTTGACCAATTGCATGACCATGTTGATACATGAAACCAAGCATAGCCTGAGCATCGGGAATCCCATTATCAGCCGCTTTTTTAATCCAAGCAAACGCTTTAAACCAATCTGTATCAACAACTTTTCCTTCATAATAGTGCAGTCCTAAAACATACTGTGATTTAGCACAACCTTGTTCTGCTGACATCTTTATCCAGCGATAAGTTTCTTCAGGTTGCCTTAGATACCGTGTGTTCCATGACGCGACGCTAAATTGTGCTTCGGCATCACCATTAACCGCATCTTCGCATACCTGTTTTGGCATATCTCTCATCCAACTATTACTATATTTTTTATATAAGTCGTCACAGTAGTTGGCAGAGACGGCAATAGGGGCAGACAATAATAATAACAAGGTGTACTTATTCATTGAGTTCATTTTTTAGTGGGATAGAAATCAATACTTATCTTAAATTTAATTATTGATGCTTTACAATGTGTAGACGGTTTTTTATATCACGTACTATTTCGTTGGAGAGAAAAGGTATATGAAGAAGTGCTGCTTGCGCCATCCTTAGTGACGTAACAGCATGATGAGGCGAGAAAAGAGCCCGCCTCATCGCGGAGGTCACTATCAGTCTTGTGGCTTATTATCGCGTGTCATCATAACGAGAGAAAGGCGAGCGGGGTGCTGATTTTCACTTTTCATCGGTTGATTAATGCGCGCCGTTTCAACACAAACCATCTGTTTGTAGCCATTGTTTGGCATATCTTGCATGCTACATGACAATTCAGCCCATGGGTTCCAACATACAACGTCAGAGTTATGGTAATGGTGTATTTCAATGGTTCGTGACCAGCTATCATCACGGATCAAACTATATTCCTCTGGCTCAGAGTAAATTCTGTCGGTATGGCTATTAATTTTTAGCGGCTTATCTTCATAAACTTCACGGTCACTGACTTTATCAAAGTAGTGGCCACCTAAACCGTATACCGTGGTTTTTTGGATATCACCAATATTGAGGTAAGTGTGCATTGCGGCTGTGGTTTCAAAATCACCATAGCTTTCTAATTCTAACTCACAGGTCTCACCGAGTTTCATTCGCAATATCAATGTAAACTCATGCGGCCATAGTTTGCGTGTATATTCGTTATCTGTCAGAGTGAAGGTGAGGATCACGCCATCTTCATGTTCATTATGTGCAGTAAATTGCCACGGTAAAATGCGGGCGAAACCATGACTTGGGCTACCCGCGGGGCCAAACCAAGGCCAGCAAATAGGGATACCCCCACGAATGGCTGTACCTGCTTTGAAAGCACTTTCACTGCTTAGCCAGATGCACGGTTTTTGACCACAAGGTTGCCAATCGATTAATTGTGCACCTTGAATACTAACGGCACCACGCACTTTAGGATGCGAAACAATAATTAAGGGTAATTCACCCAATTGGCGTTGGCTAATGTAGGCTGAAAGTTGCTTAATCACCGGTAAAGCAAAGAGTTTATCGTGCATAATTATTTGCCTGTGAATAGAGAAACAGTGAATACAAATAGGTTAGCAGAACTTAGGAAAACCGTCATTCACTCTAAGAGGTAAGTGAGGGGCTCCTGACAATTTAGGAGCGAATAAAAGCAAAAGAGCCGCCTAAAGGCGGCTCAAATTAACCATAAAACGCTAATAACTCTTATTTAGAGATGTGAGCGATCAGGTCTAGAACTTTGTTTGAATAACCTGTTTCGTTGTCATACCAAGAAACCAGTTTTACAAAGTTGTCGTTCAGTGCGATACCTGCTTTAGCATCGAATACTGAAGTCAGTTTTTCACCGTTGAAGTCAGTTGATACAACGTCATCTTCAGTGTAACCCAGAACACCTTTCAGCTCGCCCGCAGCCGCTTCTTTGATAGCGTCACAGATTTGAGCGTAAGTGGCTGGTTTTTCCATACGTACAGTTAAGTCAACAACTGAAACGTTTGGAGTAGGAACACGGAAAGACATACCAGTCAGTTTGCCATTCAACTCAGGAATAACTTTACCTACCGCTTTAGCAGCACCAGTTGAAGATGGGATGATGTTTTGAGAAGCACCACGACCACCACGCCAGTCTTTGTGAGAAGGACCATCAACAGTTTTTTGAGTTGCTGTTGTTGCGTGAACAGTCGTCATCAGACCTTCGATAATGCCGAATTTGTCATTGATAACTTTAGCCAGAGGTGCCAAGCAGTTAGTTGTACAAGAAGCGTTAGAAACGATTTCTTGACCTGCATAGCTCTTATGGTTAACACCCATAACGAACATTGGCGTGTCGTCTTTTGAAGGGCCAGTCAGAACAACTTTTTTCGCGCCTGCTTGGATGTGTTTACGTGCAGTTTCATCAGTTAAGAAGATACCTGTTGCTTCTGCAACAACGTCAACACCAACTTCGTTCCACTTCAGGTTTGCAGGATCTTTCTCTGCAGTGACGCGAATTTTTTTGCCATTTACAACTAGGTGACCATCTTTAACTTCAACAGTACCGTTGAAACGACCGTGAGTAGAGTCATATTTCAGCATGTATGCCATATAGTCTGCATCGAGCAGGTCGTTGATAGCAACGATTTCGATATCAGAACGCTCTTGTGCAGCACGGAAAACGATACGGCCAATACGACCAAAACCATTAATACCTACTTTGATAGTCATAGTATTTCCACCAGCTATTTATTCGTGAATTAAGTTGTAGTTAAAGTTACCAAAACCTTGCCAGCCGTCAAGCGGAATCGTGTCAATTATTGAAAAAAATCAAAACAACTCGCACTAATTGCTTACTTGTCAGCCACTTTAGAGGCAAATACATCCGCACGTATTATCGGGATTGTGCGGGATAATGAAACCTGCTATCAGTGATATATGTGAAACTCGTCACAAATCAAAACACAAAGCACTATGTTAATTAGTTTAGAATATCTTTATAAAACGTGTTGTTAATTTTTTGTTGCACCAAATGGGGGTATTCTTAGCTTAATACCACTCAGTTATTTCAATATTTGGGTTTGATATGACAGATAAAAGTAAGCAACCGATTGATATCTCGGAGCTAAATGATATTCAGCAATATGTCACTCAGCAGGCAGGGACCGAGCGTCCGTTCACTGGTGTGTTATTGCATAATCGTAAAGATGGGGTGTATGAATGCCTGTGTTGTGGTACACCACTTTTTCTATCAGACACTAAATTTGATGCAGGGTGCGGGTGGCCGAGTTTTTATCAACCAATGACTGAAGATGCGATTAAGTATATCGAAGATTTCTCCCATGGAATGCATCGGATTGAAGTGCGTTGTCAAAATTGTAATGCCCACTTAGGACATGTGTTTCCTGATGGTCCACAACCAACGGGGCAACGTTACTGCATTAATTCAGCATCATTAAGTTTTATCGATGAGAAAACTGGCGAAAAGACCCGTGGATAGGGTGCTGAAGCTAGCTGACGCTGAAAACTAAATTAAGCAATATCGATTCAGCTAAGTTGAAATAGATAATATGTCAAATGAACTACTAACTGGGTCTCTTTGAAGGAGTTGTGAAGTGAGTGTAAATTTAGAGCCAGAGCAATTAGAGCAACTGTTATCAGTGATGACCCCTGAAATTTATCAGCGTTTGGTGACAGCCGTTGAATTAGGAAAATGGCCTGATGGTGTCGCATTAACCCCTGAGCAAAAAGAGCATAGCTTACAGATGGTGATGTTATGGCAGTCTCGTCATAATCATGATCCTGAACATATGACCATTGGTACGGATGGGCAGATCACGATGAAAAGTAAGCAGGAACTTAAATCGATGTTTCAAGGGGAAATGTTGGCAACCTTGAAGCCACAAAATAAAGACGAATAATCGCAATTAGAGGCAGGCGACAGGCGAAATAACACGCTAGGCATACAGAAAAACGAAATGAACAGTGTGCCTTGTCGCCGTGGTTGAAAATGGCGCAATCAGCGTTGATAAAACATGGATATGGGGGAGAGGTACTCGCGTGTGCTTTTTATTCAATCTATGTCAAACAACCAATAGTGTTAGCGACTAGCCAATACCTTGCCTTAAAAGGGCAAGGTACGTCGTTGTTAATTATTGCAGAGAATCGGTGGTGAGTAGGGTCGCCCCTTTTTGTGACATCTCGGCTAATGCGAGTTCACTATCCATTGCGGATAAATTTACGCCTCGGCAACCATCGGTAAGTACATCAACGTTATATCCCAGCTTTAACGCATCAAGTACCGTGAATTTGACACAATAATCGGTCGCTATCCCCATAATGAATAATTGGGTAATTTGTTGCTCTTGTAACCAAGCGTGTAATCGCGTCTGGCTTACTTTATCATTGTCGAAAAAAGCACTGTAGCTGTCTACTTGCGGATTTTCACCCTTCGTAAAAACTTCACAAATGGCATCTTGGTTGAGTTCCGGATGAAACTCAGCGCCAACTTCCCCTTGAACGCAATGAACGGGCCACCACACTTGGGGAATGCCATTAAGCGTACCAATGTCACCAACTTGTGTTCCTGAATTAACAGCAAAGCTCAGGTGATTAGCGGGGTGCCAGTCTTGACTAGCGATAATCGGAATATTTTGTCGTTGGCATAACTCTATCGCCTTATTCGCTGTTTTTATTACCGTTTCACTATCGGCGACAGCAAGGGCACCACCTGTACAAAAATCATTTTGTAGATCAACTAACAGTAAAGCGGATTTAACTAAATCCTCATTTGGCTTATTCATCGGCATAGCTGAGTTCACCTCTAAGATTATGTTGCATTAATTCCCGAACATGTGCCGGTGTATATTCTTGACTAAGTAAGTAATGTAACTTACTCAATGCAGCTTCAAATGTCATATCAAATCCACTGATAACGCCTGCCTCGGCAAGTGCATGTCCTGTCGCATAGCCTTCCATATTGACTCGACCTGAAATGCACTGTGTCAGATTTACCACAATAATGCCTCGGTTTGTAGCATCATGGAGAATTTTCAGTAATTCAGGGCGTTGTGGGGCATTTCCGACACCATAGGAGCGTAAAATCAGAGCTTTTACAGGTTGTTGGAGTATGTTACGTACAATTTCAATAGACAGTCCGGGATAGAGCATAACGACACCAATCGGTTGTGGTGTGATCCGGTGGCAGATTAATGGGCCAACACCGATTGGGGCTGGGCAGGTATTAAAAGTACGAATATGAATACCTGCTTCCATTAATGGTGGACAGTTGGGGGAAGTGAACGCATCGAAACCATCGGCATGCGATTTTACGGTGCGGTTTCCTCGATACAGTTTATTGTTAAAGAACAAACCGACCTCATTAATGGGGTAATTCGCAGCGAGATATAAGGCATTAAGTAGATTAGTTTGGCCGTCTGAACGCAATGCCTCTAAGGGAATTTGTGACCCTGTCACAATTACAGGCTTACGTAGGTTCTCTAGCATAAATGATAATGCTGATGCCGTATAAGCCATTGTGTCAGTGCCATGTAAGATAACAAAGCCATCATACAGCGCATAGTTTTCACTGATATCATCGGCAATGATTTGCCAATCTTCTGGCGTAATATCAGAGGAGTCGATTAAAGGCTGGTGTTCTTTGATGGTAAACTCAGGCATTTCAGGGCGATGGAACTCGGGCATTTTAGCTAATTGGGCCTGAAGGTGCCCTGAAACTGGAATATAACCTTGTGGGGAGTGGCGCATACCAATGGTTCCGCCAGTATACACAACATAAATCGATTTCTTCTGCATTGAGTTACCTAATGTTCGACGAATAGCATGAATAACAATATAAGCAGCTATTACTATCCTTTGTTTTATATGAAGATATAACAATTTTGACTCATTTAATTATTGTTATCTACTGTTTAAGTGGGATCTGCGAGAGGAGAGGCAAGATAAATAGAGGGATCCCCTTTAGGTGTGCTAAAGGGGATCAGGGAAGTTAGTTAATTTCGGCGCAATTTAAACAGAATGCGTAACGATTTTGAGGATCGTTCATTTTTAAGAAGAATTGTGCCTGTTGACGAATGTCGGTAGCAACAGCTTCTGGTAAGAAGACCTGTAGAATGTCAGGCATCACTGCTTGGGCAGTGCTACTGAGTTCTAAAATTAACTGATCCATAAATGACAACTCAGGTTGCATCCAATCTAATGAGACGTCATTGAGTTTGGCTAATTCAGCCGCTTTAGTCACGGCATCATCGAAATCTCCTAATTGGTCGACTAAGCCAATTTTTTTCGCGTCACTGCCAATCCAAACACGGCCTTGGGCGATTTTATCAATTTCTTCTGGCGTTTTATTACGTGACTTCGCGACTAAACCTATAAAAGTTTTATAACCATTTTCGATAGTAATTTGCATCATATCGGAAAATTCAGGGCTAATTCCTTTGGTTGCAGAGATATCGGCAAGTGGGGTGGTTGATACACCGTCAGTATACACTCCGACAGAATCTAAGGCATTTTCAAAGGTATTGATTACGCCAAAGATGCCTATCGAACCCGTAATCGTATTCGGGCTTGCCACAATATAGTTCGCAGGGGTTGAAACCCAATAGCCGCCAGATGCAGCCATGCCGCCCATTGAAACGACGACGGGTTTACCCGCAGCACGTGCAGACGCGAGTTCGTTGCGGATAAGATCAGAAGCCGTTACGCTACCACCAGGGCTATTAACGCGTAAGATGATTGCTTTAATATTTTCGTTCAAACGGGCTTCGCGAATTTGTGAGCTAATTAAATCACCACTTGCAATACCCGGAGATTGAGGGCCATCCATGATAGCGCCCTGAACGATGATAACGGCAATATTACCCGCTGTGGCTGATGTTTCAGAGCCAGTTGTGCTGGTCAGCTTACCTGAATAATCATAAATACTGATGTAATTGAAATGCTTCTCTTGTTTATTCCAGCCAAATTGATTTTTAAGCACATTTTCTGCTTGCTCACGCGTATAAATCTTATCAACTAATTTTTGATTTAATGCGTATTTTGCGTTATCACCACCGGAGGCACGTAACTTACTAAGTAACACATCTGCCCCAGGGAAGATACCTTTCGCAGTGGTTTGGCGGTTTTTGGCTAGTGTATCAAGATAGTTATTCCATAACGCATCTAGCCACTGTTTAGTCGCTTGGCGTGCTTCTGGTGACATATTGTCTCGCATTAGCGGTTCAACAGCAGATTTATAAGTCCCCACACGGAAAATATGGCTACTGACTTTTAATTTTTCTAACAAGGATTTGTAGTAAAGGGTGTTTGTTGAAAAGCCTTGGATCCCCACCATACCTTGAGGGGATAGAAAAATATGATCAGCGTAACTGGCTAAATAATATTGAGACTGACTAAAACTATCGCCAACAGCATAGATAGGTTTTCCAGACTCTTTGAATTCAGTAATCGCTTTCCCGATAAAGTTTAGGGAAGGCTGATCTGCACTAACGAGGTTATCTAAACGTAATACCATGCCAGTAATACGATCATCGGTTGCTGCACTACGAATGGTATCGACAATGTCAAATAGTGAGTTTTCTTGCATGCGGTTGTTAGGGGTTCCCAATAACTCACGACTCATGCGGCCAAAAGGATCGGGGGTTGAGACCTGATCAACGACAATACCCTGTAAGTCAACATAAAGTGCACCAAAATAGTTCTGGTCAGGTTTAGAATCGGATTGATATAGCGCTATCGAACCAATAACTAAAAAACACAATATAAGAAAAATAGTGTTGAAAACCAATTCCCGAATAAAATTTAGTATTCGCCAACTGAATTTAAATACAGTGGCGATGATTTTCCATGTTTGACGCATAATTTCTCCGACACACGAATTTGCACTTGTTATCTTAACGAAATAAAAACAGTTGTCTGCAAATGAATAATATTTTTATTCATAACAATACGCTTTGGAGCGTTGTACAATGTCGTGATGATATTTTTCAACATACACAAATGATATAATTCAATCAATTAATCAATATAACACCATGGTACTCGTTAGCGAATAAGATGAATGATAAGTTTTTAAGCTGAGTACCTAACCCTGATTGGGGTATTTAATCATTAATCAGCGCAATAATGATTGCTTGTTTGAATGACTATTATATCAGTTTACTCTGAATCGGAGAGGAATATGGATGCTTTAACCCTTTTATTGAACCGCCGTTCAGCTTCACGGCTAACAACCCCAGCACCACAAGGCGATGAATTGCAAAATATTTTAGCGGCAGGTATGCGTGCTCCTGATCATGGTGCTTTACGGCCTTGGCATTTTATTGTGATGCAAGGCGAAGGGTTAAATCGCTTTAGCCAATTACTTGAAAAAGCAGCGAAAGAGGGCAACTTAGGGCCGGAAGTGGAAGAGAAAGCGCGTAATGCCCCGTTTAGAGCACCTTTGATTATTACAGTTATCGCGAAGACTCAAGCACACCCTAAAGTACCTGAGTGGGAACAAGTTGTTGCTGCTGGTTGTACGGTACAAGCGATGCAAATGGCGGCGGTTGCCCAAGGATTTGGGGGAATTTGGCGTTCAGGTTCTTGGACGGAAGATGCGGTTGTGCGTGAAGGATTAGGTTGTGCACCGACAGATCGCATTGTGGGCTTTTTATATTTAGGTACGCCTGAACTGAAAGCACCTGCAAAAGTACAGATCCCTGATATGCAAGAATTTGTTTCTTACTTTTAATTGATAAGGCCGAGCGTAATGGAAAAAATTAGATTAACACAGTATAGCCATGGTGCAGGTTGTGGTTGCAAAATTGCCCCAAAAGTTTTGGAACAAATCCTTCATACAGAGCAGGCCAAATTTCATGATCCTCATCTGCTTGTAGGTAACGAAACAAAAGATGATGCGGCTGTTTATGATTTAGGCAATGGCATAGGGATTATCAGTACGACAGATTTTTTTATGCCCATTGTTGATTCACCATATGAATTTGGTCGTATCGCGGCGACTAATGCGATTAGTGATGTGTTTGCTATGGGCGGTAAACCCATTATGGCAATTGCTATTTTAGGGTGGCCTATTGCGAAACTATCTCCCGAAGTGGCAAGAGAAGTCATTGAAGGAGGGAGAGCGGCTTGTGCCGATGCAGGGATTACGCTTGCAGGTGGTCACTCTATTGACGCACCAGAACCGATTTTTGGTTTAGCAGTAACTGGGGTAGTAAATACAGAGCATGTGAAGAAAAATAGTGCAGCAACAGCAGGTTGTGAACTTTTTCTGACTAAGCCGCTGGGCATTGGCGTATTAACGACCGCAGAGAAAAAAGGGTTATTAGCCGAAGAGCACCAAAATCTTGCGGCACAAACAATGTGTCAGTTGAATAAACTGGGAGCTGTTGTTGCACCGTTACCGGGCGTGACTGCAATGACTGATGTGACGGGTTTTGGTCTACTTGGGCATTTGAGTGAAATTTGTCAAGGCTCAAAGGTACGAGCAGAAATATCCTTTAGTCGAGTACCGAAACTTGCAAATGTTGAACATTATATCGATGCCGGTTGTGTGCCTGGGGGAACCCAACGCAACTTTGAAAGTTATGGGCACCTTATTGGGCCGATGACAGAGGCTCAACGCAAACTATTATGCGATCCACAAACATCGGGTGGTTTACTGATAGCAGTAGAACCTTCTGAGGTCGCTAAAATTAAAGACATTGCACAGCAGCAAGGTGTTTTGTTACAGTCTATCGGCAAATTATTACCCCATCGGGAAAATGTACCTTTAATTGAAGTGATAGATTAATTCATGCGTTTGTTTATTGCGGAAAAGCCCAGCCTCGCTAGGGCAATAGCGGATGTGTTGCCAAAACCTCATAAGAGAGGGGATGGTTTTATCCAGTGCGGTGATGACCAAATAGTGACATGGTGTATAGGCCACTTATTGGAACAAGCTGAGCCAGATGCGTATGAGCCTCGGTATGCGCGCTGGAATCTGCAAGATCTGCCGATCATTCCTGAAAAGTGGTTGTTAAAACCACGTTCCGCAGTGACAAAGCAGCTTAAAACGATTGACTCCCTTCTCAAGCAGGCAACGGAAGTCGTTCATGCCGGAGACCCTGATAGAGAAGGGCAACTGCTGGTGGATGAGGTATTAGATTTTTTGAAGCTTTCTGATGAGAAAAGAAAGCAAGTCAAACGTTGTTTAATCAATGACCTTAACCCTCAAGCCGTTGAAAGAGCCATCGAACGGTTACGTGAAAACCGAGAGTTTATTCCTTTATGCGTTTCGGCATTAGCAAGAGCAAGAGCGGATTGGCTATACGGTATTAACATGACGCGTGCCTACACATTGTTGGGGCAACGTGGCGGGTATCAAGGCGTATTATCAGTAGGGAGAGTACAGACCCCTGTATTAGGCCTTGTTGTTCGCCGTGATGAAGATATTGAAAACTTTGTACCTAAAGATTATTTTGAGGTACGCGCCCATATTGTGACGCCAGAAAATGAACGTTTTGTGGCTACTTGGCAACCAAGTGAATCTTGTATTGATTATCAGGATGAAGAAGGGCGTTTATTTCATCGTCCTCTTGCTGAACATGTGGTGTCGCGTATTACAGGGAAGCCTGCTTTTGTTACGCAGTATCAGGACAAACGCGAATCTGAAATTGCGCCATTACCATTCTCCCTTTCTGCACTACAAATTGAAGCTGCTAAAAAGTTTGGGCTAAGCGCTCAAGAAGTCTTAGATATCTGCCAGCGTTTATACGAAACTCATAAATTGATCACGTATCCACGTTCAGATAGCCGTTATTTACCGGATGAGCATTTTGCTGGACGTCATTCTGTGTTGAATGCGATTTCAGTACATCAACCTGAATTAACCCAGTTTGAATTACCTGAATTAGATAAAAAAAATCGCTGCTGGGACGATAAAAAAGTGGATGCTCACCATGCTATTATTCCAACCGCAAAAGCCGTATCAGTAAAACTAACGGAGCATGAAGCCAATATTTATCAACTGATCGCCCGTCAATATATCATTCAATTTATGTCAGATGCCGTTTACCGTAAATGTACGATTGAGCTTGACATTGAAAAGGGCAAGTTTATTGCGAAAGCGCGTTTTTTAGCGGAAGCGGGTTGGCGAGTCGTATTAGGCAGTAAAGAGCGCGATGCTGAAAATGACGGTAGCCCATTACCGGTTGTTGCTAAGGGGGATGAGTTACTGTGTGAAAAAGGCGAAGTGCTTGAAAAACAAACGCAGCCCCCAAGGCCTTTTACGGATGCGACACTATTATCCGCGATGACGGGGATTGCGCGTTTTGTTCAAGATAAAGCCTTAAAAAAGGTATTGCGTGAAACTGATGGGTTAGGTACTGAAGCGACGCGAGCAGGTATTATTGATCTGCTATTTAAGCGTCAGTTTTTATATAAAAAAGGTCGCTATATTCACTCAACCCCAGCGGGTAGAGCGTTAATTCATGTATTGCCTGATATGGCCACATTGCCAGATATGACGGCGCATTGGGAATCTATTTTGACGCAAATCAGTGAAAAACAAACGCGTTATATTGATTTTATGAATCCGCTTAGTGCGACATTAACGCAGCTTATTCATCACGCCCGTCAGTTTACTAACTTACGAGCATTTCGAGAGTTACCGCCTGTCACAAAGAATAAAACGACTAAAAAGCCCACAAAATCGGCGAAAAAACCGAAAAAAAGTGAGCAAGAGTAGTCTACTAGTGAGTGTGAGTCATTTGATGGTTATCGGAGAGGTCGATAGGGAAAATCTTCCCTATCGAACAAAAAAGAGCAGTTAGCCTTTGGTTAAATCAAACTCTGCCCAAACGGGGGCATGATCTGAAGGTTTTTCCATTCCCCGTATTTCGTAGTCAATCCCTGTTGCCACACAACGTGTAGAAAGAGCCGTAGACGCTAAGAGTAAATCTATACGTAAGCCTCTGTTATCATCAAAACCTTTTGAACGGTAGTCAAACCAAGAGTAACAATCATCCACGTCAGGGTTCATTGCGCGATAAGTATCGACAAGCCCCCAATTTAGCAGTCGTTCCATCCATGCGCGCTCTTCGGGTAAAAATGAGCATTTACCTGTTTTTAGCCAGCGTTTACGGTTCGCTTCGCCAATACCAATATCCAGATCAGTTGGACTAATATTCATATCACCCATGATCAATAGCTGTGATTGAGGGGTCTGGGTTGATGTAATATAGTCTTGTAAGTCTTGGTAAAATTTCTCTTTAGCAGGGAATTTTACTGGGTGTTCACGGCTTTCGCCTTGAGGAAAATAGCCATTTACGACAGTTAATAAACCATGATTGGTTTCAATATCTGCCATGATGATCCGGCGTTGTGCATCATCATCGTCGGTAGGAAAGCCTTTTCGAACTGCAACAGGCTTATTTTTAGTCAGGAGAGCGACGCCATAGTGTGCTTTTTGACCATGATAAAATACATGATAGCCTAACTTGCTAACGTCATCGTAAGGAAACATTTCGTCGTGAACTTTGGTTTCCTGTAGACCTATCACCTCTGGCTGATGCTTATCAATGATAGCTGCCAATTGGTGTGGGCGAGCGCGGAGGCCATTTATGTTGAAAGAGATAAATTTCATGGTCTTTTATCACCTATTAGATTTTTGTCTGTACATCGAGATTCTAACAGATGATGACTAGACTGTAACTATTAAATAACTATTTAAATATAAATTGAATTATGCTTAATGAATATTTATAGCTCTAATTATAATCGTAATGTTTTATCTTAAAATTTAAATAAGATTATTAGTTATACAATTAATGAAAAATATGTTCACTGATTTCAAATTGGTGATTTATATTTAATGTGATTTAATAGTCGAGTCATAAAAAATAATGAAATGAAACAGTATAATATATTGCTTTGCATTGTTGGAAAATATAAAAATAGTTTTATGAAAAATTGTTACTCATTCAATGAAAAATTAAATTAAAATTTTCATCTGATATGTCAAGTGATGGGCTATTCAACATATTGTTTTTAATGATTAATAATGTTGAATTTTGCATGTTTAATAAACAGAATGGGGTCATAGATATGTTCTTTTCAAGAAAATTAGAGGCATTTATGGCAGTTGTTGAAAATGGCTCATTAAGTAAGGCTGCTAGGGTAATGAACCGAACGACGCCACCAATTGCTAAGTCAATTAAAGACTTTGAAACAAGCTTAGGAAAACGCCTATTTAAACGAGAAAAGTTTGGTATGACTTTAACTAAGGATGGTCAAGAGTTATATAATGACTTACGTGATCTTTACTTACAAGAGAAGGAAATAACTAAGAAACATTTTACAGGTTATATTGTCAATGAAGCCAATATTTATTATGACTGGGGGAAAGAAAATTTTCTTATTCACCTTTATCAGGCAGCAAATAAAAATAATGTTCAAATTAATATATTGAGGTTTAATTATGAGGAGGTTGATGAAATTGTTGATTACGATGGTAATACGGTTATTTTAAGTTCTCAACCTGTCGTCAGTGAGCGTTTTTCCTTACAAAGAAAAATAGAGAATGCATCATTAGGGATTTATTGTCGTAATGAATTATATGAAAAATATCATTACAATATTATGGCGCTATTAAGGCAATGCACATGGCTGTGTGATCCTGCATTTTATAAGAGCAGTTTAATGGGGGAGCTGCTTAATCAGGTTGAACTAGAAGGTAATAAGGCCAGTATTCGGCAAATGGATAATATTGGTAACTGCCAGAGTTTTCTTCAAGTTGGTGATTTTATTGCAATTATCGATTACTACCCTGAAAATGACGTGAATGATAAGTTGCTTAACTATATTCCGTTAAATTCAATTATTGAGGATTGCTGCTGCTATGTTTATAAGTCTAAGTCACACTCTAGTGTGTTAAATCGATTTATAGACACAATTGATACTTTAGGTGAAGGGAACGCTTGAATGGTGGTGGGAGAAGGATTCGAACCTTCGAAGTCTGTGACGGCAGATTTACAGTCTGCTCCCTTTGGCCGCTTGGGTATCCCACCAGATTTTGAGTTGCTGTATTCGTTGACAGCGGGCGGCATCATATCAAATGACGCGCCCCTGTAAAGTATTAATTTTTTAAAAGCTGTTCAAATGCTGTTTTTTTGCGCTTCATGCATATTTAAACAGCAAATATTCGTATTACAAGATAATAGTACGGTTTCCGTAAACAAAAACACGTTGAGCTAATACCCAATATAATGCGTGGCTAAGGACATTTTTTTCAACATCCCTACCTGCGCGCATCATATCATCGGCTGTGAAGGTGTGGTCTACATTAATAACGTTTTGTGTAATGATAGGGCCTTCATCAAGATTATCATTAACAAAATGAGCCGTCGCACCAATGATCTTAACGCCCCGTTCATATGCCTGATGATATGGACGGGCACCAATGAATGCAGGCAAGAATGAGTGGTGAATATTAATGATTTTGTTCGGATAATGCTGTACAAACGCTGGGGTTAATACACGCATGTATTTTGCTAAGACCACATAATCAGGCTGATATTGGTCAATTTGCGCAATCATTTTTTCATCATGCTGTTCACGTGTTAGACCTTCATGGCTAATATGGTGGAAAGGAATACCGAATTGTTCGACAAGGCCTTTCAATGTGTCATGGTTACCGATAACCGCCGCAATTTCTACATCTAAACCATCGTATGCACTCTTCATCAATAAGTCACCTAGACAGTGAGCTTCCTTGGTGACCATAACGACAATACGGCGACGGCCTGATGAATTTAATTCACGTTTTGAACCCGCCGGTAGGGCGTCATCGAGATCAGCGAGTAGGGTTTCATCATTAAAAATCCCCTCAAGCTCTGTACGCATAAAGAAGCGACCAGTGCGGTGATCAACAAATTCATTATTCTGTACGATATTGAGCTGGTGTTTGTAACAAATATTGGTGATTTTTGCGATCAAGCCTTTTGCATCAGGACAAATGGTGCGAAGGACTTTTTTTTGTACATTCTTTTGTTGCATGGAAGTGTCTGATCCTTAACTTACAAAGCTTACATACTCATCATACTTCAAGTGACTGTAAATAGCGCAAACAGGGCTTGCATCTATCCGATAAATAGATGTTTTCGCGCATCGTTTTAGCAGTAGCTTGAAGGGCTTAGAGCGCACATAAGCAAACGATACATTATGCATTTCCGTTACGATGGGTAAAACATGACCACTAATGATTGTTACAGCATTTTTTGAATTTTTTGCCGGAACCACATGGACATAGATCATTTCGACCTGTTTTAGGTGTAATACCATCTATGTAATACCAACGTTTTTCTATACGCAGAAAACGGGAACGTTCATGAATAAGCTGTTTATGATCAGCTTTTTCATCAATAAAGCAAGTTGAAAATTCCACATAACCTTCATCGCTATTTTTAGCATAAGAAGAACTAATGACACGAAGAGAAAGCCATTGTGTCTGTAAGAAGCTTTGTTCTATTTCTTCACGCCAGTTATTGGCATGACAATCAGGATGCCAAGTTGCGATAAGGTAATCGGCATTTTTTGTCACATAAGCACTATAGCGAGAGCGCATCAACTGCTCGGGTGTTTCCGGGATTGCCTGATTATCGAGATAAGGTTGGCAGCATTGGCTAAAAGGGAGTGAATTGCCACAAAAACAACAGTTGTTTAGGGATTGTTCCATCTTCTACTCTATAAAAATAAGTATAAGGTATAAAAATAACTATACTTTAAAAATGACAGTACAATGATTTTGTCATATGAATAATAGTATTGGTAGTAAATAACCGATGAAAGCTAGAAGTAGGTTAAATATGAAAAATAAAAAGATACTCATCGTTGAAGATGAAAAAGTTTTTCGTTCAATGTTAGAAGGGTACTTACATGCTCAGGGGATGCAAGTCTTTGTCGCGGATAATGGTCAGAGTGCATTAATACGTCTCACCGAAGAAAACCTTAACCCTGATGTGATTTTGTGTGACTTGAATATGCCTGTCATGAGTGGTGAAGATTTTATGGCAGAGTTGGTCACACGAAATATTCACATCCCTGTTATTGTCATCTCTGCAACAACAGATTTCACGCAGCTTGACCGTATGCTACGGTTAGGTGCAAAAGATGCTTTATTGAAACCAATAAAAAATTTAGAGGAGTTGAAAGTTACTATTCAGAGTAACTTGTATCCTGAGCAATACAACGATCAAGTTGTTAATAGGTTACAACCCACACTGATAAACTATGATAACCAAGATATCACGCCAGTGTTAAAGCAATTGCAGCCACCTATAAATCAAGTGATTAATGGCTATCGCGTTAATTACCGTCAATTAAATGAAATTAACCGATTCGGGCTACTTCTTGATCTCGCACCAATATCAGATACTCAAATTGGTTTTTATTGCCTTGATATAGAACGCTCTCCACAGGAGGGAATTATGGCAGCGTTCTTGATCCGTGTTGTATTTAACGATTTATTAAAAAATGCGGTAAGTTTTCCAGATAAAAAACTACCTAATATCGATAAAATTATTAATCAAATAAATTATTTATTAGAGGATTCCGGGTTTAGTGGGCAATTTCCGATATTACTGGGGTACTTCAATACGCGTAATAAAGCGATTATTCTGGCTAGTGGAGGGTTAGAAGCGGAAGTTGCAACAGAGAATGCTCAATATAGCTTATCTAGGAGTGTTCCATTGGGAACTTTAAAACATCAACCCTCCAATCATCTCGATGTACGAGGGACATTTTGGCAATGTCGAATTTGGAATAACCACCAAAATATTAAATTAATGTTTAATCCTGAATCTTAAGTTTTGTTTAAATTTACTCCAGTAAGTGTCATATTGGCTCTAATTAGGGCTTTGTACTATTTATCCAAAAATTATTCCTGTTATACTGCCTCGCACTAAAAACGCACCTTTATTACTGTTGATTATATAAAGAGTTTGGGTGCTTAGGAGAATTCTGGAGTTATGACTAAAATGACAAATAGAAAGGTACGCAAGGCAGTAATCCCTGTCGCAGGTCTTGGCACTCGTATGTTACCCGCGACTAAAGCAATTCCCAAAGAGATGTTACCACTCGTTGATAAACCTTTAATTCAGTATGTTGTTAATGAGTGTATCGCTGCTGGTATTAATGAAATTGTTTTAGTGACTCATTCATCAAAAAACTCGATTGAAAACCACTTCGATACGAGTTTCGAGCTTGAGGCAATTTTAGAAGCTCGTGTTAAGCGTCAATTACTCGATGAAGTGCAATCTATCTGCCCAAGTCACGTAACTATCATGCAAACGCGTCAAGGTATTGCTAAAGGCTTAGGTCATGCGATTTTATGTGCTAAGCCTCTTGTGGGGAATGAGCCTTTTGCGGTTATTCTGCCCGATGTTATTTTAGATCGTTATAGCACCGATTTAACCAAGTTTAATTTGAGCGAAATGCTGGCCCATTTTGAAGAAACGGGAGCAAGCCAAATTTTGGTTGAGCCCGTTCCTGAAGATGAAGTTTCTAATTATGGGATTGTAGATTGTAATGGTGCAACGTTGCTTCCTGGTGAAAGCAAACCGATTAGCCGCATGGTAGAAAAACCGAAGAAAGAAGAAGCACCATCAAATCTGTCGATTGTTGGCCGCTATGTATTATCGGAAAAAATTTGGGATGCACTAGCAAAAACAGCACCAGGGGCAGGGGATGAAATTCAATTAACCGATGCTATTGCGATTATGATGGAAAATAAGTCTCCTGTAGAGGCGTACCATCTATGTGGTAAAAGTCATGACTGTGGTAATAAGCTAGGTTATATGAAAGCATTCGTAGAATATGGTATGCAACATGATTCATTAGGGGAAGATTTTTCTGAGTGGATCCAAACCATATCGAATAAATTGAACAGTTCTAAAGCAGAAAAATAAACAGTTTCTTCTTATGATGATTTATAAAAGCTAACTCTAGATGTTAGCTTTTTTTGTTTGTGCGCCTTGTAGCTTTTCAATAGTTAAGTATCAATTAATGTAAATTATTGCTTAATTTAATTTACGTATTTAGAAGAAAAATACATCAATTTTTTTTGTATCGTATAAGTTTTATTATTCAATCGTATGCTTAAAAAGTTTGAGTAGGATTACATAACTTTACTTTTAGCGAGGGCTTAAATTTAAATAATATTAATAAATGACTAGCAGATAAAAGGATGACTAAAACGAGCGAAAGAGGATTGCTTATCCTTGGAGCAGGAGGGGATTAACAATTTAATGGCTAATAGCGGCATAAGTGATAATAAAACTTAAACGTAGGATAAAAAAAACACCCTTATATAAGGGTGTTTTTGGGGAATAAGGTTATGGATCTTAGATTAGGAAATCGTCTAAAGATTTACCTTGTTCTTCAATGGCGGTTTTGATAACTGCTGGGGTACGACCCTGGCCAGTCCAAGTTTTAGTTTCGCCATTTTCATCAACGTATTTATATTTAGCTGGGCGAGCAGCACGTTTAGCACGAGTGCTTGAGCCTTTACCTGTATCTAAAATTTGAACCAGTTCGTTCAGATCAATACCTTGCTCTTCTGCCATTTGACGGAAGTTTTCTAGCTTACGGTTCTTTTCTTCTTGCTCTGCACGAACTTGATTTTCTTCTTCACGACGTTCTTCAACAACGACAGTTAATTTTTCCAGCATTTCTTCCAGTGATTCTAAAGCAATTTCTCTTGCTTGAGCACGAAGAGTACGGATGTTATTTAATGCTTTTAAAGATTCGCTCATTTTCCTGGTCTCAAATTTAATTGTTGGCCTGTGTACACTAATAATAGAATGCTATTTTATTTTCTGCAATAGCTAATTTGCACTATTAGTTTAAAAGTTATCTTTAGTAAAAGCAATTTTTTTACAAAAGAAATATTAACTTTTCACTGATATATATATACCACTATTATCAATATCCAAACTAATGAAAAACGGATTCAATTAGCTGGAAATTTTTTTGATTATAATTTGAAGGGCGCATCGAGAATACGTCAGGTTATTAGTGGCATGATAATGAAGCAAATAAGAGAGACTAAACGTAAATTTTCTTTTTTTGATACAGTAAATTAGTACTATGTTTTAAGGAGCACGCTATATCATTACCAATGATAGTTCGATATTTTACCTGTTTTAAGAGGGAAAAGAGTGATTACTATTGGTAAGATTTAGCAAAATCAATGGCGATATCTCTATTTGATGCCTGTATTTTTAAGTGCTTCCAGATGATGACTGTTAATCTAATGACATGTTTTATGGTAAAATTATCTTGTTTATTAATTTAGAGGAACTAGGCTGATGGCTCAGCTATATTTTTACTATTCTGCGATGAATGCAGGGAAATCGACATCCTTGTTGCAATCTTCTTATAACTATAATGAGCGGGGGATGCGTACGCTGATTTTCACGGCAGAAATCGATAATCGCTTTGCGCAGGGTAAAGTTTCATCGCGTATTGGGTTGTCTGCAGATGCACTTTTATTTACGCCAACCACAAATATGGCGGAAGTCATTAAAAATGAAAATAGCACAAAAAAGGTACATTGTGTCTTAATTGATGAGTGTCAATTTTTAACAAAACAGCAAGTTGAAGAGTTATGCGATATTGTCGATAACAGTGATATACCTGTTTTATGCTATGGGCTGAGAACTGATTTTTCAGGTGAACTATTTGTTGGAAGCCAATATTTATTAGCTTGGGCTGATAAATTAGTTGAATTAAAAACCGTGTGTTATTGCGGCCGTAAGGCCAATAAAGTATTAAGGATAGGGAGTGATGGTATTCCTCTTTATGAAGGGGCACAGGTCGATATAGGCGGTAATGAGAAGTATATTTCTGTCTGCCGTAAGCATTATACAGAAGCCATCGAACAGGCTAAGTTAATGAACCAAGGCATTATTCCCAAAAAAGCGATTCACTTTAATTAATTGCGTATAACAATTAAAAGTAGATTTAAGTTAATCGTGTAATAGGGAAAGTCACTTTCCCATAAAAATCATAAGGATAATAATCATTTATTATCCTTATTAAAAAAGAGAGGCACTGAGTTTTAAATCAGTGCCTCTCTTATTAATTAGCTACCTAACTATTTTTTTGAACTTTTCTTTTCCACTTTTGCTGCTGTTGTTGTGGATGTTTGTTCAGTGAATTCGCGTCCATAATAGGAATCCAGTAATAGCTGTTTCAATTCAGAAATTAATGGATAGCGAGGGTTTGCACCTGTACATTGGTCGTCAAATGCATCCTCAGAGAGCTTATCAACGCGTGCTAAGAAGTCTGCTTCAGGCACACCTGCTTCACGTATGGATTTAGGGATACCTAAATCTGCTTTGATTTCCTCAAGCCATGCTAATAGTTTTTCAATTTTAGCATCGGTACGGTCGCTAGATTTTGTTAAACCTAAATGATCGGCTATTTCAGCATAACGGCGTCGTGCTTGTGGACGGTCATATTGGCTAAATGCCGTTTGTTTAGTTGGGTTATCGTTAGCATTATAACGAACGACGTTACTAATTAATAAGGCATTCGCTAATCCATGTGGTATGTGGAACTCAGAGCCTAATTTATGGGCCATTGAGTGACAAACCCCTAAGAATGCGTTTGCAAATGCAATCCCAGCGATGGTTGCAGCGTTATGGACACGCTCTCTTGCAACAGGATTGGTTGCCCCTTCATGATAACTCGTCGGTAGGTACTCTTTTAATAGGCTAAGCGCTTGTAATGCTTGACCATCAGAGTATTCATTCGCTAATACAGAAACATAGGCTTCCATCGCATGAGTCACAGCATCCAGACCACCAAATGCGGTCAGTGATTTCGGCATATTCATCACAAGGTTTGCATCGACGATAGCCATATTTGGAGTCAGTGCATAGTCCGCTAATGGGTATTTTTGACCTGTTTTATCATCCGTTAC
Source organism: Providencia sp. PROV119 (assembly GCF_028482435.1). NCBI lineage: Bacteria > Pseudomonadati > Pseudomonadota > Gammaproteobacteria > Enterobacterales > Morganellaceae > Providencia > Providencia sp. PROV119. The sequence continues at coordinate 302,324 of NZ_JAMPQL010000003.1, forward strand.
CACCGCAAATGGGGTAACTTCAGAGCCTGTTCCTGAGGTCGTTGTAATCGCAACTAATTTTGCTTTTACTCCCATTTTAGGGAAACGGTGAATACGTTTACGGATATCCATAAAGCGTAGTGCTAATTCTTCAAAATGCGTTTCTGGATGTTCGTACATAACCCACATAATTTTGGCCGCGTCCATTGGGGAGCCACCACCTAATGCAATAATGACATCAGGTTTAAAGGCGTTCATTTGAGCGGCACCTTTACGGACGACCGTTAATGTAGGATCAGCTTCAACCTCAAAGAAAACGTCGGTTTCAATATGATGTTTTTTCAGTACATTTACCACTTCTTCAACATAGCCATTGTTAAATAAATAGCCATCAGTGACGATAAATGCACGTTTTGCGCCATCCGTTGCGATCTCTTCAAGTGCAATAGGGAGACAACCGCGACGGAAATAGATTGAGTTAGGAAGTTTATGCCACAACATATTTTCAGCTCTTTTCGCCACGGTTTTAGTATTGATCAAATGTTTTGGTCCAACGTTTTCAGAGATTGAGTTACCACCCCATGAACCGCAACCAAGTGTGAGAGAAGGCGCTAATTTAAAGTTATAGAGGTCACCGATACCCCCTTGTGAAGCGGGCGTATTAATGAGGATACGCGCGGTTTTCATTTTGACGCCGAAGTAATTAACACGTTCAGCTTGGTTATCTTGGTCTGTATATAGACAAGAGGTGTGACCGATACCCCCCATTTCGACTAATTGCTCGGCTTTGTCTACAGCCTCTTCAAAGTTTTTAGCGCGATACATGGCGAGGAGTGGCGATAATTTTTCGTGGGCAAATGGCTCTGAATCTGCAATCACCTTGACTTCGCCAATAAGTATTTTCGTGGTTACAGGTACAGTAACACCGGCCATTTCAGCGATTTTATATGCAGTTTGACCAACAATTGCTGCGTTCAGACTACCATTTTTCAAAATAACATCTTGAACGGCTTTAAGCTCTTTACCTTGCAGTATATAGCCACCGTGGGTCGCGAAGCGTTCACGAACCTGATTATAAATTTCATCGACGACAACAACGGATTGCTCGGATGCACAGATGACGCCATTATCGAAGGTTTTTGACATCAAGATAGACGCCACAGCACGTTTGATATCGGCCGTTTCATCGATAACAACCGGTGTATTACCTGCGCCTACACCAATAGCAGGTTTACCGGAGCTGTATGCCGCTTTCACCATACCAGGACCACCTGTTGCTAAAATCAGGTTGATATCCTCGTGATGCATCAATGCATTAGATAATTCGACCGATGGTGCATCGATCCAACCGATAATATCTTTCGGTGCACCAGCTTCGATAGCTGCTTTAAGAACAATTTCTGCCGCTTTATTGGTTGCATTTTTAGCGCGAGGGTGCGGAGAAAAAATAATTGCATTACGCGTTTTTAAACTAATTAAAGATTTAAAAATGGCGGTTGAGGTTGGGTTAGTGGTTGGAACGATACCACAGATAATACCGATAGGTTCAGCGATAGTAATTGTTCCAAAAGTTGGGTCTTCAGAAAGCACGCCACAGGTTTTTTCGTCTTTATAGGCATTATAAATATATTCAGAGGCAAAGTGATTTTTGATCACCTTATCTTCAACAATACCCATACCTGATTCTTCTACAGCAAGTTTAGCGAGCGGGATCCGTGCGTCTGCTGCTGCAAGCGCTGCTGCGCGGAAAATGCGGTCAACTTGCTCTTGAGAGAAGTTAGCGAATTCACGCTGAGCTTTTTTGACACGAGCAACGAGGTCATTGAGTTCGGTAACATTAGTTACTGACATAGAGATTACTCCTGATAAATGTTAAACTTTTTAAGCCAATGAGCAGTGCTTCTTGAAACATTAAAACGCTAAAAACTGAGTAGATAAATTATAGTTTATATTTATTAACATATTTTATTTATCCGCTTATTGGCTTAAAAAGCTTTTAGTACAAGGTGAAAAGCGTACTTTTCTTAAATTAACTCCCTCTATCAGTTAAGAATAGATTAGCATTATTTGTGTTTATTGATGTGATCTAGATCACAAAAATCCAAAGCTGACTCCTTTCAGCAAGCCTATTTTGAGGGAATGCATGTTTTTTGTTGAAATTAGACACAATATTTTTTGATAACGAATAAAAAGAGCTAAAAAATCATATTATTTGCATGAAGTTTAAGCGAATAACTAACAGTAACCGCTAAAATAAAACTTAGCAGAATCTATTTTATTTATTTAGTGATAAACTTTAACTATCTGTGATTTTCTTAAATCTGATTATTTAAAGGTGCTGATGCGTGAGTGCAGGATTACTTGATTTATCAGGCTATATAAAATTTTTTATTGGTCTTTTTGCGTTAGTAAACCCAGTGGGAATTCTGCCTGTGTTTATTAGCATGACTAATTATCAAAGTAGCGCTGGGCGTAACAAAACAAATACGATAGCGAATACTTCTGTCGCTATCATTTTATGTACATCATTATTAATCGGCGATTCAATTCTGCAAGTATTTGGTATTTCTATCGATTCATTCCGCATTGCGGGTGGAATATTAATTGTAACGATTGCAATGTCGATGATCAGTGGGAAAATCGGTGAAGACAAACAAAATAAACAAGAGAAAACAGAAACAGCAGTGCGAGATAGTATCGGGGTAGTACCACTTGCATTACCGCTAATGGCAGGGCCGGGGGCAATTAGCTCTTGTATCGTTTGGTCATCTCGGTGGCATGGTTGGCAAAACTTTATCGGTCTGGCGCTGACAAGTATTGTGTTTGCATTTTGCTGTTGGTTACTGTTCCGCTCGGCATCATTGCTTGTTCGCTACTTAGGGCAAACAGGGATTAACGTGGTGACGCGAATTATGGGACTGCTTCTGATGTCTCTGGGAATAGAGTTTATTGTTACGGGGGTTAAAGCAATATTTCCCGGTCTTCTATAATCATTTTTTGACATACTAATTCTCTTGCTCATAGATCACTATTATATGGTGATCTATAAGTGTCTATTACATTAGTAATAATATTCCGATTAAAAAAACGCCAAACAAATAAACACCATTATCGTTTTTTAACTTATAGGTATCACTAATAAAAAATGATGGTGTTATTCTATTAAATGATAGTCATAAATAGATTATCTTTTGCCTGCTAATCTGCTGTTATTTTGTGCTGATTTCAATTCCCTTTTCTTATAATAATATGTCGCATTTTTTGCTAAATAAGGCATAAAAAGTAAGGAAATGTGAGCCAAGTAAATTTTTGCGCTATTTAATTTATTCAATGTTAATGATATGTTTAAACAAGTCTCAATTGCGCGAATAGATGAATAACAGAATAATCATCTATTTATACAATAAAATCATAACGCTTTTAGTTTAACACAGGCTTGTCTAGTTTGCGGGTGATTACACAATTTTAACATTTTGTAACAAAAATGTGAGAGGCCAAAAGTGGATTATTAAAACTAATCCAAAGGGAAATACTCTAAGTTTCAGGGTATGACGCGAAACAAAATAACCAGATAGGATGCTGAAGTTTGTTGTAGCAACCAAATAACCGTTGAGGGTGATAATGAATTTTTTTACCAAGAGTTTGTATTCACTACCTATATTTTTAGTTGCATTACACACTAATGCAGATCCAGTGTCTGCGTCGATTAAGCAAGCGATTACCATTAATAACGGCACAGAGGTTTCGTCATTAGACCCCCATAAAGTCGAAGGGATCCCTGAGAGCAATATTATTCTTAATCTTCTTGAAGGGCTCGTTTATACGGATGTGGATGGTAAGGTGACACCCGGTGTTGCCGAAAGTTGGACTAATGATAATTATACTACATGGGTGTTTACTCTCAGAGATAATGCCAAGTGGAGCGATGGTACACCAGTGACTGCACAAGACTTTGTGTATAGCTGGCAGCGGTTAGCTGACCCTAAAACAGGCTCTCCTTATTCAAGTTACTTGCAAAATGCCTATATTGAGAATGCTTCTGAAATTTTAAAAGGTAAAAAGCCAATTGAGTCTCTTGGTGTGAAAGCGTTGGATGAGAAACATTTGCAAGTCACGTTGACCCATCCAGTACCTTATTTTATCGATATGCTTAATCACACGGCGATGAAGCCCGTAAACAGAAAGGCGATTGAAAAATATGGCGATAAATGGACTCAGCCCAAAAATTTTATCGGCAATGGAGCCTATGTATTAGATAAATGGGTTGTCAATGAACGGATTGTTTTGAAGCGTAATCCACAGTATTGGAATAATCAAAACAGTAAAATTGATGAAGCGACATTTTTAGCTATTTCTTCAGAAGTGAGTGATGTAAACCGTTATCGTAGCGGTGAAATTGATATCAGTAATTCCGCAATTCCGCCTGTTCTTTATAAAAAAATGCAAATAGAACGGCCGAACGAATTATATATTCGTCCTTACCTATGTACGTTCTACTACGAGATTAATAATAGCAAACCACCATTTACCGATCCGAGAGTGCGAGAGGCGATAAAGCTCGGGTTAGATAGGGAAACCATTACGAATAAAATAATGGCACAAGGGCAAATTGTTGCTTATGGTTTTACACCTACTTTCATTAATAATGGCGATTTTTCCCCACCAGAGTGGGCAAATTGGAGTAATGAAAAACGCTACCAGCGTGCAAAGGCTCTTTTGGAAGAAGCGGGTTACAATGCGCAAAATCCACTGAAATTCTCACTTCTGTATAACACATCCGATCAAAATAAACAGCAGGCTATCGTCGCAGCTTCAATGTGGAAAAAAAATATTGGGGCCGAGGTAAGTTTACAAAATCAAGAATGGAAGACGTCGTTACAGAGTCGCCATGATGGTAACTATGATGTTGTGCGTGCGACTTGGTGCGCTGATTATAATGAACCATCGGCATTTTTAAATATTATGTCGTCAGATAGCAGTAATAACACCGCATTTTATAAAAACTCAAAATTCGATGCTTTGTTAGAAAAGGCATTGAGCGCGCCAGATGACGCCAGTCGTAAACAAATCTATCAGCAGGCGGAAGCACTACTCGATCAAGATTCAGCGATTATTCCCGTCTATTATCGGGTCAGTGTGCGTTTAATTAAACCTTCGGTTGGTGGATTCAAAGGAAAAGACCCTCTTGATAATATGGATATTAAACGGTTATATATAAATCAAGATAATAAATAGTAATTAAATAATTAAAAAAACAGTTTACCGAATGGGTAAACATATTAATCCACAATGTCACCATAATATATGGTATGGGAGTAACGGATAAAATGAGTAAACACATTCATAAAACCATGATTGCTTTAGGTGTTGCCGCTGGATTGATGACAGGGGGGATAGCGAGCAGCTTTGCCGCTACAGTGCCTGCTGGTGTTGAACTTGCAGAAAAACAAACGTTAGTCCGTAATAATGGCTCTGAACCTCAATCCCTAGATCCACATAAAATTGAAGGTGTTCCTGAATCGGCTTTAGCGCGTGATCTCTTTGAAGGTTTAACGGTCGTAGGTCCTAATGGTGAAATCTTACCTGGCTCAGCTGTAAGTTGGGAAAATAAAGATTTTAAAGAGTGGACGTTTAAAATTCGTGAAGGGGCTAAATGGTCAAACGGTGACCCTGTAACAGCACAAGACTTCGTTTATAGTTTCCAACGTATCGTTGACCCTGATACCGCTTCTCCTTATGCGAGCTATCTACAATATGCACACATTAAGAATGTCGATGACATTATTACCGGAAAGAAAAAACCCGAAGAGCTGGGTGTTAAAGCATTGGATGATCATACTCTTGTGCTGGAGTTAAGTGAGGCGGTTCCTTATATCCCCAAATTGATGATCCACTCATCAATGTCACCGGTTAATAAAAAAGTGGTTGAGAAATATGGCGCTAAATGGACGCAACCACAAAACTTTGTAGGCAATGGTGCTTATAAACTAAAAGATTGGACCGTTAACGAACGTATCGTTCTTGAGCGTAGTCCAACATATTGGGATAACGCTAATACCATTATCGATCAAGTGACCTACCTGCCGATTTCTTCAGAGGTGACTGACGTTAACCGCTACCGCAGCGGTGAAATTGATATGACCTATAGCAATTTACCAATTGAGCAATTTAAGAGCCTACAAAAAAGCATGCCTAATGAGTTACGCGTGAACCCATATCTGTGCATTTATTACTACGAAATTAATAACGAAAAACCGCCATTTAATGACCCTCGAGTCAGAGAGGCATTGAAGCTATCAATGGATAGGGATGTGATCACCTATAAAGTGAAGGCTCAAGGGGATATTCCGGCATATGGTTTCACACCGCCATTTACCAGTGGCATGAAAACTGAAAAACCGGATTGGTATACCAACATGACGCAAGAGCAACGCAATGAAAAAGCGAAACAGCTACTTGAAGAGGCTGGTTATAATAAATCAAATCCGTTGAAATTTAACCTGCTGTATAACACCTCCGATTTACATAAACGTATTGCCATTGCTGCATCATCAATGTGGAAGAAAAATATCGGCGCAGAAGTGAAATTGGAAAACCAAGAGTGGAAAACCTTCTTAGATAGCCGACACCAAGGTGCTTATGATGTCGCACGTGCAGGATGGTGTGCTGACTATAATGAACCGTCTTCCTTCCTCAATATGTTACTGTCTAATAGTAGTAATAATACGGTTCACTATAAGAACAAAGAATTTGATGCGGTGATGAAGCAGACTTTGCAAGTGAAAACAGATGAAGAACGTTCTGATTTGTACAATAAAGCAGAAAAAATCCTAGATAAAGACTCCGCTGTTGTGCCTCTTTATTACTATGTTAATACTCGTTTAGTTAAGCCGTATGTAGGTGGGTATACAGGAAAAGACCCGCTAGACAACCTGCATACAAAAGACCTTTATATTATCAAGCACTAACAATAATAATCCGGCTCTTCGGAGCCGGATAACAATATGATTATTGGTCCGACTAAGCAACGGAAGTAGGAAAGGGCAATGTTAAAATTTATTTTACGGCGTTTACTTGAAGCGATCCCGACACTTTTTATTCTTATTACAATTTCATTTTTTATGATGCGTTTAGCACCAGGCAGCCCTTTTACGGGGGAACGTAAATTACCACCTGAAGTTATGGCAAATATTGAAGCGAAATACCATCTGAATGACCCTATGTATAAACAGTATTTCAGCTATTTAGTTCAATTATCTAAAGGTGACTTTGGTCCATCATTTAAATATAAAGACTACAGCGTTAACGACTTAGTGGCAAAAGCCTTCCCAGTGTCTGCGAAATTAGGTGCAACTGCTTTTATCGTCGCCGTCTTCTTTGGTGTGACAGCGGGGGTTATTGCCGCATTGAATCAAAATAGCAAATGGGATTTTACAGTCATGGGGTTCGCCATGACGGGGGTTGTCATCCCAAGCTTTGTTGTGGCACCGTTATTGGTGCTGATATTCGCCATTCATTTGAAATGGCTCCCCGGTGGTGGCTGGGATGGTGGTAACCTCAAACATATGATTTTGCCGATGGTGGCATTATCACTAGCTTATATTGCAAGCATTTCGCGTATTACGCGTGGCTCCATGATTGAAATCATGCACTCCAACTTTATTCGTACAGCACGCGCAAAAGGCTTACCACTGCGTACGATCATTTTACGACATGCCTTAAAACCAGCATTACTCCCTGTGCTTTCTTATATGGGGCCTGCTTTTGTGGGGATTATTACGGGTTCGATGGTTATTGAAACTATCTTTGGTTTACCAGGTATAGGGCAATTGTTTGTTAATGGCGCGTTGAACCGTGATTACTCTTTGGTGCTTAGCCTAACAATCTTAGTTGGCGTATTAACGATTACTTTTAACGCTATTGTCGATGTGCTGTATGCCGTTATCGACCCGAAAATTCGCTATTAGTCCGGAGAGAACGCTATGTTATTAAATCAAAAAAATAGTGAAGCTCTGGAAAAGCTTTCTGAGCAATTAGATATTGAAGGGCGCAGTTTATGGCAGGATGCACGACGTCGGTTTATGCATAACCGAGCGGCAATTTTTAGCCTCTTTATCCTATTTTTGATCACCTTATTTGTCATCTTTGCCCCCATGTTATCTCCCTTTTTATATGATGATACTGATTGGGAAATGATGTCGATGCCTCCTGATTTGGCAAGTGGTCACTATTTTGGCACCGACGCCTCTGGCCGTGATCTTTTGGTGAGGGTAGCGATTGGTGGACGAATTTCTCTGATGGTAGGGGTGGCTGCTGCATTGGTTGCTGTGGTTGTTGGTACCTTATATGGCTCTATTGCAGGTTATGTTGGCGGGAAAGTGGACTCCATCATGATGCGTTTGTTGGAGATCTTAAACTCATTTCCATTTATGTTTTTTGTGATCTTGTTGGTAACACTCTTCGGTACAAATATCTTATTGATATTTGTTGCGATAGGGATGGTTTCTTGGCTGGATATGGCGCGTATCGTTCGTGGGCAAACTTTAGGACTGAAACGCAAAGAGTTTATTGAGGCTGCTTTAGTTTGTGGGGTGAGTACTCGCCATATTATTTTGCGCCATATCGTTCCTAATGTATTAGGTGTGGTTGTGGTGTATGCGTCATTACTGGTGCCAAGTATGATCCTATTTGAATCATTTTTAAGCTTTCTAGGGTTAGGGACACAAGAGCCGCTTAGTAGCTGGGGGGCGTTATTGAGTGATGGGGCAAACTCAATGGAAGTGACGCCATGGCTATTACTGATACCCGCGGGTTTTCTAGTAGTAACTCTGTTTTGTTTTAACTTTATCGGCGATGGTTTACGTGATGCCCTCGACCCGAAAGACCGTTAGAGGGAGCTATTATGTCTAATATTCAATCATCTAACCCTCTCTTGAGTGTAAAAGATCTCAATGTGACCTTTTCAACTCCTGATGGTGATGTCACCGCAGTCAACAAGTTGAATTTTGAACTACGTGCTGGCGAAACACTGGGTATTGTCGGTGAGTCAGGCTCAGGAAAATCACAAACAGCATTTGCATTAATGGGGCTGTTAGCGCGTAACGGCAAAATAGGTGGCTCAGCGATATTTAACGGACGTGAAATTTTAAATTTAAAAGAAAAAGCGTTAAATAAGATGCGTGCGGAAGAAATCTCTATCATCTTCCAAGACCCGATGACCTCTCTCAATCCATATTTAAAGATTGGCACACAATTATCTGAAGTGTTAATGCTACATAAAGGGATGAGTAAGCAAGAGGCATTTGAGGAATCTGTTCGCATGTTAGATGCCGTTAAAATGCCAGAAGCACGTAAACGAATGAATATGTATCCCCATGAGTTTTCTGGGGGGATGCGTCAACGGGTTATGATTGCGATGGCGTTATTGTGTCAGCCTAAGTTATTGATTGCCGATGAGCCGACAACCGCGTTAGATGTCACGGTTCAAGCACAAATCATGACTCTGTTAAATGAACTGAAAAAAGAGTTTGATACCGCTATTATCTTGATCACCCATGATTTAGGGGTCGTCGCTGGCGTGTGTGACAAAGTGTTAGTGATGTATGCGGGGCGCACTATGGAGTATGGCTCAGCCCGAGATATTTTCTATCAACCCTCTCATCCTTATTCATTAGGGCTACTTGCCGCAGTGCCGCGTTTGGATGGCGATGATGAAAGCCTAGCGACCATAGCGGGTAACCCTCCTAACTTATTGCGCTTACCAAAAGGCTGCCCATTCTCGCCACGTTGCCAATATGCGAATGCACAATGTATTGAACAAGAGCCTGAGCTGAATGCATTTTCAGCGGGTCGATTAAGAGCTTGCTTTAAGCCGGTGGAGGAGCTGGTATGACACAACATGAAAATAGGCCAGTTTTGCTCGAGGTCAATGATTTAAAAGTGCATTTCTCTATTCGAGATAAAAAACAGTGGTTCTGGCAGCCTGATAAAAGCTTAAAAGCTGTTGATGGCGTGACGTTACGTCTGTATGAAGGCGAAACATTAGGTGTTGTTGGGGAGTCAGGGTGCGGGAAATCAACTTTCGCACGTGCCATTATTGGCTTAGTAAAATCGACAGGCGGCTCTGTGAGCTGGCTGGGGAATAATTTATTAGGATTAAATGAAAAACAGTGGCGGGATATACGTAGCGATATTCAAATGATTTTCCAAGATCCTTTGGCATCGCTGAACCCTCGCATGACGATAGGCGACATTATTGCCGAGCCACTGAAAACGTATAATCCAAAAATGCCGCAATCTGAAGTGATCGAAAAGGTCAGAAAAATGATGATGCGGGTAGGGTTATTACCTAATCTGATTAACCGTTATCCCCATGAATTTTCAGGGGGGCAGTGCCAGCGTATTGGGATAGCAAGGGCATTGATCCTTGAGCCTAAACTGGTCATTTGTGATGAGCCTGTTTCTGCACTTGATGTCTCTATTCAAGCGCAAGTCGTTAACTTATTACAAGAGCTTCAAAGGGAAATGGGCCTATCCTTAATATTTATTGCCCATGACCTCGCGGTCGTCAAACATATCTCTGACCGTGTATTAGTGATGTATTTGGGAAATGCCGTTGAATTAGGCACCTATGATGAAGTGTATAACAATCCACTTCATCCTTATACCAAAGCACTAATGTCTGCGGTACCCGTTCCTGATCCTGACAAGGAAAAAAATAAAACCATTGAATTACTTGAAGGGGAACTGCCGTCACCCATTAATCCGCCTTCAGGTTGTGTATTTAGAACTCGCTGTCCACTTGCTGATGAAGGCTGTGCTAAAACAAAACCTTTATTAGAAGGGAGCTTTAAACATGCGGTATCTTGTTTAAAAGTCGATCCACTATAACGGATTTGTATGCCTAGTTAGAATGCCAGTTAGTGATGCTGACTGGCATTTTTCTTGGGATCATTTATTGATATTGACCATAAAAATCGCGCCCTAACTCAAAGGCTAGGGCGCGGTTAGCGAATTTAAATTCACGATTACTTTTAATAGCATAATAGCAGGTTGCTATATCTTCATTGCGGCATGTTTAACGAAACTAGCGCTTCCATAAAATATGGTGAAAAGGTTGGGCTGGATGGCGGCTAATTAAAATGCGGGCAAAAATGTCAGCAATTTCATCGTCATCGGATTGCGCCAACCCAATAATCACTTCACTCAATGTATCTAAATCAAAATCAGGCTGAATAACATCCTGCCAATGTTGGCTGAGAGGAACAATTTCAGCCGCGCCACACTCTTCAAATTGCAATGCAAAAATAACCTGATCGGCTGGCTCTAAATTATCCATTGCTTGCTCAAGGAACAGGTCATAGGCTATCTCAATGATTTCATCTTCATCAATAAGTTTAATGGATTGTGGCTTAGTCATGACAGTTCCTAAAATAAAAAATTACAATAACGGGCTAAAGAAATAGCATAAACGTTCAACAACTCGGTTCCAGAAAGGCCGTTGCTCCCACTCTTCTATCTCAAGGCGTGTGGAACGTGCGATATAATCATATTGAACAAGAGTAAGGTCACTACCAAAGTTTTTATCATCAATCACAACAGTTATTTCAAAATTCAGCCATAAGCTTCGCATATCTAAGTTAACTGAACCAACGAGGCTTAGTTCACCATCGACCAGAACGCTCTTAGTGTGTAGCAGGCCATCTTCAAATTGATAAATTTTCACGCCAGCTTCAAGTAGTTCAGTATAAAACGAACGGCTTGCCCAGCGCACGAGAAATGAATCATTTTGCCTTGGCATAACAATACTGACATCAACTCCGCGCATGGCAGCAGTACAAATCGCGTGCAATAGATCATCACTCGGCACGAAATAAGGGGTCGTCATGATAAGCTGTTTGCGGGCAGAGAAAATAGCCGTCATCAGTGATTGTTGGATCAACTCATCAGGGAACCCTGGCCCAGATGCAATCATTTGAGTGGTGTGACCGTTAGCTTGCTCAAATGGCATAATATTCGTGTCTGGGGGTGGTGGCAAAATACGTTGCCCCGTTTCCATTTCCCAGTCAAAGGCGTAGACAATACCTAATGTCGTGCTGACAGGGCCTTCCATACGCACAAGGATATCCACCCATTCACCGACCCCTGCATCCTGTTTAAAGTAGCGAGGGTCAACCATATTCATACTTCCAGTATATGAAATATAATTATCAATCACGATAATTTTGCGGTGCTGACGCAAGTCCATGCGGCGTAAGAAAAAACGCATTAAATTGACTTTTAAGGATTCGATAAACTCAATACCTGCCGCACGCATTTTATCGGGGTAATCGCTACGGAAGAAATGCCAGCTACCCGCCGAGTCAACCATAATACGGCATTTGACACCTCGCTTAGCGGCATTGAGTAGGGCTTCAGTGACACCATCAACCAATCCCCCGGGTTGCCAGATATAAAATACCATCTCGATTGAGTGCTGTGCATTATTGATATCATTGACAATCGATTTTAATGACTCTTCACAAGTGGTCATCAATTGAATTCGATTGCCTTTAACGCCAGCAATACCTTGCCGTTTCTCACACAATTGAAACAGTGGCTCGGCAACAGGACTATTTTCAGTGGCAAAAATGTGTTTAGAGTGACGTAAATTCTCGAGCCAAGTTGCCACAGAGGGCCACATCTGTTGCGCTTTATCAACCCGCCGTTTACCTAAATGCAACTCACCGAAGGCAATATAAGCAATGATACCGACCAATGGCAGAATGTAGATGATCAGTAACCAGGTCATCGCTGAAGTGACAGGGCGTCGTTTAACAAGGATTCGAACGGTAATTGCTGCAATGACTAGCCAATAGACGAAAAATAATAACCAGCTCAATAGCGTATACACAGTTGCCATAATCGATTACATGCCTCACAAATTGGAGAGTGTAAAAATAGTCAAAAAATGAAACAGATTTGATAAAAAATAAAAATTGATGCTAACACTGATAGAATTTAGCAAACATTCATCGTAAAAGCTTTGCTAAATCTTATAGATTAATGGTGAAAAAACAATTAATTCTATTTATAAGTTCCCCTTTAGCATCATGAACATCGTTATTCGAACGGTTTTTTTATCAAATGACAGGTATTTCTTGGCTAGCGTGACCAAAGGTCTATAATATTTTGCCAATTTCATACGTAGTTAAACTCAGTAATAAAAGGATAGAAAAATGAGACGTAGTAGGCATGAAGTTGGTCGCTGGCGGATGTTGAGACAATCATTACGTCGCCGTCGTCGCTGGCTTGAAGGGCACTCAAGGCGCAATATGACTATTTACGCGATAAGAAAATTTGATATCTACAAACGCCGTCGCTCCTTGCTATTTACCCAGTGGAGTGAGTGAAAAGATTGAGGTCCGGTTTCACAATTTTCGCTTTGAGTGACAAACCTTATTGAATATGATTGCTATTTGCATTTAAACTATCAGTCATATTCTTAAGGTTTAAAGTCGTAGGGTAGAAAATTCTTATGCGTTGGATCCGTTGGCCTCTTATTATTATCATTTCATTGTCTATTCACGCAGGGCTTGCTATGGCATGGATTTTCAATCAACCGAAAATGCCCCCTGTGGTGGAGCCAATAACGGTTGCCATGGTCTCGTTTGAATCAGATGAACCAGCGGAGGTGCCTGCCGCTGAACCTCAACCTGCACCCGAACCGGAACCCGAGCCAGAACCTGAACCCGAGCCGATTGTTGAGCCTGAGCCTGTTGTAAAACCTGCGATCGCGCTAGAAAAGAAACCTGAAGTTAAGAAAAAACCAAAACCTAAGAAAGAAGAAAAGCGTGAAATCAAAAAGGATGTTAAACCTGTTGAGAAACAGTTAGCGAAAAATGATCTGAAACCGTTATCTAATCTTAACGCAGGGGCACCTAAATCGAATACCAACGTCATGGCGAATAACAAAGGGGCAACGAACAGTGCTCAATCGTCAGAGCGTCGTGGCCCTAAAGCGCTACGCAAGCAGGCACCTGCATACCCAGACCGCGCTCGTCGCTTAGGTAAAGATGGCTATGTTAAAGTACGTTATGACATCACTGAAGATGGCCGCGTTACGAATATTGAATTTGTAGAATCTTCACCTAAAGGTTTATTTGAACGTGATGTAAAACGCGCGATGAACCGTTGGGTTTTTGAAAAACTTCCAGCAAAAGGTTATGTCACAGAAATCTACTTTAAAATTGATGGTACGGTGAGCCAAGTTTAAAGCAATAATCAAAATAGACCCTAAATAAAACCCCCATAACAGAGAGTGTTGTGGGGGGGTTATCGTTAAGGGCGATAGATATGCAGGCGCTATTCAGTGCTTTCTAACTGAAAATGCTGTTTCTCTTTTGGCAGTTCACGAGGTGTATTATCATCATTAACGGCAACATAGGTAAAAACGGCATCGGTTGCACGATAACGATGGCCTACAGGCTCCGTTGCCACTTTTTTAACCCATACTTCAATATTAATGGTAATGGAGCTTTTGCCCGTTTTTAAGCAACGAGCGTAACAACATACCACATCACCTACGGCGACGGGCTTTTGAAATTTAATACCATTCACCGCCACAGTAACCACACGACCCAGCGCGATCTCTTTGGCTAATATCGCGCCACCTATATCCATTTGAGACATTAGCCAGCCGCCAAAAATATCCCCATTTGCATTTGTATCGGCAGGCATAGCTAAAGTACGTAGAACTAATTCCCCGTTTGGTAATTGCATATCAAACTCTTTATCAAAATATAAAACGATTCAAATTCGTTTTTTATCATAAACTAGATTCAGAGTATTCGTCACGATGAATCATGTTTCGACGACTTCATTGCTGCCAAAAACAGCAAAGGGGAGCTTTAATTGTTTATTATGCAGGGTAAACCATAAACATAATCAATGTAATAGACTAAAAAAATGCAAAGAAACTGCAAGAAGTGTTTTTTATATTTCATATTGAAAGTTGACTGTCTACAATGGCGATATCTTAGGTTTTTAAGTCTGTAGTGGAGAGGTGACATGAGATTGATATTGGCAATTTTGCTACCGTGGCTGCAATTTTTTACTATTGGTCGCCCATTTGCAGGTATTATTTGTCTGATCTTACAAATTACTTTAATCGGTTGGCTTCCAGCAGCGATTTGGTCAGTGTATGCATTATCGCAATACAATACAGATAAGAAAATCGAACAAGCATTAGGTAAAGGACGTTAAAGACAAAAAAACCTGCTTTTGCAGGTTTTTTTATTTAATACGTTTATTTTTCTTCTTTAGTTTGTTCTGTTGGCTGCTCTCTAGGCTCTTTGGACATATTTTTATAAATATAAATCACACTGAGCACAGTAAAAATCAGAGTGCCAGCGGTTAAACCGAATACCTTAAAATTCATCCAAACATCTAAAGGCAACCAAAATGCGATATAAACATTCAGCGCAGCACATGCAATAAAGAAAATCACCCATGCACTATTTAACTTGACCCAAATGTTGTCTGGCAGCCTAATTTCTTGATTATTGCCTAACATACGTTGAATTAATGGTTTTTCAGTAAACCATTGGCTAATCAATAATGCCAGTGCAAACAGTGCATAGATAATGGTCACCTTCCACTTTATAAAAGAATCCGTGTGGAAAATAAGAGTGAGAGAAGCAAAAATCATCACAATCAGACAGGTGATTTTGGCCACTTTTTCGACGTGCTTATAAATTAAATAAGTTGCGAGTAACGCAAGAGGCGTCGCTACTAATAGAGCACCACTGGCATAATAGATACCATAAATTTTATAGACAATAAAAAATATCACCAGAGGGATAAAATCAATAAGTTGTTTCATAACCGTGGTTACCGAGGCCTTGCATAAAAAATAATGGGGTAGTTTAACTGATTTTTGCGCTAATTGTTAAAAATTTGCTTCTTTTTACCAATAAACATGCTTTGTTACCAATCATATTTGCACTATTTTACTTTTATTTGAGATAAGTGATAGATAATCTTTAATATATCGGATATATATAGTATTTATAATAATTTAACTCATTAATTTTTAGAGAGTTTTCCGACAATGATAAAGGCGAGACTGTTTGTCTGGATGCCCGGCTTAGAAACGTTATTTAATTATCGTTTTGCTGATTTTGGTCCTGATATAAAAGCGGGGTTATCGGTTGCTGCAGTCGCTTTGCCTGTTGCAATTGCGTACGCCGAACTCATGGGAATAAACGCGATTATAGGGTTATATGCCTGTGTTTTTCCAATGATTATCTACGCATTATTTGGCACATCTAAACAGTTAATTATTGGTCCCGATGCGGCGACTTGTGCGGTAATCGCTGCGGCGGTCAGTCCTTTAGCTATGGGGGATGATGCGACGCGATGGCAATTGATAATTGTCATGAGTTTGATGACAGGGATTTGGTGTTTAATTGCCGCACGATTTAGGTTAGGAACTTTTGCTGATTTTTTATCACGACCTATTTTGCAAGGGTTATTAAATGGAGTCGCATTAACTATTATTGTCAGCCAGATAGGGAAAGTATTTGGTATTACTCAGTTACCGAGCGGTTTTATTGAACGTTTGGTGGCGTTTCCTACCGCGCTATTAGATAGTCATATTCCTACGTTACTGATGTCAGTTGCGACGCTCGCGGTTATCATTGTGATCAAAAAAGTACGTAATCTGTGGCCATCACTATTAATTGCAATGGTTTTGGCAACCTTGGTCAGTTATGTGTTTAATATTGAAAAATATGGTATCAGTATTGTAGGGGATTTAGGTGAGGGGTTACCTTTTATTCCAATGCCGCAGTTTGATCCTGGTTTAATGCGTGACCTGATCACTCCGTCACTTAACTTAGCCGTTATTAGCTTTGTTAGTTTTATGATGACGGCAAGAAGTTTTGCAAGTAAAAATGACTATTCTGTCGATGCCGATCAAGAGTTACGAGCATTGGGAATGGCAAATCTCGCCTCAGCGTTGTCACAAGGATTTGCTGTAAGTGCCGCCAGCAGCCGTACTGCCGTTAATGATATGATGGGAGGTAAAACCCAACTCGTCTCTATTGTTGCGGCGTTAGCTATTTTAATCGTACTTTTATTTTCGGTTGATCTATTAGAGTACATCCCAATGCCAGCGTTGGGAATGGTACTGGTTGTATCGACATGGTCACTACTTAGTTTTCGTAATATTTTATCGATGCGTAAACGTAATAAGCAAGCCTTTACACTGAGCATTTTTACGTTAGGTGCAGTGCTGGTGGCAGGGTTGATTAACGGCGTGGGATTGGCAGTTTTACTGGGGTTATTACAATTTATCAGGGTTATTTTCCGCCCAACAGACCAATTGTTAGGGGTCGATGACCAAGGAATGTTGCATTCGATTTCTAAAGATAATGGCGTTCAACCTGTTGAAGACGTGCTTATCTACCGGTTTAACTCTCCATTGACCTATTTTAACGTTAACTATTTTAAAGAGCGTTTAAATAAGCATTTGGATAACCAGCCTAAACGTCCTGCATGGGTGATTGTCGATGCTGCTGTTAGTTTCACTCATAATGATGTGAGTGTTTTTTCGGCCTTGAACGATATCGTGACTGGATTAAAGGCAAAAGGAGTGACGTTAGTACTCGCGGGGAGAAGAACATCAATCAACAGTTGGCTAGAGAAAAATAAAATTAGTCGCTCAGATGATGATCTGTTAGTCGTACCTGATATCTATTTTGCTATCCGTTTGATCCAAAGTAAGCAACAAAAACAGATAAAAGAGATGGAAGAACAAGTTACGCTCTAGTTTCGATTTAAAATGAAAAACTGCACCTAATAATAACTAGGTGCAGTTTTTTTATGGTGCCAGTGAACAACACTATTTGAGATTCACCAGCATATATAGGCGGAAAAAATAAAGCAGGACAAAGGCTGCAATCAGGTTATTGACAAAAAATGAAATCCCGTTAGATACGATATAATTCAGTTCAAACATATTAAAAAGTAAAGCGACCAGCATTTGTGATGCTAGCCAAATCATAATCATAGGTAAGATGATACGCCAATTTGCATAGGCTATTTTCCAGCTTTTACCTATTGCGCTAAATGGACTCACATTTTCGCTGATTAGCACGGCAGGGGCTAAGGAAAAGCCAATTGCAAGAAGAACCCCAGGAACGATAAACAAGTTAATCCCTATCTGCACAAGCAAAGAGCAAATGAGGACGAGTAAAAAAATAGAAGGGATTTTTGGCAATGATGAGGATAGGGCTTGCATAGCAGTAATATCTTCACCACGTGAAAGACGGTTGATATAGGATAAAACCCCACAAATTAATATGGTGCTACCTAAGATAGTGGGGAGGAGTGTACCAAAGAAAACATGGATGATCGCATTTTTTTCTTTATCTGTCATATTTTCCAACCAGTATTGGGCGCCCTGACTCCCTACTTCAGTGAGTTTTTTAAGAGATTCAAGATAAGTCACAAAAAGTTGTGGATCGGGTATCAATATAGCGTAAATAATAACGCTCACAACAGCTGCTAACAGCGCTATTGTGAATAGGCCACCTAACTGATTTTTGAAAAAATTCACACTATCATTGATGAGTGAGTTGGCCGAAATGGACATGTAACTGCTCCTATCTACAAACGGGATAAAATTTTAGCTGATTGTAACTGAGTATCTATCGCATAGGTAGAGAAAGATCAGAAAAGACTGGGGGTGAGCAAAAAAGGAGCAGTCAGCGTGAAGGCTGATTAGCAAAGGCGATTTCATTTATTTTTACTATCTTTATTAAGGGATATTTTAAATACAACTTTAAGTGGTGTATTAAATTTAAAAGCGAGGTAATCAATTCTTATTTTAAAGTATATATAACAAAAATTGATTTACATCAAAATCAAAAAAATTATAAATGGAATAATAAATTCAACTTAGTCAGATTAGGTTATCTTTATTAAAAGATGTGATCTTGATTTGAACATTAAATAAAATTAAACGGTATATTTAAACCAAAATAATAAACACAGGAATGGGATTAATAATGAAAAAACTCACTGCGCTTGTCTTAGCTGCCGCAACGCTTGCACCAGCTGCTTCATTTGCTCATGAAGCTGGCGATTTTATTTTCCGTGCAGGTACTGCAACTGTCCGTCCGAATGCAGGCTCTGATGATGTATTAGGTGGCCTAGGTCATTTTAATGCAAATAATAATACTCAATTAGGGCTGACATTCAGCTACATGGTTACCGATAATATCGGTGTGGAATTATTAGCTGCAACGCCATTCGAGCATAAAGTTAGTTTAGGTGAATTAGGCAATATTGCGACAGTTCATCATTTACCACCTACTTTGATGGCACAATATTATTTTGGTAGTAAAGAAGATAAATTACGCCCTTACTTAGGTGCAGGTATTAACTATACTTTCTTCTTTGATGAGAAATTTAATTCAGGGGCAAAACAGCTGGGCTTGAGTGACCTTGACCTGTCTAGCTCTTGGGGCTTTGCAGCGCAAGCCGGTATGGACTACATGCTGACTGAAAATTGGATGTTAAACGCCTCTCTTTGGTGGATGGATATTGATACGGATGTTAAATTTAAATTTAACGGCGCTCAACAAAAAGTTGATACTCGCCTTGACCCATTCGTATTTATGTTTGGCGTAGGTTACCGCTTCTAATCGAATTTGCAGGATGCATAATAGGCAGATGCCTAACTTGAAATGGAATGTAGTAGTAAATCCGAGAATATTTATTCTCGGATTTTTTTTGGATACAAATTAGGAATATTTTTTTAACTAAAAATGTAATTTATCTATTATACGATTTCATAGAAAATAATAACCTCTATTTTTTATAACGATAAAATAACAAAATACCAACAATTGTTAATGTATTAAAGTAACGTAATTATTATTTTTAGGAAATATGTAAGACATATTTCTGATATAAATATCAGCCCAATTTGAGCTGATATTTATAATGGTTGATTGATGATGTATTAGCGGATTTTCATTGAGTCAATGACAGATTGGACGCCTTTTACTTTTTTAGTGACCTCTATGGCTTTATTTGCATCTGCTTTAGAATCGACAAAGCCACTTAATTGCACGCGTCCTTTAAAGGTTTCAACACTAATCTGAGTTGATTTTAGGTTTTTCTCAGCCAGTAGGGCAGATTTTACTTTAGTCGTAATGACAGTATCATCAATGTAGCCACCAGTGCCTTCAGATTTATCGGTTGGTGCACAAGCAGCTAGCGTGAAAGCCATAAAGAAAGCGACAAGTAATGCACTAACAGATTTGAATAGTTTCATCCTTTATCTCCTAAGGTGTCAAACGCCAAAATACGTGATGGTTAAGTCATCCAACAAGATCTTATCAGCATAATAAACAATGATTACAATTAGTTTCTCGCTGATAATTTTAGTATCAGTAGAAAGTGGAAAAAATTCAACTTATAGACGTCCGTAATGGCAAATTAAAATCGTAAATAAAAAACGCCATACAGGATATGGCGTTTATCGAGGGTGGGGGTATCTCGCTATTTTTGTGTTGCTGCCTTCATTTTTGCCACGAACTGGGTAAGTTCTGCCAGCATAATATCAGGGCGATGAAGATTATTTTCGATAATTTTAACCACGGCAGAGCCTGAAATGGCACCAGCTGCGCCATTAGCGATTGCCTCGCTAACTTGAGATGGTTCAGAAATACCAAATCCTTGTAGTGGTGGTGCTGCCTGATACTCATTTAACCGACTAATTAAGTTAGTCAATGGTGTCTCAGCACGTTTTTCTGTTCCTGTCACTCCTGCTCTTGATAATAAGTAAGTATAGCCCTGGCTATATTCACCAATTTGCTTGAGTAATGGCTCATCAGCATTTGGCGGGCAAATAAAAATAGGCGCAATACCATGTGCTAAGGCAGACTCGCGAAAGGGCTTTGACTCACGCATAGGAACATCTGCGACCAATACTGAATCGACACCAGCTTGTTGACAACGTGAATAAAAGTTATCGATGCCATTACTAAAGACCAAATTGGCATAGACAAGTAAGCCAATGGGCATATCAGGGTGTTTCTGCCTTATCCGAGCCAAAAGTTCAAAGCACAATGTTGGGGTAATATCACTTTTAAACGCCCTTAAATTCGCATTTTGGATAGTAGGACCATCAGCGAGAGGATCGGAGAAAGGAATACCAATTTCTAATGCATCAGCGCCACCAGCAATTAGGGCATCTACAATTTTTAAGGATAGCTCAGCGTCAGGATCGCCTAATGTTACGAACGGAACGAAAGCACCTTGGTTAACGCGGTTCAAGCGTTCAAAAAGTTGAGTATAACGTTCCATTAGATTTCTCCCTTACTTTTTAAAATATCATGTACGGTAAAAATATCTTTATCGCCACGGCCAGAAAGGTTCACAATCAGTAATTGTTCTTTATTTGGCTCTTTTTCCGCGAGTTTTAGTGCATACGCTAATGCATGTGATGATTCTAATGCAGGGATGATACCTTCCTTACGTGATAGCAATTTAAAGGCCGCTAAGGCTTCATCATCGGTAATGGAAACATAATCCGCTCGCCCAATACTGTTTAAATGTGCATGCTGTGGTCCAACAGATGGGAAATCAAGCCCAGCGGAAATAGAGTAGGACTCTTCAATTTGCCCTTCATCCGTTTGCATCATCGGTGACTTCATACCAAAGTAGATGCCGACGCGACCATGCTTGAGTGGTGCACCGTGTTGGCCTGTTTCGATACCCAACCCCGCAGGTTCCACACCGATAAGGCGCACATTTTCTTCAGGAATAAATGATGCAAAGAGGCCAATTGCATTTGAGCCGCCACCAATACAAGCGATCACGGCGTCAGGCAGTCTTCCTTCTTTTTCGAGTACCTGTTGTTTTGCTTCATCGCCAATCATACGCTGAAAATCACGGACAATGGTTGGATATGGATGTGGGCCTGCCGCTGTTCCTAGCAAGTAATGCGCCTTATCATAACTGCCAGACCAATCTCTAAGCGCTTCATTACAAGCATCTTTTAAGGTGGCTGAGCCACTGTGTACAGGGATCACTTCCGCACCCATTAGCTTCATACGGAAAACATTAGGTGATTGGCGCTCAACATCTTTTGCCCCCATATAAATACGGCACTTCATATTAAGCAAAGCACACGCTAGAGCGGTTGCGACGCCATGTTGACCTGCACCCGTTTCAGCAATAATTTCTGTTTTACCCATTCGCTTAGCTAATAATGCTTGGCCTAATACTTGGTTAGTTTTATGTGCGCCACCATGAAGTAGATCTTCACGTTTTAGATATAGTTTCGTTTTAGTGCCTTCGGTTAAATTCCTACAGAGTGTTAATGCAGTAGGGCGACCGGCATAATTTTTAAGGAGATCATGAAATTCTTTAATAAATGTCGGATCGTTTTGAGCCTCAATAAAGGCATCTTCCAGTTGGTTAAGGGCTGGAATTAAAATCTCAGGAACATATTGTCCACCGAATTCACCAAAGTAGGGGTCTAATTTACTCATATTATTATTCGTCTCTTGATGTCATGCTATTCATATTCAATTTCAGTTCTTAGTCACTATTGCGCTACTTTTCTTGATGATTAGAGTGCTAATGAACTGAAAACTTGATTCAGTTTTTTCTCGCTTTTGATGCCCGGTTCAGTTTCAACGCCTGAGTTAAAATCCAATCCATTGCATAATAGTGTCGCAGCCTGACGGCAATTGTCGGCATTTAAGCCTCCTGCAACCATCACGCGAAATTGGCTGCTATTTGGGATCTTGCTCCAATCGAAAGTTTGACCACTGCCGCCACGACCATTATCAAGTAGCAGCAAATCAATCGGTTGCCCATCAAACTGGCTGAAATCAGGTTGTGACATATTGACGGCTTTCCAGATTTCACAATGCTCAGGTAAATGGCTACGTAGATTTTTCACATAATCGGCATCTTCATAACCATGGAGCTGCACTGCTGATAAAGCCAGCTGTTCGACCATATGGGCAACAAAATCAGCAGATTGGTCACGGAAAACACCAACATATTGTAGTGGAGCGGCATGTATTATCTGCCTTGCTTGTGACAGGGTCACTTTTCGCGGGGAGTTTTCAGCAAAAATTAAGCCGCCGTAAGTTGCTCCCGCAGCAAGGGCGGCTTGCGCATCTTGGCTTCGGGTTAGGCCACAAACTTTATGTTCCCCAATTAATAATTTTTGCAATCCTTTGTTAAGATCGGCTTGCTCCATTAAAGCACTACCAATCAGAAAACCGTTGGCAAACTGGCTCAAAGATTGAATGTGCTGGTGGCGGTGAATGCCGGATTCACTAATAATAATGGTGCCTTCTGGCAGACGCGGTGCCAATTCGCGGGTACGATTGAGGTCGATTGATAAATCGCGGAGGTCACGATTATTAATGCCAACAACACGCGCTTTTAGTTTTATGGCGCGCTCTAACTCTTCTTCGTTACTCACCTCAGTCAGTACACCCATATTCAGTTGGTGTGCGACTTCTGCAAGTGCAATGTACTGCTCATCACTCACGACAGAGAGCATCAGTAAAATAGCATCGCCTTGATAATATCTCGCAAGGTAGATTTGGTATGGGTCAACAATGAAGTCTTTACACAAAACGGGTTGCTTAACCGTACGACTGACAGTGGTCAAATACGCCATATTCCCTTGAAAATACTTTTCATCGGTTAAGACGGAAATAGCTGACGCATAGGGTGCATAAATGTTCGCTATGACGGCAGGATCAAAATCTTCCCTAATTAGCCCTTTTGATGGTGATGCTTTTTTGCATTCCAGTATAAATACAGGGCGTTTTGCGGACAGTGCTTCATAAAAACGACGGCTCGATGGGAGCACTTTATCAATAAAGCTGTCTAAAGGTTGTTGTTGTTTACGCTCTTCCAGATAGATTAGCTTATCATCAACAATTTTTTGCAGTACGGTTGCTTTCATCTTTATTGGTTCCTTGAAGCGAGCGCAGTGACGCGATCAAATGCAGCACCACTACGAATAATATTTAGAGCGTGTTCACTATTGGCTTTTAGGTCTTCATAACCATTGATCCGCATTAGCATGGCGACATTGGCTGCAACGGCAGCTTCATGTGCAGGCTTTCCGTGACCCTGTAACAAATTACTTAGCAAAATTCGATTTTCATCTGGCGTTCCGCCTTCTAAATCAGATAGCTGATAAGCTTGCAACCCAAAATCGTCGGCATTGAGCTGATAGAAAGACAGAGCGCCTTGGTTCAATTCTGCAACTTGCGTGGTTGCATGAAGAGAAACTTCATCCATTCCACCACTGTGTACCACAGCTGCACGAGTAAAACCAAGCATTTGTAACGTTTTTGCTACAGGTTCAATTAATGACGCTTGATACACACCGATTAATGCAATAGGCGGTCGTGCAGGGTTAATTAATGGGCCTAACACATTGAATAACGTGCGTGTCTTTAATTGAGAGCGTACAGGAGCCGCATGACGGAAACCGCTGTGGTATTGAGGTGCGAATAAAAAGCAAACGCCTAATTCATCCAATGCGTCACGCGCACTTTGTGCACTTAAATCTAATGAAATACCAAAAGCAGCGAGTAGATCAGATGAGCCGGAACGACTAGAAACGCTACGGTTACCGTGTTTTGCGACTTTGATCCCCGCTTGAGCGGCAACAAAAGCACTCGCCGTTGAGATATTGATGCTATTGGCACCATCACCGCCAGTACCGACGATATCACTAAATGGGTAGTCAGGGCGTGGAAAAGGTTGCGCGTTTTCTAAGCACGCTAAAGCGGCTCCTGCGATCTCTTCGGGTTGTTCACCTCGCATTTTCATACTGACGAGCACTCCAGCCAATTGGGCTTCCGTTAATTCACCGCGAATAATGCCATTAAAGAGCTGTTGGCTTTCTTGTTGTGTTAATGCTTGTGCACGGAATAGTTTATCGAAAATAGTTTGCATAATAGAGTCTCTTCCCTGGTTAAAATGATGGTGTTGTTGTGCCAATCGATGCTGAAAGCGCCCATGCAACGGTTTGTTCCAGTAAAATAGCCCCTTGAGTTGTTAGGATAGATTCGGGGTGGAACTGAAAACCGCAAACACGATCACTGTCATTGCGAACAGCCATAACCATGCCGTTAGATTGTGCACAAATTGTCAGTTTTTCAGGGATTTGGCTGCCGACCAAAGAGTGATAACGCGCAACGGGAATTGGGTTATCGAGACCATCAAACATCGCTTGTTGGTCATGGGTGGCCATGGATGATTTACCATGCAAAATTTCTCCAGCAGAGGAAACATGCCCGCCATAGGCTTCAATAATCGCTTGATGCCCTAAGCAAATACCTATCACTGGTAATTTACCGATCACTTGTTGAAGGACCGCTGGCATGCAGCCCGCGTCACTTGGCTTCCCAGGTCCCGGTGATAACACCAGCAAAGGGGAATCCATGTTATTGAGGACAGATAGAATACGTTCTGCGCTGACGGTATTGCGATAAATGACCACTTGATGGCCCCCTGAGCGCAATTGGTCAACGAGGTTGTAAGTAAAGGAGTCAACATTGTCGAGTAATAGTATGTTAGCCATTAAAATAACTCCTCTGCTTGGTGTGCTTGGGCAATTGCGCGGATCACTGCGCGAGCTTTGTTACGTGTTTCATCGGCTTCGCCTTGCGGGGAGGAGTCTAAAACGACACCTCCGCCCGCTTGTACCGTAGCAATACCATTTTCCACATAGGCTGAGCGGATCACGATGCAAGTATCAAAATCCCCTTTACCAGTAAAATAGCCTACAGCGCCACCGTAAGAGCCTCTGCGCTCCTGCTCATATTCAGCAATTAATTGCATAGCGCGAACTTTGGGCGCTCCGGTCAGCGTGCCCATATTCATACACGCTTGGTATGCATGAAAGATATCGAGATCTCTGCGTAGTGTGCCAACCACCTGTGATACTAGATGCATAACAAATGAATAGCGGTCGACTTTTGTGAGGTTTGCAACATAGCGACTACCAGGCTCACAAATACGCGCTAAGTCATTACGGGCTAAGTCGACTAACATGAGGTGTTCAGCTAACTCTTTTTGGTCAGTACGCATGGAAAGTTCGATGCGGCTATCAAGATCTAAGTCAATCGCTCCCGAGGCATCACGACCACGAGGGCGAGTTCCTGCGATAGGGTAGATCTCAACTTTGCGGTCACTTGCACTGTATTTCAATGCGCTTTCAGGTGATGCGCCAAACAGTGAAAAGTCCTGATCTTGCATAAAAAACATGTAAGGACTCGGGTTTTGTGCCTTTAACTTTTGATAAGCAATTAATGGGTAAGGACAAGGCATTGAAAATTTCCGTGATGGCACGACTTGGAAAATATCACCACGATAAATGGCTTGTTTCATTGCATTGACTACCGCACCGTATTGCTGATCATTTTTGTTGGTTTCAACGTGAAATTGTTCCGTTTTCCCTAATGGAAGAGGCGATAAGAACGGACGGCATGCCGCTATCAGCTCGTTGTGACGTTGTGTGACCGTTTCTACATGGCTATCCACAGTCGAAAAAATAGCGCTCTTTAGGCGTGCCGCTTGATTTTGATGGTCGATCACTAAATAGTGTTCTGCGACAAAAAAACAGTAATCAGGGCAATTATTTATCGTTTTCACTTCAGGAAGTGATTCAAAACTGGCAATTAAATCATAGGCAAATAACCCACCGACAAATAGGTTTTCAGATTTTTGTGAAGTCGCTTGAGCCAATGTTGGCAATAAACGCAATACATCTAAGCATGATGCGCTTTTTAAGCGGCTGTCTTCGTCAAGATCACCATTCGGTTGGCTAAATGTCATCGTCAAATGTTGTGCTGACAGTTCATAATGTTGAGCTTTATCAGCTAGTTGTGTTGCGATGACTGGGAGTAATTGAGCACCATTTTCAGTCAATGCTTCAACGTCTACCCGTTGACCAAATGCACGAATGCGTAGCGCACTTTCGACAATCAATAGGCTTTGTAAATTGGCTTTGCTGTTGATCTCTGCGGACTCCAGTAACATAGTTGCTGGAATGTCGTGGCACAGGTGATGAAACAGCAATGTTGGATCTTGCTGATAGTTAATTGGACTATCCAGAAAACTAAAATGTGCTAATGTTGTGTTTTGGTTATTCATTTTATTGCCTTTTAACAGTTTTTAGACATAAAAAAACCCGCGGGTGAAGGCGGGTTAGGCACTTAGGCATATTTAATCTATGCGTGTGCGGCATCCGCCCAATTTGGGAAGTTGCGCCACCAACGATTTGATAGATTAAGAATATTCATACAGTGCCTCTCTGGATAATCACATTAATACGGGTCAGTAACTTGTCTCGTGTACTAGTAAACTGGATCGCGTGAGTTGTGTCAAGCGGTTTGTTATTTATATTTAGGAAAAATATCCAGAAACGGGAAAAAGGAGTGAAATAGGCTATGTCACAATTTTCGAGCCCATTAATGACCCGATATGATTTACATTGCCATACTCAGGCTTCTGACGGTGATTTGTCGCCCATTGAGGTTGTTGAGCGAGCAATTGAGATGGGGGTTAACGTACTTTCTATTACTGACCATGATACCTGTGAAGGTGTTATTGAGGCTCGTGAATACCTTTCACACGCACAACGCCCTTTAACCTTGATTAATGGCGTTGAAATTTCCACCTTATGGGAAAATATTGAAATTCATATTGTGGGATTAAATTTTTCACTTACAGCATCCGCAATGGTTGAGCTATTAGAGCGGCAATCGGTATTACGGGTCGAGCGCGGAAAGGAGATTGGCCGTCGCCTACAAAAAGCAGGTATAGCGGATGCATGGGAAAATGCGTTAGAAATAGCCCAAGGTGGACAAGTCACCAGAGCGCATTTTGCTCAGTATTTGGTAAAAACGGGGAAAGAGAAAACTATCAGTAACGTTTTTAAGCGTTATCTATCAAAGGGGAAAACGGGCTATGTTCCGGCAAAATGGTGCACCATTGATGAGGCCGTTAAGGTGATCCAGCAAGCTGGGGGCGTGGCTGTACTCGCGCATCCCTCGAAATATCAACTTTCGAATAAATGGCTGAAACGCTTGATAGCTTATTTTAAACAGTGTCAGGGGGATGCAATGGAAGTGTCTCATTGTCAGCAACCTGCCAATGAAAAGCAGTATCTAGATGAACTTGCACAATCCGCGAATTTAAAAACGTCAATGGGCTCCGATTTCCATCGTCCATGTTCGTGGATTGAACTTGGGCGTAACCTGTGGCTGCCTGATGATCAACGGGCGGTTTGGACATTATGGGACGAAGTAAAAACGACATAATGCGTTGATGTATAATAAATGCGGTGTAAAATATAACAGTGATACTTCAATTTGGGTTGAGTGTGCAGTGGGAGTGATATACCGAGCACGATGCTAGCCACATAGTTATCCTCTCGATATTCTCATTTCCAGTGAAACAACCTGAGTGATTTGGAAAGTCATTAAAGTAGTGCGTCTTTTTAGAGATGTGTTTTCTTATTGTAAATAGATAGTGCCATTTTAAGGTTTTTACCGGATGATGCTGTCAATACTAAAGATCAGAGGTCTGTATGAGTCAGTTTTTTTATATCCATCCGGATAATCCCCAAGCTCGGTTAATCAACCAGAGTGTTGAAATTTTAAATAAGGGCGGCGTTATCGTTTACCCAACCGATTCTGGGTATGCAATAGGCTGCCGGTTGGAAGAAAAAGAGGCATTGCAGCGTATTTGTCGCATACGTCAACTTGATGCCAACCATAACTTTACTTTGATGTGCAGAGATCTCTCTGAGCTATCAAATTATGCACATGTTGATAATACGGCATTCCGGTTAATTAAAAATAATACGCCCGGCAACTACACGTTTATTCTGCGCGGAACTAAAGAAGTGCCTCGCCGCTTAATGAATGAAAAACGTAAAACCATTGGGTTAAGGGTTCCGTCTAATCCTATCGCTCGAGACCTCCTTGAAGCTGTTGGTGAGCCATTAATGTCAACCAGCCTCATTATGCCGGGGGATGACTTTACGCAGTCAGATCCTGAAGAGATCCGTGATTTACTCGGTAAACAGGTCGATTTAGTTATCCACGGTGGTTACATTGGTCAAAAACCCACAACAGTAATTGATTTCACGGATGATAGCCCAGTTGTCGTTCGTGTCGGTACAGGTGACCCATCTCCTTTCGAATAAGCGATAATCATCGCGGGTCGATTAATAATAGGGCATCCTCATAAACCTGTGTATAATACGCAGGTTTTCCAATTCGTTATTTTTCGTCACTGTGTACGAAAAACTATTTGACGCCTGTGAAGGCGACATTTGAGGGTTATATGAGCGCTAAACCGCAAAAAACTGAGAAGCTACAAAAAATTCTTGCCCGCTCTGGGCATGGTTCCCGTCGTGAAATTGAAACTTTTCTAAAAGAAGGGCGCATTAGTGTCGATGGTAAAATCGCGACGCTAGGTGATCGTATTGAAGTAAAACCGGCGACTAAAATTAGATTAGATGGTCGGATATTAGCGATAAAAGAACCTGAAAAAGAGATCTGTCGTGTCATGGCTTATTACAAGCCAGAAGGTGAACTGTGTACTCGCCATGATCCAGAAGGTCGCCCGACAGTATTTACGCGTTTACCAAAACTTGTGGGAGCTCGCTGGATTGCGGTTGGTCGCCTCGATGTGAACACAAGTGGGTTATTACTGTTTACTACCGATGGTGAACTGGCTAACCGTTTAATGCATCCAAGTCGCGAAGTTGAGCGTGAATATGCTGTTCGTGTATTTGGGGAAATCACTGATGCAAAAATACGTCAATTAACTCAAGGCGTTCAGCTTGAAGATGGCCCGGCCGCATTTAAAACGGTTTCTTTCCGTGGCGGTGAAGGGATGAACCAATGGTATAACGTGACCTTAACAGAAGGGCGTAACCGTGAAGTACGCCGTTTGTGGGAAGCTGTTGGGGTCCAAGTCAGCCGCTTGATCCGGGTGCGATACGGTGATATTGACCTGCCTAAAGGTCTGCCGCGTGGTGGCTGGACTGAGTTAGGCCTACAACAAACCAATTACCTAAGAGAGTTGGTTGGGCTTGAAGCTGAAACAGAAACTAAGGTGGCTGTTGAACGAGACCAACGACGCATCAAAGCAAACCAGATCCGTCGTGCGGTTAAACGCCATTCACAAGTAGCAGCAAGGCCTGCGTCTAAACGTCAATCATCTCGACCAACAGCAAAGCGTCGTACACGCATTTAATGGCTTTGGCTTGTGTTGATTTATCGAAAAGGTTATAGAGTTATCTATAACCTTTTTTATTAGTTTTGGTTATGTATTTGTCACAAAATGATACAAACTCATTTGAGAATATTCTGTGTTTAAGTTACCGTTATGATGTAAAGGAATAAACAAAGGTAAATTATACTACATGTTTAGTTTTCGATTAATAAAGGCGTTGATGATACTTTGCTTAAGCGTAATGATTAGTGGATGTGATAATAATCAAAGCATAATATCAGAAAGCGGGCGTTTTTATTTTACGAATGATACATCAGATAGTTTCATTTTTTTTATGGATTACCATCCGATTGTTGTTCCTAATCAAAGTGTGGGAAGCCTTTTATTGAAGCCTGGTGTCCACGTTATGATAACGACGACGGGTGAACCTGTTCAGTTTATTGTTTACCCAGGCAATAAAGGTGGCATTCTCAACCCAACTCAGCAATTTTATTACGCGTACAATTATGTGTATGGGACAGAAGGGATCCCATCACTTCACCATCTGAACAAACAATCGCTGGTGGTGGGTCACTATCAACTCAGTGGTAGAATAAATAGCAGTAACGATTATATCATTGATAATAATGTGTTTAACTGTGATATTCCAGTTGGTGAACAAGCACCAGAAGCGCTATCAAGCTCGGCTGCCGTTAGCCAAGTAAAAACGAAGTGTTTAACACATAAGGAGCTGACTGACCTAATCCACCGTGGTGATGCCTTTATATCACAATTAATGGTGAAAAAAGTGCCTCATGGTGAAAAGCAATCGGTCACAGTGCATTTCGATTACCCACTCACGACACCTAATTTTACCGATGAAGTTCTGCAAATGTATGCACAAGAAGTGGTTGGGTTGGTTAATCGTTTTCGTCGCTCTTTAGACCCACAACGAAAACAGTTCTATTATAACGAATACCACAATAAAATTTCACACATGGCAGTGATTTATAGCCAAATGAGAAATGATGGCACGGCATTACTTGAAAAATGCAAATATGCAGAGTTTATGCAGCAAACCCGAGCGATCTTCGGTGCCGGCATTCTGATGATGTAATTAAATTGCCGATACACAGTTGCTATGTATCGGCAGATGAATACGATTACCAGTCAATCCCTTTTTGTGCTTTTATTCCAGCATCAAAAGCATGTTTCACAGGGCGCATTTCAGTAACGGTGTCAGCTAAAGTAAGCAGTTCGCGGTGACAGCCTCGCCCAGTAATAATCACTGATTGGTGTTCAGGGCGATCAGTTAATGCGTCTATAACCTCTTCCAATGGCAGATAGTCATAGCTAATCATATAGGTGATCTCATCAAGTACCACTAAATCGATGGATGGATCAGCCAGTAACCGCCGCGCATATTGCCATGTATCAAGGCAAGCGAGAGTATCAGCTTCTTTGTCCTGGGTCTCCCAGGTAAAACCGGTAGACATGACATAAAAAGGAACGCCGTGAGGCTCTAATAATTCTCGCTCACCATTATCCCAACTGCCTTTAATAAATTGCACGACAGCGGCTTTTTGTCCATGGCCGACAGCACGGCATACTGTACCGAACGCTGCTGTCGTTTTACCTTTGCCGTTTCCTGTAAAAACTAGCAAGATACCTCGTTCGATTTGCGCAGATTCAATTCGAGCATCAACCTTTTCTTTCAAACGTTGTTGACGCTCTTCATGCCGGCTTTGAGACATAAAAATTACTCCGTTGTTTTAACATTTTGAGCGGGTTGAGCGTCAAAACTAATGCCTGTTTTACGCAAGCTATCATTACTCATAAGATATAAGTAAATTGGCATAATGTCGGCTGGTGCTTTGATAGTCATTGGATCTTCATCTGGTGCTGCACTGGCACGCATACTGGTGCGAGTACGCCCTGGATTGATACAGTTAACACGCAAGCCACTGTTTTTATACTCTTCGGCAAGGATCTGCATTAAGCCTTCAGTGGCAAATTTAGAAACTGAGTAGGCTCCCCAGTCTGCACGGCCTTTTTTACCGACGCTGGAACTGGTGAAAACGAGCGATGCTGTTGGTGCTTTCAGTAATAAAGGCAACAGCACTTGAGTTAACATAAACGACGCATTGACATTAACTTGCATAACGTCATGCCATAAATCGACAGGTTGTTCGATAATTGGGGCAACAACCCCTAAAAGACCTGCATTATGCAATACGCCATCTAGATAAGGGTGTTTTTTAGCAATATCGTTGGCTAACTCAACATATTGTTCATGAGGTGCTGTCAACAAGTCAACGACATAGATATCTGCGGCCTTACCGGTTAATGTTTCGATTTCTTGGCTAACGGCGTCAAGTTTATGCTGTGTCCTACCGACTAAAATCAAAGAGGCGCCGAAGCGAGCATAGGTTAATGCGGCTTCACGGCCAATTCCATCACCGGCCCCAGTAACCAAAAGGGTTTTGCCACTTAAAAGGTCATGTTTAGGTTGATAGTGGAGCATGGTATTTTTCCTATCCTATTTGTTAACAGTTACGATATCATCTCATTGATTGATGCTATTGGCTAATGTAGCGTAGAAATTTAAGTAAGATTACGATAGAAACGACGTTATTTTACTGGTTGTTTAATAGCAATCATGAGACTATTTTTATCAAGATAAATATGAGAAGGATGATTTTGTGGAGTATTTCTCTCTGTATGGACTGTTTTTGGCAAAAGTCGTCACAATAGTCGTTGCAATTATTGCTTTGGCTGTTTTTGTTTTTGGTGTCGGAATGCGTCGCCAAGGTGGGCGAGGTGAATTGAAAATTACCGACTTAGGGGAACGTTATCGCGAACGCCAGCGTCAAATGCAGCAAGTAAAAATGAATGATTCTGAGCATAAAGCTTGGGTAAAAGCCTTTAAAAAGCAACAGAAAGCAAAGGCGAAAAGTGAAAAAGCAGGGGCAAAAGCAGGCCAATCAACGGTCAAAAAACCGTGTTTATATGTCTTAGATTTTAAAGGCAGTATGGATGCTCGTGAAGTCGGCTCTTTAAGAGAAGAAATCAGCGCTATTCTAGCCGTGGCGGAACAAGACGATGAAGTTTTGCTGCGTCTTGAAAGTCCTGGGGGCATGGTACATGGATACGGCTTAGCGGCATCACAGCTTTCCCGTTTAAAAGAAAAAAATATTCCGTTGACTATCGCGGTTGATAAAGTGGCTGCAAGTGGCGGTTATATGATGGCGTGTATTGCGTCGAAGATTGTTGCGGCTCCATTTGCCATCATTGGTTCTATTGGGGTAGTTGCACAAGTGCCAAATATTCACCGTTTATTAAAAAAACATGATGTAGATGTTGAATTGCATACAGCGGGTGAATACAAACGCACATTAACTATGCTTGGTGAAAATACCGAACAAGGACGTAAGAAATTCATCGAAGATCTGAATGAAACTCACGAGTTATTTAAACAGTTTGTGCATCATAATCGTCCATCATTAGATATTGACGCGGTGGCTACTGGAGAATATTGGTATGGTACTCAAGCACTTGATAAAGGCTTAATTGACCAAATTGGCGTGAGTGACGATATTATTATTTCAGCAATAGAGACTAAAGAAATCATCAGTATTCGCTATACACAAGGTAAAAAGATGTTAGAACGTTTTACGGGTAGCATGTCTGAAAATGTTGATAAATTGTTATTGCGTTGGTGGCAGCGCGGGCAAAAACCTTTTATGTAATTAAATTAAGATTCGGTTTTCTCGCAAAAAATAGATTTCGTAACTATCATTAATTACCGGCGCTTAGCCGGTAATTTTTTGGCTACGTCTCTTTACTTAAGACGGTATTGCTCAGAAAGAATATGAGACAAATGTTTATACATGTTGAATGCCGCCGTGCTTTTCGCTGTTGGAATACCATTGGCATCTAAAAAGCATTCACCTTTGAACACTAAGGTATCACGATGCTGCTCTACCGTATCAACGAACATGCCATGAATGAAGTCTTCGTGTTTCCTTATGATCTCATTAGCTTTTTCGAGAAGTTCATTTTGTGTTATAGATTGGATATTGTTGTCCATAAGTTAGCCCCCTTAAAAAAATAATTGGTTGCGTCTGGCGTTTTATCAGGTAGAGTGTGTGCTTTTCGTTGGCAATAATTAGCCATTATATGGCTAAAATCAGTCAGCTAGAACACTTTATGTTCTTTTTAGCATAGCGTGATTAGCTTGGTAGTTTTTGCGTAAACGCAAACTATTTGAAGAAATTATATTGATATATTGCAATTGTGCCGCAATATAAAAAAGAGATTTTCATTTTGTGCATTTTCATGTAGAAATGCGCCATTGTAGAAATTTAGGTAAAGGTAAATATGGGTAAAGCTCTTGTTATCGTGGAGTCCCCGGCAAAAGCCAAAACGATCAATAAGTATCTTGGCAGTGGCTACGTTGTAAAAAGCAGCGTTGGCCACATTCGCGATCTGCCGAAAAGCGGGTCCGGCTCACAAAAGAGTACAGGCTCATCTACCGACAAAACTAAAAAGGTTAAAAAAGATCCTCAAGCCGCGCTTGTGAAGCGTATGGGGGTCGATCCTTACCATGGTTGGAAAGCAAACTATCAGATCTTACCGGGTAAGGAAAAGGTGGTTTCTGAATTACAAGCTTTAGCGGCAGATGCAGACCATGTCTATCTTGCGACGGACCTTGACCGCGAAGGGGAAGCTATTGCATGGCACTTACGCGAAGTGATTGGTGGTGAAGACTCTCGCTTTAGCCGTGTTGTGTTTAACGAAATTACTAAAAATGCGATCACTCAGGCGTTTGATAGCCCTGGCGAACTCAATATCGATAGAGTTAATGCTCAACAAGCTCGCCGTTTCATGGATCGCGTAGTAGGTTATATGGTATCGCCGCTGTTATGGAAAAAAGTGGCGAGAGGGTTATCTGCAGGTCGCGTACAATCCGTTGCGGTACGTTTGATTGTCGAACGTGAACGTGAAATTAAAGCGTTTGTGCCGGAAGAATATTGGGAACTTCATGCGGATTTGGCGGATAAAAGTACGGCTGCATTACGTATGCAGGTTACGCATCAATTAGGCAAAGCGTTCAAGCCAGTCACTAAGGCGCAAACTGACGCTGCGGTGAGTTTGCTAGAAAAAGCACGCTTCCAAGTGATTGACCGTGAAGACCGACCCACATCCAGCAAGCCGAGTGCGCCTTTTATCACATCAACGCTGCAACAAGCCGCTAGCACCCGTCTTGGGTTTGGTGTGAAGAAGACCATGATGATGGCTCAGCGCCTTTATGAAGCGGGTTATATTACCTATATGCGTACTGACTCAACTAACTTGAGCCAAGATGCATTAAATATGGTACGTGGCTATATTAGCGATAATTTTGGCGAAAAATATCTGCCTAAAGACGCCAATATTTACACTAGCAAAGATAATTCGCAAGAAGCGCACGAAGCTATCCGTCCTTCCAGTGTTGATGTTCTACCCGATGCACTGAAAGATATGGAATCAGATGCGAAAAAGCTCTATCAGTTAATTTGGAATCAATTTGTGGCATGTCAAATGACGCCTGCAAAATATGATTCAACAACATTAACGGTGAAAGCAGGGGATTTTGAGCTAAAAGCGAAAGGCCGTACATTGCGTTTCGATGGTTGGACGCGAGTGATGCCTGCACTGCGCAAAAATGATGAAGACAAAACATTGCCACCAATCCAAGTAGGCTCTGAATTGTCGCTGGTTGAATTGTTGCCAAGTCAGCACTTTACGAAACCACCAGCACGTTTTAGCGAAGCCTCCTTAGTTAAGGAGCTTGAGAAGCGCGGTATTGGTCGTCCATCAACCTATGCGGCAATTATCTCTACGATCCAAGATAGAGGTTACGTTAAGGTTGAGAACCGTCGTTTTTATGCGGAGAAAATGGGTGAAATCGTGACAGATAGGTTGGAAGAAAACTTCAATGACCTAATGAACTATGATTTTACTGCACGCATGGAAGATCAGCTTGACCATATTGCTAATCACGAAGCAGAGTGGAAAGCGGTGCTTGATGAATTTTTCTCTGATTTTAGCAAACAGCTAGATATTGCAGAGAGAGATCCTGAAGAAGGTGGAATGCGCACGAACCCTATGGTGATCACTTCAATTACTTGTCCTGATTGTGAACGTCATATGGGGATCCGTACAGCTTCAACAGGGGTGTTCCTCGGTTGTGAAGGCTATGCGTTACCACCAAAAGAACGCTGCAAAAAAACCATCAATTTGATCCCTGAACATGAAGTATTGAATATTCTTGAAGGGGATGATGCGGAAACCAACGCGCTGCGTGCTAAGCGTCGCTGTCCAAAATGCGGTACAGCAATGGATAGCTACCTGATTGATAATCAACGCAAACTGCATGTGTGTGGTAACAACCCAGCTTGTGAAGGTTATGAGATTGAAGAGGGTGAGTTCCGCATTAAGGGTTATGACGGCCCAGTAATTGAGTGTGATAAATGCGGTTCAGAAATGCACCTAAAAACAGGGCGCTTTGGGCCTTATATGGGGTGCACAAATGAAGAGTGTAAAAACACCCGTAAGATCTTAAAAAATGGTGAGATTGCTCCACCAAAAGAGGATCCGGTACCATTACCTGAATTACCTTGCGAAAAATCAGATGCGTATTTTGTGTTGCGCGATGGTGCGGCTGGCGTATTCCTAGCGGCAAACACCTTCCCGAAATCACGAGAAACGCGAGCGCCATTGGTTGAGGAGTTGCAACGCTTTAGAGATAGACTACCTGAAAAGCTGGTTTATTTAGCTGACGCGCCTGCAAAAGATCCTGATGGTAATCCAACCGTTGTGCGTTTTAGCCGTAAGACGAAACAGCAATATGTTTCTTCAGAGAAAAATGGCAAAGCCACAGGTTGGAGTGCATTTTTTGTAGACGGCAAATGGGAAGTGAAAGAGAAATAATCATTCACTGACGTTAGCGATTAAAAGGCGATAGGTTAATTTCTATCGCCTTTTTCATTTCTGTAGTTCATCATTTTCTGTGAGCCTACGAGGTTTTTATCATTAACCACAGACAGACTCTCCCTCCATCTTATTTTTATGATGATTTGATCTCCTTTCAGGAGCCGTCTTAAAAATGCACTTATTTGGCTTAAGTGTTGATTTATGTGGCTAACCGCAAAGCAATATGATGACGGTTTGCTATGCTGATAAATAGCAATTATCAATAAATAATAATTTATTGATGTGTATTTGCTTTTAAGCAATAAACATCACAAGCAGCGATTAGGTTAGAAAGCTCACAACTGGAGGTAGAATGAAATTCAAAATGTGTTTACTGGCCGGCTTATTAACGGCTTTTGCAGCAAATGCAGCAGAAACAACAGTAGTACTGAAAGAAGCTACACCACAAGGTGAAGGCAAGGCGATTGGTGAAGTTGTTATTTCTGAAACCGATTATGGATTATTGTTTACCCCAAAATTAGCAGGTTTAGAAGCGGGTATCCATGGTTTCCATATCCATGAAAACCCAAGCTGTGAGCCTGCTGAAAAAGATGGCAAATCAGTACCAGCATTAAAAGCAGGTGGACATATGGATCCGGCAAAAACAGGTGTCCATAAAGGACCTTATGACAATACAGGCCACTTAGGGGATCTTCCGGGTTTAGTGGTTGATGCCAAAGGTAATGCCGATTATGCCGTATTAGCACCGCGCTTAAAAACACTAAAAGAGATTGAAAACCGTGCACTGATGGTACACGCGGGTGGGGATAATTACTCCGACCATCCTGAAGTGTTAGGTGGTGGTGGTGCACGCATGGCTTGTGGTGTGATCAAATAGTTGGTACTGTATATTTAAACAGTTATTGATAAAACCGTACTACTTTGAGACTTAATCTAAAAGCTCTGAAATACTCAGAGCTTTTAACTATTTGAAAACTAATAAAATAGGTGCTTAAAGAAAATTTATTTGTTTTTAACAGGGGATGGTTAATACGATTGAACGTTACCTGTAGATATAATCGATATGAGAATTGAAGGTTGCGGCTTTCAAATGAAAGCCGCAGATATCAAGGGGGAAAGCGCATTTACCAAATACGAATGCGTTGTTCAGGTTCAAGGTATAATTTGCTGTCTTTATCGACACCGAAAGTTTGATACCATTCATCCATATTACGAACAACACCATTGGCACGGAACTGGTTAGGGCTATGTGGGTCGGTCAAAATTTTATTACGCTCGGACTCTTTGTTGGATAACTCTTGCCAAGTTCTTGCCCAAGAAATAAAGAATCGTTGCAGACCGGTTGTCCCATCAATAATTGGCGCTTCACCATTTGGATAATTCTCTTTAACGAATTGCTTATAAGCGCTCAGAGCAATGTTCAGCCCGCCTAAATCACCGATGTTTTCACCCAATGTGAGTTGACCATTAACCTTTTGTCCATCAACGGAGAAGCTATTATATTGTTCAACCAGTTTATCGGTTTTTTGTTTAAAGTGCTGTTTAGAGTCATCACTCCACCAGTTACGCAACTGACCAGTACCATCATACAAGCTGCCTTGGTCATCAAACCCATGGCCCATTTCATGGCCAATTACAGCGCCAATTGCGCCATAGTTATAGGCAGGGTCAACATTAGGATCAAAGAAAGGTGCCTGTAGTATTGCGGCTGGGAACACTATCTCATTTTGCACTGGGTTAAAGTATGCATTAATGGTTTGAGGCGTCATCCCCCATTCCCATTTACGGACAGGTTGTCCTATCTTACTCATATTGTCGTTATAGACCCAGTTTAAGGCCTGTTTGTAGTTATCCAGTAGCGTATCGGGTTTTAGATTGATACTACTGAAATCATTCCATTTGTCAGGGTAACCCACTTTAACGG
The DNA here is from genome assembly GCF_028482435.1 of Providencia sp. PROV119. NCBI lineage: Bacteria > Pseudomonadati > Pseudomonadota > Gammaproteobacteria > Enterobacterales > Morganellaceae > Providencia > Providencia sp. PROV119. Next base: position 341,478 of record NZ_JAMPQL010000003.1, read on the forward strand.
TAAATTGCTCAAGTTTTTTAAGTGCTTCTTGGCGTGTTGCATCATCCATCCAATCATTATCTTTTAAGCGAGAATTAAACGTTCCTCTGACATAGCTGACAAGATCGGTAATTTTCGCTTTTGATTCAGGGTTGAAATATTTCTCAACATAGATTTGCCCCATAGGCTCGCCCTGTAAGCGATTGACGGTTTCCAGAGCACGCTCTTTGCGTGTCCGCTGTTTTTCTACGCCGTTAAGTTTACGCGAATAAAAATCAAAGCGGGCGTCAGAAAAATCGCGATTCAAATAGGGGGCTTGATCACTTAAATAGTGAAAACGTAGGTAGTCTTGAAGTGTCGATACAGGGGTATTGGCATAAATTTTGGCTAATTGCTCTACTGCGGTATCCGTTTCAACTATCACCTTATTCAATTGTTTGTCTGAAAGTTGCCACTGTTGAATAAAGTTATCCCATGCAAAGCCTTGAGTGAACTTTTTCATATCGTTCAGTGTCATTGGGTGATAATTTTTGATTGTGTCACGGCGCGCTTCTGGGCTCCAATGAGCCTGTGCCATTGATTTTTCCAGTGCGAAAATTTGTTGGGCTTTTTTCTCAACATCATTTTCGCCCGCCAGTTTTAAGATAGTGGCAATATAGGCGATATAATTTTTGCGGATCTCCTCCATCTGCGGGGTATCGTCGAGGTAATAATTACGGTTCGGTAATCCTAAACCGCCTTGCCCAAGGTATAAAACATAAGTATCCGGCTGCTTAGCATCCAAGTCTACCCAATAAGAAATAAATGGCGTATAGGCCGGAAGTGCCATTAATTTACTAATATCATTATGATTTTTTGCATTAGTAATTGCATCAAGGTCATCTTTGAGAGGGCTTATTCCTATTTTTTCTATCGCGTCTTCATTAAGATAACTTACATATAAATTACGAATATTGCGTTGATTATGATTGAGTTCCTTCTCTGGTGAGCTTTGCAACTGATCGATAATGCTTTGTAGTTGTTTCTCTGTCGTGAGGTATAACTCAACAAATGAGTTAATGCGCGGCATGCCTGTTGGGATCTTCGCTTTGCTTATCCAGTCCTGATTGACGTAGCGATAAAAATCATCCCCTGAAGCGATATTATCAGATAAAACAATCTTTTGGTCGCCATAAGAAACTTCTTTGGCATAAAGGCTAGGCGCTATAGCGATGGTTGACATACTGATAAGGAGCGCCAAAATTTTTTTCTGCATGTAATACCCTCTCTTCGTTGAGAATTATTGTTTCCATTACTTAAGATTAAAGCCGATTCATTTATCTTGCAAAACTGCCTATCAGCTATTCAAGCATAGATTGGGAAAATTTAAATGTAACTTTGCATTTTCTTACTAGTTAACAATGAAGATAATTTCAAATTTAAACTATTTTAGGTGAAATTTTATCATCTAGCTATTCACACTCAGCATAATGATGATATATTGGTTATATCAAATCATATACATATAGCTTTTAGTTATAAATAATAATTTTTAGCTATAGCGAATTCCTTACGGCTCTGTATAGGTGGATCTAAAAATGAAATTGCAGCAATTACGTTATATTGTTGAGGTGGTTAATCATGACTTGAATGTCTCTGCAACCGCTGAAGGGTTATTTACCTCACAGCCGGGTATTAGCAAACAAGTGCGTATGTTGGAAGACGAATTGGGGATCCAAATTTTTGCTCGCAGCGGAAAACATCTCACTCATGTTACGCCAGCAGGGGAAGAAGTTATCCGTATTTCACGGGAAGTGCTTTCAAAAATTGAGGCGATCCGTTCCGTTGCAGGGGAGCATACTTATCCAGATAAAGGCACTTTGCATATTGCAACAACACATACTCAGGCACGTTATGCGCTTCCGCCGGTAATCAAAGGTTTTATCGAGCGCTATCCGCATGTCTCACTGCATATGCAACAAGGTTCCCCAACGCAAATCGCAGAGGAAGTTTGCAAAGGGAATAGTGATTTTGCGATCGCTACTGAAGCGTTACACCTATACAGTGACTTGATCATGCTACCTTGTTATCACTGGAACCGCTGTGTTGTGGTGCAAAAAGGGCATCCGTTAGCCGAAAAGAAAAATGTGACGATTGAAGATGTTGCACAATACCAAATCGTAACATATACCCATGGTTTTACGGGGCGTTCTGAATTAGATGTGGCATTCCAAAAAGCCAATTTAGAACCTAAAATTATTTTTACGGCGACAGATGCGGATGTTATCAAGACCTATGTAAGGCTTGGGTTGGGCATTGGGATTATTGCCAGTATGGCGGTTAACCCAGAGTTGGATAGTGATCTGGTTGTCATCGATATGCGCGATAAATTCAGTTATAGCACAACGAAAATTGGCTTCAAACGTACCAGTTTTTTACGTAGCTATATGTATGACTTTATTTGGCGATTTGCCCCTCATTTAACCCGTGATGTTGTAGATAGGGCGATTGCACTGCGCAACAATGAAGATATTGAGGAAATGTTTAAAGACATTAAATTGCCTATCATCTAACTTTAGGTTGCCTTTCAAACGAGAGCTAAGCTTTTAGTGACTGATGTGAATTCAACTAGAAGCTTAGTGACTCACTTTTTTGTTCTCTATTTAGCTATTCCAATGTCAGCGTTCAATTGACAAGTTCAAAATCCTAGCATTCTACTACTCTTTTTATGAGTCGCTTAGCTAAATTTCCCCGCCATTTACTGTTTTTTTGATGATAAGCACAGCAAATTTATGGATTTGACACAAAATCCATAAAGTAAATATTTTCAGCAACTATAATTACAACTAATTAACAAATTCACTGTAATTTGTTAGGTAAATAAGATGACCGATAATCATCATAAAAAACCAAGGAGGAGTTATGTCGTTGAGTCTTAAAACACAGAGTGCAGCAACACTCAGTGTCGGAAGCAAGCTCTATAATTACTTCAGTCTACCGATTGCGACTCAGCAACTCGGTGATGCCACAAAGCTACCCAAATCCCTTAAAGTATTACTTGAAAACTTATTGCGAAATATTGATGGCAAATCGGTAGTAGAAGCCGATCTGCAAGCCATTATTGATTGGCAGAAAACAGGGCACGCAGATAGAGAAATTGCTTACCGACCAGCTCGGGTACTAATGCAAGACTTTACGGGTGTACCTGCGGTCGTGGATTTAGCTGCAATGCGTGAAGCGGTTAAATCATTAGGTGGTAATGTTGAGCAAGTCAATCCTCTCTCGCCAGTTGATCTGGTCATTGACCACTCGGTAATGGTTGATGAATTTGCCACGGATAAAGCATTTGATGACAACGTTGAAATTGAGATGAAGCGTAACCATGAACGCTACCTCTTTTTACGTTGGGGGCAAAAAGCCTTTAATCGCTTTAGGGTTGTGCCACCAGGAACCGGTATTTGCCACCAAGTCAACTTAGAGTATTTAGGTAAAGCGGTTTGGTATGAAGAGGTGGATGGGAAGTTATATGCTTATCCAGATACCCTTGTGGGCACCGACTCGCATACCACGATGATCAACGGTCTTGGCGTATTAGGCTGGGGGGTTGGTGGGATTGAAGCCGAAGCTGCAATGCTAGGTCAACCGGTATCCATGCTGATCCCAGACGTTGTCGGTTTTAAACTGACGGGTAAATTGCGTGAAGGTATTACAGCGACAGACTTGGTACTGACAGTCACACAAATGCTACGTAAGCATGGTGTTGTCGGTAAATTTGTTGAATTTTATGGTGATGGTTTAGCTGATCTTCCGCTGGCTGATAGGGCGACTATCGCCAATATGTCTCCTGAGTATGGTGCTACTTGCGGATTCTTCCCTGTCGATAACGTCACATTAGATTATATGAAGTTAACTGGGCGCAGCGATGATGAAATTGCGCTGGTGGAAGCCTATTGTAAAGAGCAAGGTTTATGGCGTCATGCGGGTGATGAACCTATCTTTACGAGCACATTAGAATTGGATATGTCGACGGTGGAATCTAGTTTAGCCGGCCCTAAACGTCCACAAGATCGTGTTGAACTGGGTCAAGTTCCGCAAGCATTCCAAGCCGCTATTGAGCTGGAGCTTAACAAAAAAGAGAAAGGTGCACATCCGACAGTCAATTATCAAGGACAAACCTTTGAAATGACCGATGGTGCTGTTGTGATTGCAGCGATTACTTCTTGTACGAACACATCAAACCCAAGTGTGTTGATGGCGGCAGGTTTACTCGCTAAAAAAGCGGTAGAAAAAGGTCTAACTCGTCAACCTTGGGTGAAATCCTCGTTGGCACCAGGCTCTAAGGTGGTAACGGATTATTTAGCTCTGGCAGGACTAACACCTTATCTTGATAAACTCGGCTTTAACTTAGTGGGGTATGGCTGTACAACCTGTATAGGTAACTCTGGGCCATTACCTGATCCGATTGAGCAAGCGATCAAAGAGGCGGATTTAACCGTTGGTGCGGTATTGTCGGGTAACCGTAACTTTGAAGGCCGTATCCATCCTTTAGTCAAAACGAACTGGTTAGCGTCACCTCCGCTGGTGGTTGCTTATGCGTTAGCGGGTAACATGAATATTAATGTTAAAACTGACTCATTAGGCAAAGACGCACAAGGTCATGATGTCTATCTAAAAGATATTTGGCCATCCAGTGCTGAAATTGCTCAAGCCGTTGAAAAAGTTAAAACAGAAATGTTCCGCAAAGAGTACAGTGCGGTTTTTGATGGTGATGAGGCATGGCAAGCATTACAAGTGGCAAGCTCTTCCACGTATGATTGGCAGCCAGATTCGACTTATATTCGCCATCCACCGTTCTTTGAAGGGATGAAAGCAGAGCCGGAAGTGGTTCAAGATATTCATGGCGCACATATCTTGGCAATATTGGGTGATTCGGTAACGACTGACCATATTTCACCTGCGGGTAATATCAAAGCGGATAGTCCAGCGGGGCGTTATTTGCAAGAGCATGGCGTAGCTGCCGCCGATTTTAACTCATATGGCTCTCGTCGTGGTAACCATGAAGTGATGATGCGTGGTACGTTCGCCAATATCCGTATTCGCAACGAAATGGTGCCGGGGGTTGAAGGTGGATATACGAAACATATCCCTACAGGTAAACAGATGGCGATCTATGATGCGGCGATGCTGTATCAAAAGGAAAAGCTGCCTCTCGCTATCATTGCAGGTAAAGAATACGGTTCTGGTTCAAGCCGTGACTGGGCGGCTAAAGGTACTAATTTACTTGGTGTCCGTGTCGTTATTGCGGAATCGTACGAACGTATTCACCGCTCTAACTTAATTGGTATGGGGGTTATCCCATTAGAGTTCCCACAAGGTACAACGCGTAAGACATTGGGCCTTAAAGGGGATGAACGTATCGATATAGAACACTTGCAATCCATTGAGCCGGGTCAACATATTATTGTGAAAATTACCTATGGTGATGGACAGGTCAAAGAAATTGCAACACGTTGCCGTATTGATACCTCAACAGAAATGGAATATTACCGTCATGGTGGCATCCTGCATTATGTGATCCGCCAAATGCTCCATTAATCTTTAATCTCTAAGTTAACAACGCCCATCTGTGTTTGTTTGCACGATGGGCGTTTTTTATTGTTATTTCGCAATATATGAGGATTGAGTCTAGGCTATGATGATTGCCTATCTATATTGAGTGATGCAGAGATATCATTTTAAAAATTTCGTTATTGGAAAGAGGTATGTTTTACTTTTTATCGTGAGGCAAAAACGAGTAGAGATTATGGCTCATATTTAAACTAGCCAAGATAAATGTGGGGTTGCTGACATTAAATCAGACGTCACAAAACCAATAAAATCACCAACGTGAGGTATTAATATATGGCAGATATTAACGCAACGGATTTTTACAAAGGGGCGCTTTGGGCGGCTGACATTTTAATTACCACCTCGCCAAATCATCATTATTTAGATGAAGTCCGAGATATTCTTGAACATATTCCGAATCTCTATTCCATTGTCATGCAAACCCCAGAAACTGAAGTCTGCGATCTTCGTTTATTGGTTGATAGGGAATTCCCATTAGGACGAAATGCCGATTATGCCTCGTTTGAAATCGTACCATTATCTTTCGCTAATGAGATAGTGACAATGCCAGAAAAATCGCCAGTTCCAGATGAAATCTATCAAACAAGAGAGGATATTGGATCATGGGGCGTTGTGGCTAATACATTGAATGGCGAACAGAAATTACTTATTACGGGTCTCTATGAACCTCGCATTGCGTTAAATTATGCTCAGCGCTTTACAGAGCAACTGGCAGCACAAAAAGCATAACAGGCGATTTTGTTTAGGTATTCTCAAACATCGCTATTTATGAAAATAACATGCCCGCTAATCGACTCGACAGCGGGCATGTTGTTATTTCTCACGCACTCATTATCGTGACAAAATTTTATCTTCAGCTAATTGCAGGGCAAAATAGGTGAAAATCATATCAGCGCCAGCCCGTTTGATAGAGCCTAATGTTTCCAGAGTGACGCGAGTTTCATCGATAGCCCCAGCCATTGCAGCAAATTTAATTTGTGCATATTCACCACTGACTTGATAAGCACCGATAGGCAATTCAGTACGTTCACGTAGGTCACGAATAATATCAAGGTAGGCACCTGCTGGTTTAACCATCAATGCATCCGCGCCTTCTTGTACGTCAATTAAGGATTCATGAATTGCCTCACGGCGGTTCATTGGATTCATTTGATAGGTTTTGCGATCCCCTTTTAAACAAGAGCCTGCCGCGTCTCTAAATGGGCCATAGAGTGCTGACGCAAATTTAGTCGAATAAGACATAATGGCGGTATCTTTAAAACCAGCTGCATCTAGAGCTTGGCGGATAGCGGCAACTTGCCCATCCATTGCAGCAGAAGGGGCGATAAAATCAGCACCTGCACGTGCGGCTGCAACAGCTTGTAAACCTAAATTATGGATAGTGGCATCGTTATCAACGATATCGCCATGCATTACCCCACAATGGCCGTGTGAAGTGTATTCACAAAAACAGGTATCTGACATCACAATCATTTCAGGTACTGTCTCTTTACAGATACGAGACATGCGTGCGACAAGACCATTTTCTTGCCAAGCATCACTCCCTGTTTCATCCAAATGATGAGAGACGCCAAAAGTCATAACAGATTTAATACCTGCTTTGGCAATACGCTCTATTTCATAAGCTAAACGTTTTTCTGGAATACGTACAACACCTGGCATGCTGTCAATTTGCTTATAATCATCAAGCCCTTCCTCAACAAAGATTGGAAGGCACAGGTCATTAAGAGAAAGATGCGTTTCTTGGAAGAGATCACGCATTTTTTCTGTCTTACGTAATCTTCTCATGCGTTGGATAGAATGCAGGTTATTCACCGTAGCTCCTTGTTATCAGAAAAATAAACTTAACGTATTAAATTTATTCATCGAGATCATTGTTGATAAACAGTATAAACCTTATGAAATGAAAGTGAATATATCAATCGGCAAAAGTGCTACAACCGATTGTTATCATTTTAATATTAGTCAAGGAAGAGCAGTGTCATTACTCTTCCATTATGAGAAGGATTATTGATGTTTAAATAACATGTGGCCCATTTTCTCAGCTTTAATATCGAGATAATGAGCATTACTTGGATTGCGACCAACAATTAATGGCACACGTTCAACGACATTAATACCTGCTTCACGCATGATATTTATTTTCTTTGGATTATTAGTTAATAAGCGAACCTCATTAATACCTAATAACTTATACATATCAGAGCAGAGCGTAAAGTCGCGTTCATCCGCTTTGAAGCCTAGTTTGAGATTGGCTTCTACGGTGTCTAGACCTTGATCTTGCAAGGCATAAGCACGAATTTTATTAAGTAGGCCGATATTACGACCCTCTTGGCGATGATAGAGCAGTACGCCTCGACCTTCTTTGCTGATCTGAGACAGTGCCGCTTCTAATTGGAAGCCACAATCACAGCGTAAACTGAATAATGCATCTCCGGTTAAGCATTCCGAGTGGATCCGACTGAGAACAGGCTCTGGACCTGAAATATCGCCAAAAATCAGTGCGACATGGTCACGACCTGTTGCGATTTCCTCAAACCCTACCATTAAAAATTCGCCGAAAGGAGTTGGTAATTTGGCTTCGGCAACGCGTTTTAGCTGCATATTTTCATTCATTAGTTGAGATAACTCTTGCTTAATTAATAACGTTAATCGATAAAAATATTGCTTATCGATACTATATGACATCTAGCATATAGCGCAGACATTTATTTGCACACAGTCCACTATGCATTACTATAACAGAGTTAATCATTTGTGAATCTAATTTTATTGATTCGAACAGTCAACTGACATGGATAGCATAAAATGAATAAATCAATTTACCCGATATTAGTCTTTGCTGTTTTATTAATCATACCTCCTACAGCGTTACTGATGGTAGGGTGGAGTTGGCTGCCGTCTCAGAATGTAGAATCGGTTAAATGGTTATTTTGGCTAACAGAAACGGCTGGTCTCCCTTATAGTCTGATAACCTCTATCGTATTATTAGCCTTGGCCCTTTATATCTGTAAACCAAAGTTGAAAAGTGTCCTTCAATGGGTTGTTATTGTTGTATGCTGTATTTTGGTAGGACAAGGGATCAAAAGCGTTGTTAAGAATAGTTTCCAAGAGCCACGCCCATATGTGGTTTGGCTAGAAAAAGAATATGGGCTTTCAGCGACAGAATTTTATGACTTAAAAAGAAAGCAGCGAGCAGACGTTATCAAACAAACCGTTAAACAAAGTGATCAGGTTCCTTCATGGTTACGCAAACATTGGCAAGCGGAAACTGGCTACTCATTTCCTTCTGGGCATGTACTATTTGCGGCAGGCTGGGCACTTTTATTGATTGGATTATTTTGGCAGCGTCGTCAATATGCACTTGCCATCGTGCTGGCGGTATGGGCGGAAGCTATCGTATTTAGTCGGTTATTATTAGGGATGCATTGGCCTTCAGATGCAATCGCTTCTATTATCATTAGTGCAATTTTGGCGATGATGGCGTGTACGCTCTTAAGGGATAAAACACCCAATTTGAGTGAAAGTAAAAACATGTAGGTTAAATAAGGTTCAATATACATTAACAAAGTGGGCGTATAAGATAAATTACTTTGTCTGAGTGCGCCAGAAATGCTACCTTATCAGGTAGATAATTTGTTTTCATAAGAACGGATAACGGGAAAGAATGTGAAATATTTTCTGATATTATTACTAGCTGTGGTTATTTTTATTATTTCAATCACGCTAGGCTCAAGCAATAATCAGGTTATTACATTTAACTACCTGATTGCACAAGGAGATTTTGCATTATCTTCACTTTTAGCCTCTTTGTTTGGTGTCGGCTTTGTACTGGGTTGGTTAGTTGCAGGGCTATTTTATCTGCGTGCTGTGGTGAGCTTGAAAAATGCACGCCGTAAAATTAGACGTCTTGAATCACAATTGAGTGTGGATGATAAAACCATCTCTGAATCTACAGAAGTTGTGGCTCAAAAGAGCAAGGAATAATCTTGTATGTTTGAGTTGCTGTTTCTGTTGTTACCTGTCGCCGCTGCATACGGCTGGTATATGGGGCGTCGAAGCGCTCAACAAGACAAGCAGCAACATGCTAACCGCCTGTCACGTGATTATGTTACGGGCGTTAACTTTCTTTTATCAAATCAGCAAGACAAAGCGGTTGATTTATTCCTTGATATGCTCAAGGAAGACAGTTCCGCCTTTGAAGCGCATTTAACCTTAGGTAATTTATTTCGTTCACGTGGTGAAGTTGAACGAGCCATCCGTATTCATCAGTCACTTGTTGAAAGTGCCGCATTATCCTTTGAACAACGCTTATTAGCCACGCAACAACTCGGTCGTGATTATATGGCCGCAGGGGTTTACGATCGTGCTGAAAATATGTTCCAGCAACTGACGGATGAGGTGGATTTTAAGCAAAGTGCACTACAGTCATTATTGGCGATTTTTCAATTAACCAGTGATTGGACGAAAGCAATCGAAACGGCGACTAAGTTGGTTAAATTGGGTAATGAAGAGTTACGCGAAAATATTGCGCATTTTTATTGTGAATTAGCCAATCAACACTTAGGCAGTGACGATCTTGATGGGGCTTTAAGTCTTCTGAATAAAGCCGAACAGGCGGATAAAAATTGTGCCCGTGTTTCAATTATGAAAGGGCGAATTTTTATCGAGCAGGAACATTACGACAAAGCTATCAATGTTCTTAAACAAGTTTACGAACAAGATAGAGAGCTGGTGGCTGAAACTTTACCTTTACTTTATGATTGCTATCAACAAATCGCAGATATGGATGCTTGGGAAGTGTATCTCCGTCAATGTGTTGCGGGTAATACGGGGGCAGTCGCTGAACTGTATCTCGCCGACATTATTGTTGAGAAGCAAAGTCATGAAGCCGCCGCAAGTTATATTAACGATCAGATTCAACGTCACCCAACAATGCGGTTATTTTATCGTTTGATGGATTACCATTTAAAAGAAGCAGAAGAAGGGCGAGCAAAAGAGAGCCTTATTTTGCTGCGGAAAATGGTCGGGGAACAAATTAGAACCAAACCTGACTATCGTTGCCACAAATGTGGTTTTACTTCGCATTCATTATATTGGCACTGCCCGTCTTGTCGTTCATGGGACACCATTAAGCCAATTCGTGGTTTAGATGGGCAGTGACAGCGTCACTTTATTACCAAATATGATTAAGGCTACTACTAAATGATTTCTTCAACTGAGAACCACGCTCGCGTATCTACTCACTCGCCAGTTATTGTTGCGCTCGATTATGAAGATGCAAACGCGGCATTGGCATTTGTTGACCTTATTGATCCGCGTGAATGTCGTTTGAAAGTCGGTAAAGAGATGTTTACCTTCAATGGCCCTCAATTTGTGAAATCACTACACCAACGTGGTTTTGATGTATTTCTCGATTTAAAATTTCACGATATTCCTAATACGGTTGCGCGTGCGGTTGGGGCAGCAGCAGAAATGGGCGTTTGGATGGTTAACGTTCATGCTGGTGGTGGCAGCCGTATGATGGAAGCGGCTCGTCAGGCATTAGAGCCTTATGGAAAAGAGGCGCCATTATTAACAGCGGTCACTGTTTTAACCAGTATGGATCAATCCGATCTGACTGGCATTGGTATTAATGCTACGCCAGCTGAGCATGCTGAACGTTTAGCTTTGTTGACAAAAGCGTGTGGCTTAGATGGTGTGGTGTGTTCAGCACATGAAGCTGCAAGACTGAAATCATTGTGTGGTGATGATTTTAAATTAGTGACACCAGGTATTCGCCCAATTGGTAGTGATGTTGGGGATCAGCGCCGTATCATGACACCTCAAGAAGCATTAAAAGCCGGGGTTGATTATATGGTTATCGGCCGTCCTATTACGCGTAGTGATAACCCCGCATTCACATTAAAGCAGATCAACCAATCTATTAAGGATTGTGCATGAAGGATACAAATAGCCGTTTAGTGTATAGCACGGATATCGGTCGCATCGAAGAGGAAAAACCGAAAGCACCACGCCCAAAAGGAGATGGTATTGTCAGGATCCGCCGTGAAACATCGGGTCGCAAAGGCAAGGGCGTTTGCGTGGTGACAGGACTCGATCTTGAAGATGATGCACTGGCTAAATTGGCCGCGGAATTAAAGAAAAAATGTGGTTGCGGTGGCTCAGTAAAAGACGGTGATATTGAAATTCAGGGTGATAAGAGAGAGCTGATTAAGCAACTTCTTGAAGCAAAAGGTTATCAAGTGAAGTTAGCGGGTGGATAACACAATATAGGATAAGGGGGCATCCCCCCTTATCCATAGATTTATTTTCCGACTTGGTTACCAATAATCCCACCAACTGCAGCGCCACCAACCGTTCCCAGTGCACTACCGCCCGTTAGGATAGCACCGCCTACAGCACCTACGCCAGCACCTACAGCCGTATTCTTATCTCGCTTTGACATATTAGAGCATGCGCTAACGCTTATTGCGATAAGGGTTGCAAGTGTGAATGTCATAATGCGTTTACTTGTCGTGTTCATTTTAGTGACTCCGAGTTTTAAGGACGCTACCAAATTATCACAATCAGTAATTATACGAATCAGAATTATCGGGAATTAATGTATATAAAAAGCGACAATATATCTGAGTGGAACTCATTAAGAAGGAAAAGTAAGAAACAATATGCTACTGCTAAAACCAGTAGCATATTTATTATAGCATCAAAAGTAATTATGCGGCAGGGCGAGCAACAATATTGCGAGTTTCCATACGTACTTCAGCGATATTAACATTAATAATATCGTTGAGTTTGTATGCGGGTTCGCCTTTGATTAACACGCTACCTGTTTCTTGGCTGCATTGGATCTCATCGCGTACAGCGTGTAAGAACGGCGCTGGAATAAAGGCTACGGCACCATTGTCGGTTAACCTCACTCGTACACCACCACGTGTGATATCGATAATTTCCGCAGGGAATGCCTTGTCTGTACCTTCGAAAGGTTTTAAAAAGCGCGCATATAACCAATCACCAACATCACGTTCAGCCATGCGATTGGCTCGGCGACGCTCCGCTAATTTAATCGATAACTCTTCTGTCGGTTTATCAGTTGAGGGTTTACCCGCAATAACCGATTTAAGTAGACGATGGTTAACAATATCCGTGTATTTACGGATTGGTGATGTCCACGTTGCGTAAGCCTCAAAACCTAATCCAAAGTGAGGGCCGGGTTCACCTTTGACTTCTGCAAAGGTTTGGAATCGACGAATGCGGCTATCTAAGAATTGTGTCGGTTGTGCATCTAATTGGCGGCGTAGTTGGCGGAAACCTTCTAAGGTGAGCAGGGATTCGGCCGTTGTCTCAATACCATGCTCTTTCAATGTTTGTACAACTTGCTCTATTTGTAATGGCTCAAAGCCCATATGAACGTTGAATACGCCAAAACCTAATGTGTTTTTGAGCTGTGTTGCGGCACACAAGTTAGCGGTGATCATCGCTTCTTCGACAATACGGTTTGCCGTACGGCGGCTTTCGACGACGATGTCAATAACATTCCCTTTGTCATCTAACAAGAAACGATAGTCAGGGCGATCTTTAAAGACTAACGCATTTTGTTGACGCCATTGATGACGCTTATCCGCCATTTCTTTCAGTAATTCAATCTGTTGCTGATCTGCATCATTAGTTGGTTGCCAGCTACCTGATTTTTCTAGCCAATCGGAAACTTCGTCATAAACCAGCTTTGATTTAGACTCAACCCATGCACTGAAAAACTGAATATCTTCAGCTAGGTTACCATCATCCAAAATGGTTGCGGCACACACTAATGCTGGACGGCGCTCATTTGGGCGTAAAGAGCAGAGGTTATCTGAAAGCTCACGAGGTAACATCGGAATATTAAAGCCAGGCAAGTAGTTCGTATAAGCACGAGTTAAAGCGAGCTTATCTAATTCACTGCCTTCTTTGATATAACTGGTTGGATCCGCGATAGCGATATAAAGTTTTAAATGACCGTCTGCTGTTCTTTCAATATACAGAGCATCATCCATATCTTCTGTACTTGCACTGTCGATAGTCACGAAATGCAGGTCGGTAAGGTCAACACGCTCAATGCCTTCATCATCGCGTTCACTGTGAACCATTTGCGGCTCAGCACGATCAAGTTGATGACGACGTAAAGTGACCCACCAAGGGGCGAAATGGTCATTAGCATCGGTGATGTACTCAGTGATATCAGCGTAAAAACCTTTATCACCTTTTAAAGGATGGCGACGCATCTGTGCAACAACCCAATCACCTTGAGCAAATTCATGGTCGATGTCTTTTACTGGGCGACAAGAAATAGCATCTTTTAGCAGTGGGTGATCAGGGATCACAAATAAGCGGTTGTCATTATCTTTCTTCTGAATGCGCCCGACAAAGCGGTTGAGAAAGGGTTCAACAAGTTCTTCTGGTTCAGCGAATTCACGGTCTTTGTCTGTATGAATGGCCGCGATAACGCGATCGCCATGCATCACTTTTTTCATTTGTGGAGGTGGAACAAAGTAGCTTTTTTGGCCATCTACTTCGAGAAAACCGAAACCTTTATCGGTGCTTTTTACCAATCCTTCAACGCGAGGCGTTTGGGAGTGCAGTTGCTGTTTAAGTTGCGCGAGCAATGGGTTGTCTTGGAACATACTTACCGTTTTTATGGAGGTTGAGTTTGGCTCCCATTGTTACGTAAGACAAAGTCTTAGAGCAAGAAAAAATTTGCATTGTGAACAAATAACTGGGAGCAGTGTAATGTTAATTCTCAGGGTACACCTTATCTTTAAATTCGCAGAGATCTTCAATAATACAAGACCCACAGCGCGGTTTGCGTGCGATACAGGTATAGCGACCATGTAAAATGAACCAATGATGGCAGTCGACTTTAAACTCTGTGGGAACGACTTTGAGAAGTTTTTCTTCGACTTCAACGACATTTTTACCTGGAGCAAAATTGGTACGATTACAAACTCGAAAAATATGCGTATCAACAGCAATGGTTGGCCAGCCAAAAGCCGTGTTTAACACCACATTTGCTGTTTTACGACCAACGCCGGGTAAGGCCTCTAAAGCTGCGCGATCTTCAGGAACTTGGCTATTATGCTTTTCAATTAAGATTTTGCAGGTTTTGATAACACTTTCAGCTTTAGTGTTAAACAGACCAATTGTTTTTATATACTCTTTGATACCATCGACGCCCAAAGCGAGCATGGCTTCAGGAGTATTAGCGACAGGATATAATTTGGCTGTTGCTTTATTAACGCTGACATCAGTCGCCTGTGCAGATAACAAAACCGCTATCAACAGCTCAAAAGGGGAGTTAAATTGTAACTCAGTTGTTGGATTGGGATTGTTATCGCGCAGGCGAGTCAATATCTCAATACGTTTTGATTTATTCATAGCTCACAATTAATCTTATCTAGAAATATGGCTGCCGCATCCTTGTTCTTTTTGGTATTCACGTTCAGGTTGTTGGCCCGATTTTAGGGCGGCTCGTTTTTTCATTTTCTCATCAATTAAATATTTGCCCGCAAGCATCAGGGCGAGGCCGATAAAGGCGCCCGGTGGCAGCATAGCGAGTAAAAATGGTGAGTCAAGGTGTAAAACCTCTATTCGCAATGATTTGGCCCATGATCCTAGTAGTAAATCTGCACCGTCAAACAGTGTGCCATTACCTAAAATCTCGCGCATAGCCCCTAAAACGAACAAGGCTGCCGTTGCACCTAACCCCATCGCAAGGCCATCAATAGCAGAAAGTGGTACAGGATTCCGTGAGGCATAAGCCTCAGCGCGACCAATTACAATACAGTTGGTCACAATCAGCGGAATAAATATGCCCAGCGATTCATATAGGCCAAACGCATAGGCGTTAATAAGCATCTGTACTGCACTAACGACAGAGGCAATGATCATAACATAAATAGGAATACGAATTTCAGCTGGTACCCAACGACGAAATGCGGATACGGCAACATTGGTACAAACCAGCACTAATGTTGTAGCAAGTCCTAACCCTAATGCATTGGTCGCTGTTGATGAAACAGCCAGTAATGGGCATAGGCCTAAAAGCTGTACAAGTGCCGAGTTGTTTTTCCATAAGCCTTGTACAAAAAGTTCTTTAGATTGACTCATAATTATTCAGCTCCACAAATAGGATAGCTAGAGAGATTTTGTGGTATTTTTTGCATAAAAACGGCGGTACGTTTGGTCGCATTAACAACCGCTCTTGGGGTTATGGTTGCCCCAGTAAATTGGTCAAAATCACCGCCATCTTTTTTAACTGCCCATTTGGGGTCATGGTCGGATTCAACTTTCCCTGTGAGCAAAGTGATCCAGTTTGAAATTCGTGTTTCAATTTTATCGCCGAGACCCGGTGTTTCATGATGCTCTGTCACTCTAACACCTAGCACATTTCCATTAAAATCTGCACCGACTAAGAGATGTATTGCACCTGAATAGCCGTCGGGTGCTGTAGATTCAAGGGCGGCGGCAACAGGCTCACCATTCTTTCTCGCAATATATAACCGATGTGGCTGCTTGCTGCCTAGCTCAGCTTCTGCTCCGACTAAATAACACTCCTGCCCAAATGCATTATCATACAGGCTAGTTGGTACGACTTGGTCAAGTAGCTGTTTTTGTACGATCGCCGCTTGTTGTGCGATTGTCTCTTTCGTTAAGGTATAAACAGCCGCACTAAGTGCAGTTGTGCCGGCTGCAAAAATAGCCAAGATGGCTCCATGACGACGCATTGTGTTTAACATATAGGCTCCTTACTTATGTCCATGCCCGTATGCACGAGGTTGCGTATAATGGTCAATGAGAGGCACCGCAATATTAGTTAGTAGCACAGCGAAAGCGACAGCATCGGGATAACCACCGTAAACACGGATTAGCCACACTAATAAGCCAATCATTACACCGTAAATCAAGCGGCCTTTTGGTGTCGTCGATGCCGTAACTGGATCTGTTGCAATAAAAAATGCCCCTAGCATAGTTGCGCCGGAGAGTAACTGTACTAGTGGTGGCGAGTAGCGACCATCATCTAATAACCAACTGACTACTGAACAGAATGCTAAGGTGGCAAGGAATGAAACAGGGATCTGCCAACTAATAATCCGACGGTTTAACATTATGAGGCCGCCGATTAAATAGGCAATATTGACCCATTGCCAACCAATACCCGCCAGAGAGCCTTGTAAAATTGGTTGCTGTAAAACATCAGAAATCGAATGGGTTAATAGCCCTGTTTTAAAGCTGTCTAATGGTGTTGCTTGGCTCATTCCATCGACACCCATTCGCAAGGCATCCAGCGTGATCCCCGTTGGAGTATGTCCAGTGAAGATAATTGAAAGGCTCTCTAGTGCATTGATATTAAGAGTCTGTAATTCAGAGGGCGGGAGCCAACTGGTCATTTGTACAGGAAAAGAAATTAGTAATACGACATAACCCACCATTGCAGGGTTAAATGGATTTTGCCCCAAACCACCATAACATTGTTTAGCAATGATCATGGCAAAGGCAGTTCCAAGAACGATCATCCACCAAGGTGCTAATGGCGGTAGACTCACACCCAGTAATAGCGCGGTAACAATGGCTGAATTATCTTTAAGAACGTTAATAACGGGCTTTTTACGTAAACGGATAGCGATGCCTTCTGTGATCACAGCAGCCAGCATGGCTAAAACAATTTGATAGAGAGTGCCAATACCAAAGAAGTAAATTTGTGCTGCAATACCCGGTATCGCAGCCAATAAAACCCAAAGCATAACAAGACTAGTGCTTTGGTTATCATGGGTAAATGGCGCGCTAGCGATTTTTAAACGACGGTTATTTGGATCAATAGGCCTAAATTTCATGGTGTTTAATCACTTACTCTATCATTGTTTGTTCGTTTTGTTTTTGAGCTTGTTTGGCTTTTACGCGAGCTATCGCCGCAGCAACCGCAACTTTACGAGGATCTGTTTCTTCTTCAATGGGTTGTTCAGCAGCAGGTGACAGCATTTCCTCCTCACTCACTTGAGCCTCAAGTTGTGCTTTCTCTTGGGCTGCTTTTTTCGCTTTGGCACGGGCAATAGCAGCA